>CAMDJS010000001.1 GCA_945900685.1 Bordetella parapertussis
CGATTGACCATGAACTCGCCACGCACACGGGTGCAACGGCGTCCCGTGCATGGGGTGTTGTTGCTCGATAAACCGCTGGGACTCTCCAGCAACCAGGCTTTGCAAAAAGCCAAGTGGTTGCTGCGCGCCGAAAAAGCCGGTCACACTGGCACGCTGGATCCCCTCGCCACCGGCGTGTTGCCCTTGTGTTTCGGCGCAGCTACTAAATTTAGCCAGTTGCATTTGGATGCCGACAAAACCTATGAAGCCGTGTTGCGCTTAGGCCAACGCACCACCACCGCTGACGCTGAAGGCGAAGTCATCGCTGAAGCTGCCGTTGATTTTTCACCGGAAAAATTGCAGCAAGTGCAAGCGCTGTTCACCGGTGAACTGATGCAGTTGCCGCCCATGCACAGCGCCTTGAAAAAAGACGGTAAGGCTTTGTATGAATACGCGCGCGACGGGGTGGACGTGGAACGCACACCGCGGCGCGTCACCATTTACGAATTGCAATTGAGCGAATTACCCGAAGTGGGGGGCGTGCGTAGCGTGGCTTTGCGCGCGCGTTGCAGCAAAGGCACGTACGTACGCACGCTGGGCGAAGACATTGGCATTGCACTGGGTTGCGGTGCGTTTTTGTCTGCATTGCGCCGGGTGCAAAGCGGTGTGTTCGTGGCCAAAGACTGCGTCAGCCTGACCGATTTGGAGAGCTGGCCAGAGGACAAACGCCACGCGGCTTTGTTGCCAGTGGACGCCTTGCTGGACAGTCATCAAGCCATCACATTGCAAAGCGATGATGCAGGGCGTTTCTTAAGTGGCCTGCGCCGCAGGGGCGACTGGCCTGACCACGCCCAAGTGGCTGTGTACGGCAGTAACCCGCATTCATTGCTTGGCACCGCACACGTGCGTGCTGGCGAACTCATACCCGAACGTTTACTCAATCCCCAAGAAATCCAATCCTTACTCGAGAGTGCTGCATGACTTTACAAATTAGAAACATCGCCATCATTGCCCACGTTGACCACGGTAAAACCACCATGGTTGACCAGTTGCTGCGCCAGTCAGGCACCTTTGCCGACCACGAAAAAGTGGTGGATACCGTCATGGACAACAACGCTATTGAGCGCGAGCGCGGCATCACCATCCTGGCGAAAAACTGCGCAGTCAGCTGGAGTGGCACACACATCAACATCGTCGACACACCGGGACACGCGGACTTTGGCGGCGAAGTCGAACGCGCTTTGTCCATGGTCGACGGCGTGGTGTTGCTGATCGATGCGCAAGAAGGTCCCATGCCGCAAACCCGCTTCGTGACCAAAAAAGCCTTGGCGCTGGGCTTAAAGCCCATCGTTGTGGTGAACAAAGTGGACAAGCCCGGCTCACGCCCTAGCGTCGTGATCAACCAAGCGTTTGAGCTGTTTGACAAACTCGGCGCGACCGACGAACAACTCGATTTTCCCGTGGTCTATGCCTCCGGCATCAACGGCTGGTCTTCATTGGTTGAAGGCGAGCAGGGCGAGCAATGGGGCCCGGACATGTCTGCGCTGTTTGAAACCGTGTTGAAACACGTGCCGCCACAGCAAGGCGACCCCACTGCGCCTTTGCAGTTGCAAATCTCTGCACTCGACTTTTCTACTTTCGTCGGTCGCATCGGCGTGGGTCGCATCAGTGCAGGCACCATCAAACCCGGCATGGATGTGCTGGTGATGGCCGGTGAAGAAGGCGCGCCGGTCAAAGGCCGTGTCAACCAGGTGTTGAAATTCCAAGGCCTAGACCGTATTCAAGCCACCGAAGCCGGTCCCGGCGACATTGTGTTGATCAACGGTATCAATGAAATTGGCATTGGTGTCACCATCACCGACCCGTTGAACCCCAAGCCACTGCCCATGCTGAAGGTGGATGAACCCACTTTGACCATGAACTTTTGCGTCAACACCTCGCCGCTGGCTGGCCGCGAAGGCAAGTATGTGACCAGTCGCCAAATCTGGGACCGTCTGCAAAAAGAGTTGCAAGCCAACGTGGCTTTGAAAGTGAAAGAAACCGACGAAGACGGCATTTTTGAAGTCTCTGGTCGCGGTGAATTGCACTTGACCATTTTGTTAGAAAACATGCGCCGCGAAGGCTACGAGTTGGCCGTGTCCAAACCGCGCGTGGTGTACCGCGAGATCAATGGTGAGCGTTGCGAACCTATCGAGTTGGTGACCGCTGATATCGAAGAACAACACCAGGGCGGCGTCATGCAAGCTTTGGGCGAGCGCAAAGGCGATTTGGTGAACATGGAATCTGACGGGCGCGGTCGTGTGCGTTTGGAATACCGCATCCCAGCGCGTGGCCTCATTGGTTTCACCACCGAATTTTTGAACTTGACCCGTGGTTCAGGCCTGATCTCCAACATCTTCGACAAATACGAAGCGCACAAAGGCGAGATCGGTGGCCGCAAAAACGGCGTGCTGATTTCCATGGACGACGGTGAAATTTTCACTTACGCCTTGGGCAAGCTGGACGACCGTGGCCGCATGTTCGTCAAGCCCAACGACCCGGTGTATGAGGGCATGATCGTCGGCATTCACAGCCGCGACAACGATCTGGTGGTGAACGCCACCCGCACCAAACAGTTGACCAACTTCCGCGTCTCCGGCAAAGAAGATGCGATCAAAATCACACCGCCCATCCAATGTACGCTGGAGTACGGCGTGCAGTTCATTGAAGACGACGAGTTGGTCGAGATCACACCTAAGAGCGTGCGACTGCGTAAACGCCACCTGAAAGAACACGAGCGCAAGCGCGCCAGCCGCGAATCCTGATCACCCGCACCATGCACAACAAGCTGAGTCATGCACAAGCCTTGGGGCTGATGGTGCTGGCCACCTTGCTGTGGTCGGTTGCCGGTGTGGTGTCGCGCCAGATCACGCAGGCTCAAGGTTTTGAAGTCACGTTTTGGCGCAGTTTTTTCACTGCCCTCAGTTTGGTCATTGGCCTGACCCTTGCCACGCGCGGCAAGGTGTGGCGCTTGCGTGCATTCAGTTCACGCACCCTGTGGCTCTCTGGCTTGTGTTGGTCGGTCATGTTCACCGCTTTCATGCTCGCCATGGCCATGACCACCGTGGCCAATGTGCTCATCACTTTGTCGCTCGGCCCCTTGCTCACCGCTTTGCTGCACCGCTTGTTGGGCGGACCGGCTTTGTCGCGCCAAACTTGGGGCGCAATTGCATTGGCAGCGGTCGGCATTGGCTATATGTTTGTGTCGCAAATTCAGCTCGACGACGGTCAGCACCTCAAAGGCATGTTGGTCGCAGCGTGTGTGCCCATGGCAGGTTCGGTGCAATGGAACCTCATGAAAACCCGTCAAGCAGATGTGGCGCACACCAACATGTTGCCGGCCATATTGATAGGCGCGGTGTTGTCCTGTGTGTTCACCGCGCCGCTGGCTTTCCCCTCAGCGGCGACGGCCACCGACATGCAATGGCTGGCACTGCTCGGCGTTTTTCAATTGGCGCTGCCTTGCAGCTTGGCAGTGTGGAGTTCGCAAGTGTTAAAGCCGCATGAAGTGGCCTTGCTGGCATTGCTTGAGGTGTTGTTTGGCATCAGTTGGGCGTGGTTGGGTGCAGGAGAAGCACCTGCACAAGCGGTGATGCTGGGCGGCAGTCTGGTGTTGATCGCACTGGCAGGAAATGAATATGCAAGTTGGAGGCAACGCAATGGGTAAAGCGCATTTTGAACTTCATGATGGTGATGTGCTGGCAACGGTCAGCGGGCAGATTGGTTTGATCACGCTGAATCGCGCCAAAGCATTGAACGCTTTGTCTTTGTCCATGGTGCGCGACATCACGCAGGTGTTGCTGGCCTGGCAAACAGATGACACAGTGAAAGCCGTGGCCATGCGCGGCATGGGGCGCGAGGGCGCGTTCGGTGCGTTTTGCGCGGGTGGTGACATACGTTTTTTTCACCAAGCTGCGTTGGCCGGTGACCCGCAACTGGAAGATTTTTTCACCGAAGAATATGCGCTGAACCATTTGATTCATCGCTATAACAAACCATGCATGGTGTTCATGGACGGCGTGGTCATGGGCGGCGGCATGGGTTTGGCGCAAGGTGCGAGTTTGCGTATCGCCACCGACAAAACCAAAATGGCCATGCCAGAGACCATGATCGGTTTGTTTCCGGATGTGGGCGGCGGTTATTTCCTCAGCCGCTGCCAGGGCGCTTTGGGCGAGTACTTGGGGTTGACCGGACATATGTTGAACGGCGCAGAAGCGGTGTACGCCGGACTGGCCGATGTGTTGTGCCCAAGTGCCGACTTGACCGCGCTTTGGGACAACTTGCCGACCATGGATTGGCAAAACGCAGACAAGGCAATTCAACAGATAACACAGCCTTATGCAGCAGCCACCGCAGATGCCAAAGCACACTCACCGGTTTGGTGGAACGAGCAGTTGAATAGCGTGTTTGCGTCTGCTGATGTGCCAACTATTGCCAATGCATTGGCACAACACACAGATGAATTGTCAGCCGTCGCATTGCAAGCCTTGCGCAAACGTTCACCGCTGATGCTGGCCGTGACGCTAGAACAAATCAGGCGTGCGCGCCACATGGAGCTGGCCGATGAATTGCGCATGGAGCGCGACATGGTGAGACACAGTTTTCACCCGGCGCATTTGCAGCGCGGCCCGGCGCACAGCGACACGGTAGAGGGCATACGCGCGTTGGCCGTGGACAAAGACCATGCGCCGAAGTGGCAGCCAGAGCGTTTGGAAGACATCAGCGCGGACATGGTGACACCGTTTTTCCAAAGCGCGTGGCCGGTGCATGCGCACCCGCTGCGACATTTGACAGACCCTACGGCTTGAAGTCTTGTGCGTAGCTTGCAGCCTTTAGCGATTAATGAACCAGCGTGCATGTTTCCAATGCACACCCCAAAGAAAGCAGTGAATGGCCTCCAGCCCTAAAGTTTTATTCGGTTTTCATGCAGTCGGTGTGCGACTGAAAACCACGCCTGCGTCAGTCATCGAGGTGTTTTTCGACCCGACCCGCAGAGACGCACGCATGCGCCAGTTTCAGGAGCGCGCCAAAGAAGCCAAAGTGAAATTGGTGGAGGCAGACGGCATGCGATTGGCGCAGTTGGCCGGTAACCACGGCCACCAAGGCGTGGTGGCTCGGGTGCATGCGATTGATATTGCCAAGTCGCTGGATGAATGCCTGGAGGCATTGCCGGATGACGAACCGGCGTTGATATTGGTGCTGGACGGCATCACCGACCCACACAACCTGGGCGCGTGTTTGCGCGTGGCAGACGGTGCAGGCGTGCACGCGGTGATCGCACCGAAAGACCACGCCGTGGGCATCAACGCCACCGTGGCCAAGGTGGCCAGCGGCGCAGCCGAGACCGTGCCGTATTTCATGGTGACCAATTTGGCGCGCACGCTCAACGAATTGAAAGAGCGCAATATATGGATCACCGGCACCAGTGACGATGCCGAGAAAACGCTGTACGACGTGGATTTGAAAATATCGACTGCCTGGGTATTGGGCGCGGAAGGCAGCGGCCTCAGGCAGTTAACACGCAAGACCTGCGATCAGCTGGTCAGTATTCCCATGGCGGGCGGCGTGGAGAGTTTGAACGTCTCGGTAGCGAGTGGGATATGTTTGTATGAGACGGTGAGGCAGCGCATAAACTGATTTTGTTACGGTCATTCGTAGTTATCTGTCAACAGTGCCCATTTTTCATGATCACGCCATTGACCATTTTTCTTCAAAAAACGAGGGCTCAAGCCCTCTTTGCTAAATCCGTAGGAACGAAACAAAACCCTTGAGTGGGCGTAATCGAACAATAAAAGAACGCGGGTTGGGGTTGGCGGTGTTCATCAAACCTGTTTAAGCATTTATTGCATCACTTAAGGACCGGTAAAAGAAGAAATTAAGCCCCCAAAAAGCATAAATTTTATTTAAATACAAGGTTTGCAATGCCTACCCTCGTATTCAGATCATGTTCAAACTCTTTTTGGTGGTGTGTTTTTGTTTGCTTCAAGCCTGTGGCTCTGGGGGAACCCCTGCCACTTTAGGACAAATCAATTTCACAGAAGGCGGCCCCTATATACCTTTCGTAGCGATGAACACCGGGCTCATGAGCACACAGGTGACCGATGCCGATCCGAACAAATCGGTCAGCACCAGCAGCAGCACTTATGACTTGCGATGGTCTACCCCGGACAACAGCGGCCCAGGTTATGCCAACGCATATTTTTATGGGAGCTGGAAGCCGACCGCCCATTTGAAGCTATGGGGTCAAACATTGACTGCGTCTTGTTCTTCCAAAGATTACAGCAGTTGTGCACCGGCCAGTTATGAAATACCGCATGAGGATGTGATCACGGCATTTCACCAAGGTTGGACAGGCAAGGGTGTGAATATTTTGATTGAGGATTATTTAAGTGGAGAGAACACTTACCACGGTATCAATACAGGATTGATTGCATCCAGAAACGCGCCCGGGGCTAATCTTTATGGCCTGGACTTAAGCAGTTCCGAAACGGTCATAGACAACCAACTCGGTGCTCGACCCACTGGCGGCTACCGTTATGCGCCGGGTGCGAATTACTATGGTTTGAATATTGTGCGAAATCCATTTGCCAATGAAGTGTTTTTCAATCAGTTAGACAGTTCTCAGTCTGCAACTGACGGCCGCAATATCAAATTAGGTGTGGTGAACCAAAGCTACACCGCCAATATGTCTGCCTTAATTCGCAGAGACCAATCCACAAGCCCTTGGACAACGGATGAATTAAGCAGAGCTCGCATTGCTTACACAGGTTCACAAGTTTCAACCATCAACCGCATGAAAGATGAAGGCTTAAGAGGTCATTCCTCTTTGTATTCGGGTATCAGCACGTTGATGAAACGAGCACATGTTTAACTCATGAAGTTAGCTCAATTTAGCTATCTGATCAAAGTTCCATTGGCGCTCAGCTTAGTGAGCTTTGCTTCAGCTGTAGGTGTGTTTGCCCCTTCGACTTTCTTGGGCCTGGCCAAAAACTTTGAGATTGACAAAGCGAACACAATGAGTGTTTCTTGGGGGCAATGGTTCGGCGGCAAAGTCACCGAGCGTCCCTGCCTTGATTCTTATGACAGGCAATATTGGTGTCCGAATTTGTCCGCTTGGATTGATCGTCCGACATTGGACACGCAACCCAGTAAATACTACGAACTTAAATACCAATGGCAGTTTTAAAGCCTGTGAATGGCAATGACATTGCCAAAAATGCGGCAATGCGCGTCCTCGAGGGGTAAAAGCACCACTGCGCCTAGAATCGGGGGCTAATGAACGCCCCTATAGACGTCTCCTTTTTCAATCGCGCAGCCAAACCTCTGACCAGTTACAAAAAGTATTGGGCGGCTCGCTTTGGCACAGCACCGTTTTTGCCCATGAGCCGCGCTGAAATGGCGCAACTCGGCTGGGACAGTTGCGACATCATTTTGGTGACCGGCGACGCGTATGTGGACCACCCCAGTTTCGGCATGGCGGTCATCGGTCGCATGTTGGAGGCGCAAGGTTTTCGCGTTGGCATCATTGCCCAGCCAGAATGGAACAGCGCTGAGCCTTTCCAAGCATTAGGTCAACCCAATTTGTTTTTCGGTGTGACCGCTGGCAATATGGATTCCATGATCAACCGCTATACCGCTGACCGCAAAATTCGCAGCGATGACGCTTACACAGCTGGCGGCGTCGGCGGTAAGCGCCCGGATCGCAGCGTGTTGGTCTACAGCCAGCGTTGCCGCGAAGCCTACCCGGCGGTGCCCATCATCATCGGCGGCATTGAAGCGTCGTTGCGGCGCATTGCGCATTACGATTATTGGCAAGACAAAGTGCGTCGTTCCATCTTGATCGACGCCAAAGCAGATTTGCTGCTCTACGGCAATGCTGAACGCGCCTTGGTGGAAGTGGCGCATCGCATCGCGGCCAAAGAATCCATCACGCAAATCACCGATGTGCGCGGTACGGCATATTTGGTGCGCGAAGCGCCTGCCGATTGGTTTGAGATTGACTCCACCGAAGTCGACACACCCGGGCGCATAGAGGCGCATGTCAACCCTTATTTGATGGTCAGCGATCAGGCCAAAGCGCAAGGTGAAACCTGCGCACGTGAAGACGAGGCGCAAGCGGTGGCAGATGCAGCCACTTTGCAATTAAGCAAAGACGGATCAGCTTCCACTGACAAGGCCTTGTTGGCAAAGTCCGCTTCAATAGCCCTAGCTGCAGGTAAAACAGACGCAACATCCAGTCCCGGTTTCACCACTTCACCTTTGCAATTCGTTCCTAACCCCGCACTGCAGGGCAAAGGCAAACTCAAAGTTCCGCCGCGCGAGCGCTCCGTGATTCGCTTGCCGTCTTACGAGCAAATCAAATCTGATCCGGTGTTGTACGCGCATTCGAACCGCGTGTTGCATTTGGAAACCAACCCGGGCAATGCGCGTGCCTTGGTACAGTCGCACGGCGAAGGGCGCACCGCGCGAGATGTGTGGATCAACCCGCCGCCGATTCCTCTGACCACCGCCGAGATGGACCATGTGTTCGATCTGCCTTATGCGCGCAGCCCGCACCCGTCGTATGAAGACGCTAAAGGCGGGCACGACGGCGAAACCAAGATTCCCGCGTGGGAAATGATTCGCTTCAGCGTCAACATCATGCGCGGTTGCTTTGGCGGTTGCACGTTTTGTTCGATCACTGAGCATGAAGGCCGCATCATCCAAAGCCGCAGTGAAGAATCGATACTTCGTGAGATTGAAGACATACGCGACAAAGTGCCGGGCTTCACCGGCGTGGTCAGTGACTTGGGCGGACCTACTGCCAACATGTACCGTATCGGTTGCAAAACGCCTGAAATTGAAGCCGCGTGCCGCAAACCGAGTTGCGTGTTTCCCGGCATCTGCCAAAACCTGAACACCAGCCACGCGCCGCTGATTCAGCTGTATCGCAAAGCGCGCGCCTTGCGTGGTGTGAAAAAAATCCTCATCGGCTCGGGTTTGCGTTATGACTTGGCGGTTGAAAGCCCGGAGTACGTGAAAGAACTGGTGACCCACCACGTCGGTGGTTATTTGAAGATTGCGCCTGAGCACACCGAGGGCAGCCCGCTGTCGATGATGATGAAGCCGGGGATTGGCAGCTACGAACGTTTCAAGCAAATGTTCGACAAATACAGCGCCGAGGCTGGCAAGAAACAATATTTGATTCCCTACTTTATCGCCGCCCATCCTGGTACGCGAGATGAAGACATGATGCACTTGGCCGTGTGGTTGAAGAAAAACGGTTTTCGCGCCGACCAAGTGCAAACCTTTTACCCCAGCCCTATGGCCACGGCGACAGCCATGTACCACTCTGGCAAAAATCCGCTTAAGCGGGTAGGGCGCGACAGTGAAGCGGTAGACATAGTGCGCGGTGAAAAACGCCGCCGTTTACACAAAGCGTTTTTGCGCTACCACGACCCGAACAACTGGCCGTTGCTGCGTGAGGCGCTCAAAGCGATGGGCCACGCCGATTTGATTGGCAACGGCAAACAACATTTGATACCGCGTTTTCAGCCGCTCAACACCGAAGGCTATACCAGCAGCAGACGCAAAAACAGCACGGCTGCGACCGCCAGAACCTCGCCCGTCACGACAGGGCGGGTAAAGGCTGCGCCGGGCAAAATATTGACGCAGCACACTGGCTTGCCGCCGCGCAAACATAAGTAATTCAAGTCATGGTCAGCAATGGCAAATCATGCGCGCTGGCCAACGCGTCTATTTGCTTGCGCGTCAAACCCGCAAAAAATTCAGTTAGCTTCAACCGGGTAGAGGGCAACACCATCAGGTCTTGTCCCGGTTTGGCGGCTTTGATGCCTGCCACTTCTGCCAATCGCGCCGCGAAGTGCGGCTCTAATGCAGCCACGGCCACGCGCCCTTTGATGCACGCATACACCGCATAGCCAGCATGCGCGCCGCCTACGCTGCCGCGCGGCAGCGTCAGTCCCCAGTGACGCGGCAAAGCCAAATAGGCCGCTGCGTTTTCCAAAGCCACTTCGTGGAACACGCCTTTGCCGTGTGTGCGGCCAGGCCGTGCGTGTTGCCACAGCGCTTTCAACACCGCTTCCACCGCCAGCGATGAACCCGCCATATCAGCAAACAAAGTGGACGGCAAATCCAAGCCATTGACCAAACCGTTTGCTGCAAGGTAGGTCAAATCGTGACCCGGAATTTCAGCGGCAGCGCCTTTGGCACCGACGATGCTAACCATGATCAACGAAGGAAATTTCGCATGCAGCGAAGTCCAATCTGCGCCTAATTTTTTCAAGGCCGATGGACGAAATGAAGTGATCAATACATCTGATTTAGCCAGCAAGCCATGCAGTTTGGCTTGTCCTTTGTCGGACTTTAAATCGGCTTGCACCACTTTCAAGCCTGCGTGCAATTGCGCATATGCATGCGGCGCGTACATGCCCATGGGGTCGCTGCTACTGCCTTTGGGAGAACCGGCGGGCGGCAGCGGTTCGAGTTTGGTGCATGAGGCGCCCATGTCTGCCAAACGCATGACGGCAGCGGGGCCGGGCAGGTTGAGTGCCACGCTCAAGACGCGAACGCCGCGCAGGCTTTGGTCGGAAGGTATGAAGCGAGTGGTGTTGCCGGACATAGTGATCTACCTATAGATTGGGTGGGTAGATCTTAGTGCAAGCCTATTGGGCTGACGAGAATGAGTTAGCCAAAATCCAGTGGCAAACCCACATAATTTTCTGACAACGATGTGGACAAGGCTTGGCTGTTCACCAAGTAATCCAACTCGGCTTCTTGCATGCGTTGACCAAAAGCACCGCTGTCTGGAAACCTGTGCATCAAGCTGGTCAGCCACCATGAAAAACGCTCGGCGCGCCAGATCCGAGCAAGTGCGCGTTGCGAATAATGGTCAATACCCGCATCGCTGTTTTCTTTGTAGTGCTCAATCAAGGCACTGCTTAAAAATTTAACGTCACTGGCCGCCAGGTTCAAACCTTTGGCACCCGTGGGCGGCACGATGTGCGCTGCGTCTCCCGCTAAAAACAAGCTTCCAAACCGCATGGGCTCAGCCACAAAGCTGCGCAAAGGTGCCATGCTCTTTTCTATGGAAGGACCGGTCTGCATGCGCTCTGCCATTTCCGGGTCAAGCCGCTTGCGTATCTCGTCCCAAAAGCGCTGATCGCTCCAATCTTCCACTTTATCGCTGTTCGGGCACTGCACGTAATAGCGGCTGCGCGTCATGCTACGCATCGAGCACAAAGCAAAACCACGCTCGCTATTGGCATAGACGATGGCGTGGCTGGAAACAGGCGGCACATCGGCCAGCACGCCTAACCATGCAAACGGATACACCTTTTCATATTCGGTGATCGCGTCCTTGGGCACACTGGCTCTGGCCACGCCGTGAAAGCCGTCGCAACCGGCGATGAAGTCGCATTGCAAAGAGTGGCTAACACCATCTTTGGTGTAGGACACGCTGGGATGCTTGCCATCGAAATCGTGCAACTGCACATCGGCGGCTTCATACACCGTGGGCAAGCCGAGTTGACTGCGGTGTTGCATCAGGTCGCGCGTGACTTCAGTTTGTCCGTAAGCGGTCACCACCTTGCCGTTGGTAAGACCGGTCACATCAATCGGGTGGCGCGTGTTTTTAAACACCAGTTCAATGCTGTGGTGAACAATGCCAGCGCTGTCTACACCGTGGCCCACACCAGCTTCGCGCAATAAATCCACTGTCACTTGTTCAAGAATACCGGCGCGAATGCGACCCAGCACATAGTCCGGGGACTGGCGCTCAATGATGGTGTGTTCAATGCCTGCTTTGTGCAGCAATGCGCCCAGCAACAAACCAGAAGGTCCAGCGCCAATGATGGCTACCTGTGTGCGTGAACGAGACATCATCAAACCCCGAGATGCTGATTGAGCAATTCTGGTTGCGCCAAAAGTTCAGAACTGCTGCCTTCAAACACCACTTCGCCTTTGACCAAAATCAGGTTGCGTTGCGTGATGCGCGTCACATGCTGCCAGTTTTTGTCAACGATGACGGTGCTGATGCCTGACTTGGAGATCAATTCACAGATACGCCAGATGTCTTGCGCGATCAACGGTGCCAAACCTTCTGTCGCTTCATCCAGCAAGAGCAAATCAGGATTGGTCATCAATGCGCGACCGATGCTGAGCATTTGCTGCTCACCGCCGCTGAGTTGCTGACCGCCGTGTTGCAAACGCTCACCCAAACGGGGAAAAGTGTCTAGCAAACGCTGATAAGTCCAGTCCTGCTGACCCCGTACGCCGGGGCGCGCCGACATGACCAGGTTTTCATGCACGCTAAGGTTGCCGAAGATACCGCGTCCCTCAGGCACATAAGCCATGCCTAAAAGGGATATCTCGTAAGGTGTTTTGCCGTGTATGCCGGTATTTTGAAATTCGATGCGTCCACTGCGCGGCTTTAACAAACCGGTGATGCTTTTAAGCAAAGTCGACTTGCCCATGCCGTTGCGGCCCATCAAGCCAATGGTTTGGCCTTGCTGTACTTTGAAATCCAGGTCATGCAACACATGGCTTGCGCCGTAATAAGCGTTCAGCCCGGAGACTTGCAGCAAGGTCTGGCTCATGCGGTTTCCTCACCCAAATACGCCGCTTGCACTTTGGCATCTGCGCGAATTTGCTCCGGTGTGCCGGTGGCGATCACCGTGCCATTGACCATCACAGTGAGTACATCAGCCAAGGCAAACACCGCGTCCATGTCATGCTCCACCAGCAGCATGGCGTGGTCTTTTTTCAATTGATGCAGCAAGTTGACCATGGCTTCAGCCTCGGACGCGCCCATGCCTGCCAGCGGTTCGTCCAGCAGCAATACCTGCGGTTCGGTGGCCAGCACCATGGCGATTTCCAATTGGCGTTGCACGCCGTGGCTCAAATTGGCCGCGATGATTTGCTGCTCTTGGGCCAATCCGGCGAGTTGCAATGCGCGCTCGGCTCCGTCACGCACGGCCTTGTCTGCTGAAGCATTGCCAAGCCATGCCAGCGGGTTGTAGGCGACGCGTGCATGGCGGGATTGCGCGGCGAGCATCAGGTTGTCCCACACGCTGAGCGCCAAAAACACATTGGTCTTTTGGTAACTGCGACCCAATCCGTGGAGAGACAAACGGTGGTGCGGCCAACCACTGACGTTTTGTCCTTTGAGCCAAAGTTCACCGTGGGTGGCTGGCACGTCCCCACTGAGCAAATGGGTGAGGGTGGTTTTGCCCGCACCGTTCGGACCGATGACCGCATGAATCTGGTCTTTGTAAAGTGACAACGAGACGTCGTTCACCGCCAGCAAACCGCCAAAGCGTTTGCTCAAACCTTTGGCTTGCAACAGGGCTTCACTCATGGTTGGCTTTCTTACTGCGCAACAAACCCATCAAGCCTTGGGGTGCCACGATGACGACCAACACAATCAAAGAGCCCATCCACAATTGCCAGTGTTTGCCCAAATCAAAGTTGCCCACTTTAGGCAGGTCTTTGAAGACATCCAAAAAGATTTCAAAACCAAATGCCCCAATCAATGCGCCTGCCACATTGCCCATGCCGCCCAAAATCACCATCATGATGGCGTGCGCGCTCATGTGAAAACCCATCAACTCAGGATTGACATAACCGGTTTGTGCGGCCCACAAAAAACCCGCCAGTCCTGCCAGTGCACCGGCCAATGTGAACGCGGTCAATTTGTAATTGAAACTGGCATAGCCCAACGCACTGGTGCGATGCTCATTCAAGCGAATGCCGTTCAAAGTTCTGCCAAACGGACTCCACAGCAAGCGACGTAAAAACGCATAGGTCAACACCATGCAAGCCAGCGTGAAGTAGTACAGCACCCATTTGTTTTCCAGGTCAAGGCCAAGACCGCCGGGGCGCACATTGATGTAAACACCGTCAGAGCCGCCGAGCACCTTGTTATCGAAAAACAAGTAGTACAGCATTTGTGAAAACGCCATGGTCACCATGATGAAGTAAATGCCGTGGGTGCGCACCACAAAAAAACCGATGACCAATGCAGCCAGCGCAGACACCAACATGGCCACGGGCAACACCACCACCCAGTTGGCTGCAGCATCCGCTGGCGACAAATAGGCCACGACATAACCTGCCAATCCGAAATAGGCAGCATGGCCAAGCGACACCAAACCTGTGATGCCTTGCAGCAAATCCAGGCTCATGGCGAAGATGGCCAAAATCATCATGCGTGTCACGGTTTGCGTATAAAAATCTTGTTCTGCAAACGGAAACGCCAGCAGGGCGATCAGACCGACGAACAAAAACACTTGCACGCTGCGCGGCAGTACTTCCAAATGGGCTTGAGGCGTTTTCATTGTTTGAACAATCCTTCGGGCTTGTACAACAACACCAAAGCCATTAACACATAAACCAGCATGCCGGAGAATTGCGGCAACAGTACTTTGCCGAAAATATCCACCAAGCCGACCAGCAAGGCTGCGGTCAGGGCGCCGCGCACAGAACCGATGCCACCGATCACCACCACCACAAAACACATGATCAGCACTTGCGAGCCCATGTTTGGGTAGATGCTAGAGAGGGGCGCAATCAACATACCCGCGAGAGACGCCAACGCCACGCCAAGTGCAAACACCATCGCGTGTAAGCGCACGATGTTCACACCAAGTGCCTGCGCCATGTCGCTGTTGAACGCACCGGCGCGGATTTTCATGCCGATTTTGGTGCGACTGATCAGCAGCCACAAACCCAGCGCCAGCAACAAACACACCGCGAGCAAAAACAAGCGGTAAGCCGGGTAAGACAAGTTCTCGGTCAGTTTGATGGACCAATCAAGGGATGCGGGAATCGCCACATTGTGAACATCGTCACCCCACAGCATGGAGCGCAGTTCTTCAAAGATGTAGATCAAGCCAAAGGTCAGCAACACCTGATCCAGATGGTCGCGGTGGTAAAAATGTTTGAACAGGATTTTTTCCAGTAACCAGCCAATCGCCAGACTGAGGACCGCGCCAACCGCTACTGCCACAAACAAATTGCCGATGCTGCCGGTCAAGGCATAGGCCAAATAAGCACCGAGCATGTAAAAACTGCCGTGCGCCAAATTGACCACGCCCATGATGCCGAAGATCAAGGTCAGTCCGGCTGCCAGCAAAAACAACAGCAGGCCGTATTGAACGCTGTTGAGCAGTTGGATTAAGAAATTAGCGAGATCCATCAACCCAGCTTGCAACCAGCGCCTGAATCAGCCAGGGCCTTGGCGGCGATGCCTTGCACCACGTTTTCTTTGCCCTTGACCACGCGCAGGTAAATATCTTGCACAGGATTGTGCGATTTGCTCATGGTCCATTTGCCGCGCGGGCTATCGATGACAGCGTTTTCCATCGCGGCGTACAAAGCTTTCTTGTTGGATAAATCACCGTTGACTGCTGCTGCACCTTGAATCAGCAATTGCCCGGCGTCATAGCCTTGCACCGCATACACATCGGGCTGCATTTTGAACATCTTGGCGTAGGCCAAGCGAAAAGCGTCGTTACGCTTGCTTGCCAATGAAGCGCTGTAGTGCAGCGTAGTGACAATACCTTGGGCGGAGGGCGCGAGTTCATCGTCCAGCAAACCTTCAGTCAAAAAGCCCGAACCATACAAAGGAATTTTGTTGGCCAGTCCTGCGGCAGCGTAATCGCGGATGAATTTGGAAGCGCCGCCGCCGGAGAAGAAACAAGCCACAGCATCCGGTTTGATGGACGCGATTTCTGTCAGCAAAGCTTGAAACTCTACATTGGGAAACGGCAAACCCAGTTCTTTGACGATGGTGCCACCAGCGGCCAAGTAGCCTTCTTTGAACCCTTCACCTGCTTCGTCGCCTGCTGCATATTTCCAAGTGATCCACACGGCTTTTTTGTGGCCTTTGTCCACCATGACTTTGCCTAAAGCGCGGGTCGGCTGGCTGTTGCTGAACGAGGTGCGAAACACATTGGGGGCGCACAGGGCACGGGTGGCGGCGTGCATGCCTGCGTTTGGAATGATGGATAACACGCCGGTTTCACGCGCGACTTTGTGTATGCCCATTTGCACGCCGGAGTGAACCGTGCCGATGATCACGTCAACCTTGTCGCGTTGCACCAGTTTGTTGGCGTTCTCAACGCCTTTAGCGGGTTCGGACTCGTCATCCACTTTGAAATACTCGATCTCACGTCCGCCGAGTTTGTTGCCTTTTTCTTCCAAGGCCATGCGAAAACCGTTGTCGCAAGCCAGCCCCAGTTGGGTGAAGGTGCCGGTGTAGGGCAGCATCAGACCAACACGGATTTTGGCATTTTGGGCGCGTGCTGGCAGGATCAGTCCGGTAGTGGCAGCACCCCATAAAGCTGCGGATTGGGTCAGTACTTGTCTTCTAGAGGTCATGAAAATCTCCGGGGAAATCAATCGGTAAGGCTTTAAGTCAAGCTCGCAGTTTAAACCGCTGGATCTTGCCAGTCGCAGTTTTCGGCAATTCAGTCAAAAACTCGATCCAGCGCGGGTATTTATAGGGCGCCAATTGGCTTTTCACGTGCGCTTTGAGCTCTGATTCCGCCACTTGTTGCCCGGGTTTGAGCACCACATAGGCTTTGGGTTTGACCAAACCTTCTTCGTCCGGCTGACCGACCACAGCAGCTTCTAAAACCGCAGGGTGCGTCATGAGGGAAGCTTCCACTTCAAACGGTGACACGTAAATGCCGCCCACTTTGAGCATGTCGTCAGAACGTCCGCCATAGGTGTAATAGCCGAGGGCATCCCGGCTGTATTTGTCGCCGCTGCGGGTCCATTCACCAGCAAAAGTGTGCTTGGTTTTTTCGCGGTTATTCCAGTACATGATGGCAGCGCTGGGCCCGTTGATTTGCAACTCGCCGAGCTCACCATCAGCGCATTCATGGCCGTCGTCGTTGATCAAACGCAGCCGATAACCGGGTACGGCTTCGCCGGTGGTGCCATAACGCACTCGCCCGGGTTTATTGGACAAAAAGATGTGCAGCATTTCGGTGGAGCCAATGCCATCTAAAATTTCAACACCATATTCGCTTTGCCACTTGTGGCCGATCTCGGCCGGCAAGGCCTCACCTGCACTGGTGCATACACGCAGGTTCAATTGATCTGATGTCGGACGCGATTCATGCGCCAGCAAACCTGCAAACAAAGTAGGCACGCCATAAAACACTGTCGGCTGATGGGTTTGCAAGACACTGAAAACATCCGCAGGCGTCGGTCTTGTTCCCAATAAAACAGTGGTTGCCCCGACCGCCAAAGGAAAACTCAGCGCATTGCCCAAACCGTAGGCGAAAAACAATTTAGCAGCAGAAAACACCACGTCATCTTCTTGCAATCCCAAGACCGCACGGCCATACAACTCTGCCGTTTGAATCACATGGCTGTGCAAATGCACCGTACCTTTGGGCGAACCGGTGGAGCCGCTCGAGTACAACCAGAAACACACATCGTCTGACAGCGTATGTGCAGCTTGTGTCAAAGGCGTGTGTGCTTTGACCATCTCGTCCATCGCGACACAACCGGGGGTGGTGTCAGCCGCATCCGCAATGGTGAACATCAAATGTGGACATTGCTCAACCACAGGCGCGAACACCGGCCATAAGGCCTTGGAAACCAAGAGGGCGCGCGCGCGTGAGTCCTGCAACATGAATGCATAGTCTTGCGAGGTGAGCAAGGTGTTGACGGCCACAGGCACGACACCTGCCAATATGCAACCCAAGAAAGCCACTGGCCAGTGCAAACCGTCATGCATGCAAAGCAATACACGGTCTTCCTGCTTCAAGCCAAGTTGGACTAAGCCCTGGGCAAAACAATGCGCTTGTTGATTGAGTTGTGCATAGTTCAATCGGGTCTGAGTGTGCGCATCTATGTAAGCAGCCTTATCGGCACGTGCGCCATGACGCAGCAACAAATCGGCCGCCGCGTTGTACACCTTAGGAATGTTTACCTCAGGCGGTGAGACACCATGGTGAGCTTGACTTAGTGGCATTGAAGCGAGTGAATGGAGCAATGGAATCGGTTCATTATTGCCCATGAGTCATGCAAGAAAATGCATCTGAGAGGATGCCTTCGATTGTGCGGGTAGAATCTCGCCATCGGGGTGTAGCGCAGTCTGGTAGCGCATCTGGTTTGGGACCAGAGGGTCGTAGGTTCGAATCCTATCGCCCCGACCATCTAAAAAGAAAAGGCCGTCAAGGCCTTTTTTCATGAATTCTGCCCGTAGCTCAGTTGGATAGAGCAACAGCCTTCTAAGCTGTGGGTCGGGGGTTCGATCCCCTCCGGGCAGGCCAACATCAATGTCCGCCGCCTTGAGCCGAGGGTTTTTCTTTGGCTGCTTTGTCAAAGAAGTGGTACCAACATTCTTCTTTGGCCAATATGTTGCTCTTGTTGTCCAAGCAGTAATAACGCCTGATTTTCTTTTCGCGGTCGGTGATGAAATAGCTGCGGTAAAGCGTTTTGTTCAACACATACATGATGGCTGTGCGTGACTGAGGGCAGCTGTCGCCCAATATGCAAGAGCGCATGACATTCGAGTTGACATACAACTCGACGGAAATGATGGGCAGTTTTTTGCCTTGGTGCGTAGTTACCAGACGCACCGCGCAGGTGGAACCAGTCACCTTGTCCAAGCCGTCTTTCTCGGCCAGCATATTGGCTTCCTGTGCCAGCAGTTCACGGTACCACTCACCGATCACGCCTCGGCAGATGAAAAATTCTTCTTCATCTGTTTTGTGAAACGGCTCGATATAGGGCCTGCGCTTGGAGTCAAAGTAAAACAAGGGCTCTTGGCCTTCGAAGGTGCGTTTAGGCCGATCCGCCTTGGCCGCTCCACCTTGCTCGTCCTTTTTCTCCTCCTTTTTAGGGGCGCTGTGGTCATCTTTTTTCTCTTCTTTTTTCGGTGGCGAACCTTGTGCATCAGCCGCTGGTTTGGCAGGTGCTGGGTCGTTGGCCAAAGCCACACCGACTGTGGCTACAAATAGCAGCACAAGCAATGGTTTGAAAACAAGAAAAAGATTTTTCATGGAGGTCAGTTGAGAACGTGTTGGGTAATCGGCATCAACCCGCCGGTCTTGAGCAGCCTCTGGGGCTTTAAACTGGGTCAGTCAACGGTGTAACAGGTCTCATCCCGGTGCCATTTCCCTGTGTCTGTGACGCACTGGTGCTGAATCAGCTTACGGTTGTTGTCAGAGAGAAAGTAAGAGCGGAACAAGGCATTTCTGTTGGGTACCAAATTCAGGGTGCGAAATATGGGGCATTCTTCGCTGCGAATACACCGGTCAAATTGCTTGCTGGTCTCAAACAACTGAATGCTGATTCGACCGGGCGTCAAACTTTTGTCAGTGCCGTAGGTGACTATGCAGGTTTTGGGATCCACAAATTGGAGTTCGGCGAGTTCATTGAAATAGTTCATCTCAGCCACCACCAGCTCCAAAAACCAGGGTGCCACAATGCCTTTGCACTCGTAGTAATCCAATTTATCTGAGTGGTAAACAATTTCACCTAGCGGTTTTTTATTTTTATCCAGCATCATCATGGGTTCTTTGCCGGAGTTGGGCGGACGCGCTTTAGATGCGCGCGGCGCCTCTGCAATGCCTTCTTTGCTTTCCAAGCCTTCATTCAATACCGACTCGACACGGCGGTTCAATAGGTCTTCTTCCTGCGTTGTCTCAGCTTGTTTTTTATCCGGTATGGGAATGAATTTACTGGTGGGTTTGTCGTCACTGCAAGCTGAGATCAGAAAAGCACTGAGCAACACAATGCCCACAGCCCGAAGGCGAGAAAGTGCTGATTGACGGACGATGATGGAGGCCATGGTGCTAATTATCAACTCAAGGTTTGCACAGGGAAAAGTCATTCAAGAGTGGCATTGGATTTTTATTCAAAGATCGATTTTATTTTTTGGGGTTTATGAA
This sequence comes from Bordetella parapertussis, assembly GCA_945900685.1. GTDB lineage: Bacteria > Pseudomonadota > Gammaproteobacteria > Burkholderiales > Burkholderiaceae_C > Limnohabitans > Limnohabitans parapertussis_C. The sequence goes on from CAMDJS010000001.1 coordinate 19,932, forward strand.
TCAATAAATACTCATTTAACAAGTGGTGTGGATAGTTATTTACATGGTGAATTTGATGGAATAGGGATTTTTCATTTTGGACAAAGCAATATCTGCTTTTTTGTTGTCAGCCCGCGAAATTTCCAATGGTCTGATATTGCCAATTTGCGTGATGCTAGCGAGCTTTTTATTGCTGCTTGCAATGAAATCGATGTTCTTGGATATGTTGGTCGTTGTATCGCGGATATTCAAATAAAAGTCTGTCGCGTATTTGTTGAACAGACTCGACAAGGCTTTGCCTTGCGCAATGTTGGTGGTGATGGCTGAGCCTTTGAATGCTTCAATGCCTGACAGCATGCCCATGTCATCCAGCGCTTTGAGTCCCAAGTAATTTGAAGCCAATGCCTGCGTGTCTTCAAAAGGCAGGAATTTCGCTGCTTCGGTGGTGGGTTGAAAGGTGGTGGTTTGCGTGGTGGTCGTGGTTGAGCCTGGTGTGGTCGCAGACCCGGACACAATCACATTTAACTGGGTTTGAATTTCAAATTTGCCGTTGACAGATTTACTCCATAACTGGCTGTCCCATGGCGAAATGGTTTGCTTGGCGTTTGGGGAGGCTGAAGGAGTCAAAATCATTTTGTTGATTTTGAGATTCAGCTCTCTGAGTTGGCTCAAATTGGCATTCAGCGCATCAAAACTGTCAGTCAATACCAATGTGTTGTCTGGTACCTTACTCAATAATGGGCTGTAGCTTTTGAACTGTTCCGCGTTCAAGTTCAATTTATCGTCTGTACTCTTGAATGTGATTTGCGTGATTTGGGCATTGACAGCTTTTAATGCATTCAGGTTGTTTTTGATATTGGCTGAACTGTCACTGATGCTGATCTTTAACTTGCTGTTGAGTTTTAATGCAGCCAGTGCCTGGGTCACATTCATGACCTGCGGACTTACTTTGTAAGCACTGCTAGTGGCACGCATTGAACTGATCTGCATTGTTTTCCCTCTGGCTGATCTCGCCTGCATTATTTTTCCTCTGGTGGCTTTAAAGCGGCAAGGATTTGCCGCTGCAAGCGCTGAAAGACGGCAATTAGGCGGTTCAAAGCCGGTATTTTGCCGTCCATCTCTTCATGCAATAAGCAAGCCATGGTCAGTCGTTCAATGGCCTGAATGCTGCTTATCCTCAAGCTTGCAACCGTATTGACTTCAGAAGTCGGCACATTTGTCGAATTCATTGTTCAAGCATGGTGGTTTGTTAAAAAGTTAATGGATAGAGATAGGAAATTTGCCGTGAGATTGAAGCTTTGTTTGTCCTTGGCCGTCCTGTTCATTGCGGGGTCGGCCACGGCCCAATCCAATTTATTTCTGGGATGGAATATCCAAGCTGCGGTGGGCTACCAGTCCATCGCGCCTGCTTTGAACACTTACTCGTCTAGCAGTAGCGCCTACACAACCAGTCAAGGTTCAAAGGGAATTCCTTTATTCATCAGCGGCGGCTACAGTTGGCCTGTGTCAGAACGTCAAGTACTGGGCTGGAGTTATGAGAGAAACCTTTTCAATACCAAACCCGGTTCTCAAACCCATTACACAAACTCCTCAGTGACTTCAAGCATGGGATTCAAAAACCAGGCTCAGTTGTCTTTGGTGTGGGGTCAGTTGATCCGCAATGGTTCCATGGTGTACGGCAAAGCCGGGTATGCCAGCATGGAGACCACGAATGCAGGCAGTAATTTCAGTATGGACGGGTATGGCCTTGGTGCGGGTTACAAAACCTTCTTGAATCCGTTTCAATATGTGTTTGCAGAATACAACTACACACGTATGACGGATCAAACCATTACCAGCGGTGCCAACACCTTCAATGCCAGTTCAAAAGGCCAAGGCGTGTTGATGGGTTTGGGCTGGCAGTTTTAATCAGCGCTTTTCGTACTGCGCCTTGCCAAACAAGGTTTCCATGGCCTTTTTATCGTCTTGCAAGGGTTTGCGCAAATCCGCCAACACCGCGCAACCGCGAATCACCGCCGGTCTGCTGTCAATCATGTCAAACCAGTCTTTGAGGCGCGGATAGTCCGCCCAATCTATGCCTTGGTTTTTCCAGTTGCGCAGCCAGGGATAAATGGCCATGTCGGCAATGCTGTAGCTGTTGCCCGCGATGTATTTGCCCAACGCCAGTTGCTTGTCCATGACGCCGTACAAACGCTTGGCTTCGTTGGTGTAACGGTCAACTGCATAAGGAATTTTTTCCGGCGCATATTGGCGGAAATGGTGGTTTTGCCCAAGCATGGGACCCACACCACCCATTTGAAACATCAGCCATTGCAACACTTCAAATTTCGCCCGGTCTGACTTGGGTAAAAACTTGCCTGTTTTGGCGGCCAAGTACAACAAAATCGCACCGGATTCAAACAGGCTGATGGGTTTGCCATCGGGCCCGATGGGGTCTACCAGTGCAGGTATTTTGTTGTTTGGGCTGATGGTCAAAAACTCAGGCGTGAACTGTTCGCCTTGACCGATGTGTATGGAATGCGCCAACCAGTCTTTGCCCAGCCGTAAGCCGCATTCCTCCAACATGATGTGGACTTTATTGCCGTTAGGTGTCGGCCACGAGTACACATCGATCATGTGTTTGTTCATGATCAGCTGCCGCGCGTGACGGGCATTTCCACTTCTTGCGGCATGGTGGCGATGTGGCGTGCCAACTCCAGCTTGGCGATGGAATTGCGGTGCACTTCATCCGGGCCGTCAGCCAGACGCAGCGTGCGCTGGTGCGCATAGGCATAAGCCAGCGGGAAATCGTCGCTGACGCCACCTGCACCGTGGGCTTGAATCGCCCAGTCGATGATTTGGGTGGCCATCACCGGTGCGATCACCTTGATCATGGCGATTTCGGTTTTGGCGATCTTGTTGCCGACCGTGTCCATCATGTAAGCGGCTTTGAGCGTCAGCAAACGCGCTTGCTCGATCATGATGCGCGACTCGGCGATGCGCTCGTGCCACACGCCTTGGCTTGACAGCACTTTGCCGAAGGCGATGCGGCTGTTGAGGCGCTTGCACATGAGTTCGAGGGCGCGCTCGGCGCAACCGACGGTGCGCATGCAATGGTGAATCCGGCCTGGGCCTAAGCGGCCTTGGGCGATTTCAAAACCACGGCCTTCGCCGAGCAACAAATTGCCGACCGGCACGCGCACGTTTTTCAGCAAGACTTCCATGTGACCGTGCGGCGCATCGTCGTAACCGAACACGCTCAAAGGGCGCAAGATTTCCACACCGGGTGCGTTGGCTGGCACGATGATCATGCTTTGCTGAGAGTGGCGGGGAGCATCAGGGTCTGTTTTGCCCATGACGATGTAAACCGCACAGCGCGGGTCACCGGCACCTGAGGACCACCACTTGCGGCCGTTAATCACGTAGTGGTCGCCATCGCGGCGGATAGAACACTGGATGTTGGTGGCGTCCGATGAAGCCACTTCTGGCTCGGTCATCAAAAATGCAGAGCGTATGTCGCCGCGCAGCAAAGGCTCCAACCACTGGTCTTTGAGTGCTTCGCTGGCGTAGCGCTCGAAGGTTTCCATGTTGCCGGTGTCAGGCGCAGAGCAGTTGAACACCTCGGCAGCGAAAGGCACGCGGCCCATGATTTCGCACAAAGGTGCGTATTCAAGGTTGCTCAAACCTTCGGGAGCGCGCTTGCTGTGCGGCAAAAACAAATTCCACAAACCGGCTTTGCGTGCCAGCGGTTTGAGTTCTTCCACGATTTCAGTCGGAATCCAAGGGTTGCCTTTGGCGCGGTTGGCGGCGATTTCTTCGTAAAAGCGTTTTTCGTTGGGGTAAACATGTTGGTCCATGAAAGCGATCAAGCGCGCCTGCATGTCTTTGACTTTGTCGGTGTAATCAAAATTCATTTTTTTCTCCGGTTAATCTGTCATGTGTAAAAAATCATTGGCGACGTGCAAACAACCAGGCCAGTTCAGCCATGGGTCGTGCGCCTGCGCCTGAAGCCTTGGCTTGTGCGCTGGAAGCCGTGCCGTCTTCAACACGTTTGGCAATGCCTTGCAAAATCGCGGCGATGCGAAACATGTTGTAGGCGAGGTAGAAGTTCCAGTCTTTTTTCAACTCGGCCAGCGTGGTGATGCCACTGCGCTTGCAATACAAATCGATGTATTCGTCTTCCAGCGGTATGCCCAAAGCATCATGGTCCAGACCGCCAATGCCACGGAAACTTCCCGGCGGTATGTGCCAAGACATGCAGTGGTAACTGAAGTCTGCCAACGGGTGTCCCAAGGTGGAGAGTTCCCAGTCCAGCACCGCCAAAATGCGTGGTTCATCGGCATGAAAAATCATATTGTCCAAACGGAAATCGCCGTGCACGATGCAGGTGATGTCAGCGCGGGCGCTGTCGGGCATGTTCGCCGGCAGCCAGTCCATCAGCTTGTCCATTTCTTCAATGGGCTGGGTGACCGAGGCGCGGTATTGTTTGCTCCAACGGCCGATCTGGCGGTCAAAGTAATTGCCGGGCTTGCCGAAGTTTTCCAAGCCCTGTGCTTTGTGGTCCACCGCATGCAAGGCTGCGATGACACGGTTCATTTCAAGGTAGATATCGCGGCGTTGCTCGCGCGTCATGTCGGGCAAAGCCTGGTCCCACAGCACTCGCCCTTGCACAAACTCCATCACATAAAAAGCGCGGCCGATGACCGATTCGTCTTCGCACAGCACATGCATGTGCGCCACCGGCACGCCTGTTCCTTGCAGGCCGCGCATCACAGCAAATTCTCGTTCGATGGCATGCGCTGAGGGCAGCAGTTTGGCGACCGGGCCTGGCTTGGCACGCATCACATAGCTTTTGGACGGGGAGATGAGTTTGTAAGTTGGATTGGATTGGCCGCCTTTGAACATTTCCACTTGCAAAGGCCCGGCAAAGCCTGGCATGTGGGCACCCAACCAAGCCTGTAAAGCTGCGACATCAAAACTGTGCGAATCGCTGACTTCGCGCGTGCCGACAAAATTGTCAAAGTTGCTCATGTGTTTACTCCGCGGCACTGATTTTCATCAGCGCCTCCCGGTTGCGAATGACCAGACCGCCCGGTTCTATGCGAAGAGCTTCTTCGCGCTCCATGGCTTTGAGTTCTTGGTTGACCCGTTGACGGGATGCGCCCACCAACTGTGCCAGTTCCTCTTGCGCCAGATGCAGTCCTATGCGCACTTCCTCGCCGTGGTTGAGTGACGGTACGCCATAACTGCGCGCCAGATGCAGCAACTGTTTGGCCAAACGTGCACGCAGCGGCAAGGTGTTGAGGTCTTCCACCAGACCGAATAACTGGCGTATGCGTCTGGCTTGCAAGCGCAACATGGCTTGGTAGAACTCGACATGCGTCGACAAAATTCTCTCGAAATCGTGCCTGGCCACACACAAAATGGTGGTGTCGCCATGCGCGTAAGCATCGTGGGTACGGCTGTCGCCATCCAGAATGGCCACATCGCCAAACCAAATGCCGGGCTCGACGTAGGTGAAGGTGATTTGTTTGCCCGACAGCGAGGTTGAGCTGACCCGAACCGCGCCCTTGGCGCAGGCGACCCATTCTTCGGGCGTGTCCCCGCGAGCGGTGATCAGATCGCCGTCCTTGAGTCGTTTGACGTAAGCGCATCGAAGTATGTCGTGCCGTAATGAAGGTGAAAGTGAAGAGAACCAGCGTCCGGCATTCACTGCTTCGCGCTCTTCAATGTTAAGTATGGGCTCGTCCATCGTCTGTCTTGTTAGTGACCTGTAGGTTGAAAATTGTCTCCGGTGTGACCAGAGGGTGAGTGAAGGAAAGAGCTTACGATTTGTAGTGCGGTGTGTCTTTGTTGAGAAACGCTTGAATGCCTATGCCTGCGTTCGCATGATGCAAGTTGTTCACAAAATGTTGCTTTTCCTGCTGCAAATGTGCAAAAAGGCTTTGGTCATGCGCGGCATTCACCAACTCTTTGATGCTTGAGAGTGCGTTCGGTGCTCTTAGGTTCAGCCTCTCAGCCAAAGCCAGTGCGGTCTCAAGCGCCTTACCCGGATCAGTCATTTGGTTGACCAAGCCATGGTCAAACAATGCTTCAGCACTGATTTTCTCACCCAACATCAACCATTGATTGACCAAAGAGCGCGGCAAGGCTCTGGCCAGTTGCCAACTGCCGCCACCGTCAGGGGACAAAGCCACATTGCTGTAGGCCATGACAAACACACTGTTGCTAGCGGCCACCAGAAAATCACAGGCCAGCGACAGAGAAAAACCGGCGCCTGCCGCCGCGCCTTCCACAGCCGCCAACACGGGTTTGGGGAAAGTGGTGATGGTTTCAAGCCAACCGTGTAAGCCGTCAATGCTTTGCGCCTGGTACTCAGGGGGCAACTGCCGGTTGTTCAGCAAACGGTTTAAATTGCCGCCAGCACTGAACTGGGCACCTTCACCGGTGATGACCACGCTGCGAACATCGGGGTTGCTTTCGGCTGCGTTCAAGGCTTCAATGCCGGCCGAATACATTTCCGGCCCGAGCGCGTTGCGGTACTCGGGGTTTGAAAGCGTCAACACCAAGGTTTGCCCGACGCTTTGGCTTTTAAGTTGTGCAGTCATCTCAGGTACGGGTGTGTGTGAGGCTCAACCCCAATGCGCCACGGCGACGCAACCAAGGGCTAGGGCGGTAACGAGGGTCGCCGTAAACGGTTTGCATATTAAATAACACTTCGAGCAAACTGTCTGCACCCAGCGAGTCGCCCAGCGCCAAAGGGCCTTTGGGGTAACCCAGACCCAGGGTGACGGCGGTGTCCAAGTCGGCAGGCGAGCAAATGCCTTGCTGGCAAATATCACTGGCGATATTCACAATTTGCGCGATGACGCGTTGCGTGACAAAACCGCCGCTGTCTTGAATGAGGCTGACAGCTTTGCCGTCCTTGGAAAACAAGGCATGAGCGGCTTGCTGCATATCGAGGCGAGTGGCCGGGTTGGTCGCAAGCGCCCGGCGTTTGGTGGCGGCGTCTGGCATCAACATATCTATACCCAAGGTGCGCGCCGGGTCCAGTCGTTCGACAATCGCGCAGGTGGTGACATCAAAGCCAAGAGGCGCCACCAGACACAAAGCCTCGGGCGAGGGCGCAGTGGAAGTTTCAATCTGTGCACCCAAGTCTTTGAGCAATTGAAAAAGTTCTGAGCGTCGTGCCGCGCGTGAGGACACCCAAACCGGCGGCATTTCATTCACGTTCGGTGTAGGCGGTTCGGCGGGAACTTGCGCTTTGCCGTCTACATAGGTGTAAAAACCTTGGCTGGTTTTTCGGCCCAGCCATCCGCCTGCCAGACGTTGCGTGGTGATGACGGAAGGCCGGTAGCGGGGCTCTTCAAAATACTGGTGGTAAATGGATTCCATCACCGGATGCGACACATCCAAGGCAGTCAAATCCATCAGTTCAAACGGGCCGAGCTTGAAACCGACTTGGTCCTTCAAAATCCTGTCAATCGTGGCGAAATCGGCAACGCCTTCAGACACAATGCGAAGCGACTCGGTGCCATAACCGCGACCGGCGTGGTTCACGATGAAGCCGGGTGTGTCTTGCGCCGTCACGGCTTGGTGCCCCATGGCTTTGACAAAAGCGCTTAAGCGCTGGCAAACATCGGCTTGGGTAGCCAATCCGGGGATGATTTCGACCACTTTCATCAAAGGCACCGGATTGAAAAAATGAAGACCTGCAAACCTGCCGGGATGCTGCATGCCAGCGGCAAGCGCGGTGATGGACAGCGATGAAGTGTTGCTTGCAATAATGGCTGCGGGGCTTAAGAGCTTTTCAAGTTCAGCGAACAAGGTTTTTTTGATGCCGGTGTTTTCAACCACGGCCTCAATCACCAAATCACAGTTTGCAAGTTCCTGCCATTGAGCAACCGGCTTGATGCGAGCTTGTAGGGATTGAAGTTCTGCTTCAGTCAGACGACCTTTATCAAGCAATTTTTGCCATTGACTATTGATGGAAGCACAGGCTTTGTCAGCAGCGCCCGGGGCGACATCATATAAATATACATGTGCACCTGCTTGTGCAGACATCTGGGCAATGCCTTGGCCCATGGCGCCGACGCCAATGACGGCCACACTTTTGAAATTGGTATCCATATACAAAAGATTATGGCCGACATTGAGCAGTCTCATGTTCTATGAAGATACTGCAAAATACGCTCAATTGATTAAATATTGGAGACAAACACCATGACACTCAAGCTTTGCGGTTTTGCAGCAAGTAACTATTACAACAAAATCAAATTCCAGTTAATGGAAAAAGGGGTGGCGTTTGAAGAGGAGTTGGTGTGGACAGGCAATGCACATCCCAAGCTGGTGGACCGCTCGCCGATGGGCAAAGTACCTTTTTTAGAAACGCCCCATGGGTGCATTTCCGAGTCCATGGCCTGTGCTGAATACATTGAGCAGCAGTACCCACAACACGCTTTACTGCCCAGTGATGCTTATGCCGCTGGCAAGGTGAGGGAGATCATTGTTTATTTGGAATTGCATATTGAACTGGTGGCCAGAGAACTGTACCCACAGGCATTTTTCGGCGGTGAAGTCAGCGACGCCACCAAAGAAAAAGTACGCAAACAATTGACAAAGAACGTGGCGGCGTTTGCAAAGCTTGCCAAGTTCTCACCCTTTGTGGCGGGTGACAGCTTGACGTTGGCAGATTGCGCCGCTGTGTTTCATTTGCCCTTGGCGGTCATGGCCTGTAAATCGGTGCTGGGCGAAGACTTGTTTGCCGAGTTGCCGATCAAAGCCTATACACAACATCTATCAGACAACCCGAACATGAAAAAAGTTCAGGCAGACCGCAAAGCCAACAGCGAAGTGATGATGGCTTTGCGATCAGGCAAAAAGTAAATCAGTTGGGGTAGATTTGACGCTGGTTGTCTAAATCGATCAGGCGATCGAGTTCGGCGCAGACATCGGCCATGCGGCCTGAAATGACCATCCGGCCTGCCGTATGCAGTGGAGGCCGCTGTTCTTCGGCAATGAGGACCACGCGCAAAGGGCGATCCGCCATGTGATGATGGCTGCGCGCATGCGAGGCTGGGGCTTGACGGTGTGTTTTGAGCAATGAACGCACTGCTGAGTCAACGCGTTGAAAAACCTGTTGGCTGCTCCAAAGGGCGAGTGTCATGGTGATCTCCTGGTGTTAAAACTGGTTGCGAATCAGCCCGACGGCCAATCCTTCTACTTCAAAAATATCGCCTGGCTGAACCTGAATAGGCGAAAAATCGGGGTTTTCCGGTAACAAGGAAATGTGTTGTCCGGTTTTTTGGAAACGTTTGACGGTGACCTCTTCACCAATACGTGCCACGATGATTTGTCCGTTGCGGGCTTCTTTGGTGGTTTTGACAGCGAGCAAATCGCCGTCCATGATGCCGATATCGCGCATGGACAAGCCTTTGACCTTAAGCAGGTAGTCAGGCTGTTGCGCGAACATGGAAGCTTCTACGCTGTAACTTTGTTCAATATGCTCTTGCGCCAAAATGGGTGAACCCGCAGCGACGCGCCCGACCAAAGGCAAAGTGAGTTGCGCCAAAGCCTGCAAGGGAAGCTGAAATTGTTTGAAACCTGAAGGTGTGTTGAATTCGGACCCGGTGTTTTTCAAGCGAATGCCCCGAGAAGTGCCGCTGATGAGTTGAATCACACCTTTGCGAGCCAGCGCTTGCAGGTGCTCTTCTGCGGCATTGGGGGATTTGAAGCCGAGTTCGGCGGCAATTTCTGCGCGTGTAGGCGGAGCACCTGTGTTTTGTAAAGCTGTTTGAATCAACGTCAGGATTTGCTGCTGACGGGCTGTGAGCTTGATCTGTTCCATAAGGCTCCTGCACAATGCGGGTTGGTTGCGGGGGATAAAAAACCTGTTTGTTTATCCAGTAACTGTATTTTTAACCAGTTTTCAAGCTTTGGCAACCATGTCACACAAAATAAATTCAAAAATTGTGGTTTTAGGCACTGGCGGCACGATCGCGGGCTTAAGCGCACACGCTGCAAATCCAGCTATTTACAGGTCTGGTCAGCTAGGAGTCGCTGACTTAATGCAGCAGGCAGGACTGTTGCAGACGCAGATTGAATTTGAAGATATCGCCAAAATTGACAGTAAAAACATCGGTTTGACTGTCTGGCAAACACTGTACAAAGCCGTTTTCGCCGCTCAATCGAATGAAGATGTCAGCGCGGTGGTGGTCACACATGGCACTGACACACTTGAAGAAACCGCTTTTTTGTTAGAGGCCATGGGGCCATGGCCCAAGCCGGTGATCATGACCTGTGCGATGAAACCCGCAGATCACCCGCAAGCAGACGGGCCGGTCAATTTACAAGATGCTTTGTTGCTCGCGAGAACATGTGGTCTTCAGGGCGTCTTTGCAGTGTTCAATGCCCAGGCGCATCACGGTCTTCATGTGCAAAAAATTTCCATAGATGAAACTCATGCATTCAGCAGCGGACCTGCAGGCGTAGCCGCCTCTAAAAACGGAGCTGTTTGGGATTTAGGGTGTGCAAATATTGAAACCCGAACTTTCAACAAACCATCAATCGCCTATTTTTTAAAGCAAATACAGTGGCCACGCGTGGAATGGTTGACCCACCATGCGGCGATTGGCAGTGATGGCATAGATGCGCTTCTTTATCCCTCCAAACCAGCTTCTCAACCGCTTCGCGGTTTGGTCGTGGCTGGTACCGGGGCAGGCACATTCAAACCCGAGTGGGAAGAAGCACTTTTTCGCGCCGTGTCAATGGGAATTGATGTTTGGATCAGCAGCCGTTGCGCGTGGGGCCGGGCTTTAGCGCAGGCTCAGCAGGAAATCGGTGTGTTGACCGATTTGCAACCGGCCAAAGCCTGTATGGCTTTGGCTTTGTCAGTGATGCAACAAGACGAAAAAAAATCAGCTCTTCAAAGCTGACAAGGCCAGTTCTTTGATGTTTTCGACGCTGCCTTGGCCGATGATGGCGCGGTATTTAGGTGCGAGTGCAGGCTCGGCTTTGGCCCAACCGGCGTAGTAATCGACCAACGGGCGGGTTTGTGCGCTGTAAACCTCAAGCCGTTTTTTGACCGTCTCTTCTTTGTCGTCATCCCGTTGAATCAAAGGCTCACCGGTGATGTCGTCAATACCTTCTTTTTTCGGCGGATTGAACTTGACGTGGTAGGTGCGGCCACTGGCCACGTGCACACGGCGCCCACCCATGCGCTCGATGATGGCGTCAAACGGCACATCAATTTCAAGCACGCAATCGAGTTTGACACCGGCTTGCTTCATAGCATCAGCCTGAGGAATGGTGCGGGGAAATCCGTCAAACAAAAAACCGTTGGCGCAATCAGCGTGGGTGATGCGTTCTTTGACCAAGCCGATGATGATGTCATCACCCACCAAACCGCCGGCATCCATGACCTTTTTGGCAGCCAGACCCATTTCGGTACCGGCTTTGACGGCAGCCCGCAACATGTCGCCGGTGGAAATTTGGGGAATACCATAGGCCTGGCAAATGAAAGTGGCTTGTGTGCCTTTACCGGCACCGGGTGCGCCCAGCAATATCAGTCTCATTGTCTTCCTTGGGTGAATTACATTCGCCGTCTATGCAGCGCTTTGCCGTGAGTCAAGTCTAGAGAATATCACGCAGGGCCTAGCCAAAGCTAACAAGTTAACCCTTGTAAAAGGCCTGAACCCGAGCCAGATCCTGTGGCGTATCTACCCCCGGCGCGCTGGCCAGATCGGACACATGAACCGCGATTTTGTGGCCATGCCAAAGGGCGCGCAATTGTTCTAGGGCTTCTGCTTGTTCCGTAGGGGCTTGCGCCAGTCGGGGAAATTGTTTTAAAAAGCTTGTTTGGTAGGCATACAAACCGACATGGCGATAGACCGGGTAGGGCGGCAATTGGCCGCTGCTAGCGTCGCGCCAGCATGGAATGCTTGCCCGGCTGAAATACGAGGCATTGGACTGCGAATTTAGCACCACCTTCACCACATGCGGGCTGAGCCAATCGTTCAAATCGGTGATCGGATGCGCCAAGGTTGACATGCTGACATCGACACGCCGAGCCAGCAATTGTGCAACCTCATCAATGTGCAGAGGATTGATCAAGGGCTCATCGCCTTGCACATTGACCACGATGTCGTGGTTGGCCAAGCCTAGTAAATCTGCTGTCTCAGCCAAACGGTCACTGCCGCTGGGATGGTCATCCCGGGTCAACACCGCTTCAATCCCATGCGCTTGGCAAGCCGACACTATGCTTGGGTGATCGGCTGCGACCACCACGCGTCGCGCCGAAGACTTGGCGGCTTGTTGCGCAACGCGAACCACCATTGGCAGGCCTGCGAGGTCAGCCAAAGGTTTGTTCGGTAATCGGGAGGAACCAAGTCGGGCCGGGATCAGCACCATATAGGCTGCATCAGCCATGCAATTTGTCCAGTTCGTCGTCGGTCAAGGTGCGAGCCTCAAGCTCCAACATCACCGGTATGCCGTCGCGCACCGGATAAGCCAGTCGCGCACTTCGCGAAATCAATTCATTGGTTTCTCGTTGATAAATCAAGCTGCCCTTGGTGACAGGGCAGACCAGCAGTTCAAGCAGTTTGGTGTCCATATTTCAATGATAGCTGTTGCACATCTGAAGTGATTTCGTCGAGCAAAACGCCGGGTAATTCGCATTCCAAGGGCACAGCCCAGGCCTCAGGCAAGTGTGGCCAGAGTTTGACCGCGTCTTTTTCCGTGCAAAACACCGGCAGATCATTGCTGGGGCACCACTCTGAAAGTGGCGCGTGGTCTTGCAAAGGGTAAGTGTTGGCCAACACCAATCCAGCGCTTTTTAAGGCTTCAAAAAATATCTCCGGGCGGGCGATGCCAGCGAGCGCTTGAACCGGTTGATTGGCCCACGAGGACAGCAACCGTTGTTGGCCCAAGCCATTGACGGCGATGTGGGACAAATACCTTTTGGCAGGCAGACTGTTTTCGAAAGACTGTTTGGCCGTGTGCAACAGGTATTGTTTGACGCCTGGGGCGAGTTTTCGGGGCCAGCTTTCGCGCAAGGGGCCTGCGGGTAACAGCCAACCGTTGCCAAGCCCTCGGTCATCGAACACGCAAACCGCTAAATCATGGTGCAAGCCGCGATGTTGCATACCGTCATCGCTGATGAGGAGACGGGTGGCGGGGTAAGCGCGAAGCAAAGCAAGTGCAGCATCTGCGCGTTGTCTGCCAATAAAAACAGGCACCTGACAGCGCTGCTTGATCAACAAGGCTTCATCCCCTGCAGCCTCGGCCTGAGTTTGCGCCGTGACCTCGCGCACAGATTCATCTGGCGTGCCATAAGCCCGGGCAATCACACCGACTTGCAAGCCCAGCTTTTGAAAATGTTGAACCAGACTGATGACAACCGGCGTTTTACCGGTTCCGCCAACCAGCACATTGCCCACCACCAACACGGGTACCGGCACATGCACACTTTCCCGTCTGCCAATGCGGTACAAAGCATCTTGACGCATTAACCAGAGCTTGGTCACCCATGAAACCGGCCACAGCAGGCAGGCCACCAAACTTTTAACAGTCCACACCTGCTCGGTAAAAAATGTGGACAGCTTCATGGTGAATCAGGGCAAAACCGTGGTGCTGGTGCGTGCCTGGGCAGAGAAGGTAATGCGTTGCAAGCCGGATTTTTGCGCGGCTTCTAGAACTTGGATGACTGACTGGTGGCTGGCTTGTGCATCGGCGGAAATAACAACCAATGCCTGAGGTGATTCTTTGGCCGCTTGGGTCAAAGCCGATGTCAAAGCGACAACATCTGATGGGTTGATAGCAACTTTTTGAACCACATAACGGCCATCGCTGCTGACGTTCACCCGTATTTCATTCGGCTTGGACTCTTGCTGGCCGCTGTCAGCTTGGGGCAATTGCATATTGAGTTGCGTCAACCGACCATAGGTGGTGGTCAGCATCAGAAAAATAAGTATGACCAGCAATACATCGATAAACGGTATCAAATTGATCTCGGGCTCGGATGAGTGAGGGCGGCCAAAACGCATCTTATTTGCCTTTGGATGCCGCGTAAAAATGACGCACAAATCGCTCAGCAGCAATTTCCAGTTCCACGGTGAAATAGTCCACGCGGTTTCTGAAATGACGCCACATCACCAGGCTGGGAATGGCAATCACCAAACCGAAAGCCGTGTTGTACAAAGCCACGGAAATACCGTGCGCCAATTGCGCCGGGTTGCCTGTGCCCGGGGCTTGCGAACCGAATATTTCAATCATGCCCACGACGGTGCCAAACAGTCCCAGCAAAGGTGCAATCGATGCAATAGAGCCGAGTACGCTGAGGTATTTTTCCAGTTTGTGATTGACGCGGCGGCCGCTGGCCTCAACCTCGGCTCGGAAATCGGATTCAGAAGTGCTTGGCTTGTGTTGTCTGTGCAATAGACCCGCGACGACGATTTCGCCCAGCGCGCAATGGTTTTTGAGTTGGCCGATGGAATTGGGGTTTAACAACTCTGGTTGCGACAAGGACAAGACTTCGTCAAGTAAGCGATCTGGAATAACCAGCTTGGTTTGCAAGCTGTAGAGCCGCTCAAAAATCAATGCCATGGCTGCGATTGAGCATGCGAGTAAGGGCCAAATCGGCCAGCCTGCGGCTTGTATGATGCCTAACAATTGCGTTCTCCAGTCAGATGTGAGAACAATTATGTCTTAGTTGTTACTTACAAACAGGTTTCAAGATGGCTATGAACGATTTTTCTGTCGTGAATGAAACAGTCTCAGGTCTTGTCTGGTCGGTCGGCGGTTTATGCCAAGCCATCAGCGATCAGTTGAAATCTCGTTTTGGCATGGTGATGGTGCGCGGTGAAATATCCGGCATGACGCGAGCAGCCAGCGGACATTGCTACCTGACACTCAAAGATGAGCAAGGGCAACTTCGCTGCGCCATGTTCAAGCGCACAGCAGACATGCTGAACTTCGAACCGCGCAACGGCGACCAAGTTGAAGTGCAGGCCAGATGCGGTCTTTATGTGCCACGCGGTGAACTGCAATTGGTGATTGAAACCATGCGCCCCGCAGGTGCTGGGCAGCTGCATGAGGCTTATTTGCGGCTCAAAGCCAAGCTACAGGCCGAGGGCTTGTTTGACGAAGACCGCAAGCGGCCGATCAAGCTGCGACCCATCTGCATAGGCATCGTCACTTCTTTGTCCGCTGCCGCCCTGCATGATGTGGCTACCGCTTTGAGAAGACGCGTGCCACACATACCCGTTCGGATTGCACCCAGTCCCGTGCAAGGCGCTGATGCACCAGCGCAATTGATTGCTTCGCTTCAAGCCTTGCAAAAGTTACCTGAAGTAGATGTGATTTTGTTGGTCCGCGGCGGTGGTTCCATGGAAGATTTATGGGCTTTCAATGATGAGGCCCTGGCGCACGCCATCGTTGCCTGTCGCGTGCCTGTCATCACGGGTGTGGGTCACGAAACCGATTTCACCATTGCCGATTTTTGTGCCGATTTGCGAGCGCCGACGCCTACGGCTGCAGCTGAATTGTGTGCTTTAGATCAGGCGACCGATCAAGCGGGCTTAGATTATTTTCAAGAATTGATGATGTCTGCCATGCGCCAACACATGGACCAATGCTGGCAGCGATTAGACAGGTCGGAGCGCCAGATCGGCAGACCTTCCGGTTGGTTACACCAGCAGCAACATGCCTGCAGCGTGTTTGCCAATCGGCTCGGGCGAGCCACCCTCAACACTTTGAATCGCCGCCAACTCTCATTGCAGCCCATGGCTTTACGCTTAAATAGGGCGGCAGTTGACATGCCCGCCCACCATGCCAGACGTTTGGATAAAGCCCAGTGGCTGTTACAAAATTTAGACCCTGCACTGGTTTTGAAGCGTGGTTATGCATGGCTGCAAAACCGCGATGGTGTGGCTTTGAGTTCTGTCAAAGACATGCACCCCGGCGAGCAAGTCACAGCCAGATTAGCTGACGGTGAGGTCGCACTCAGGGTCGAGGATCAGTCTTAAACAGACTGGACTTGAGTACATGGGATTTTTTTATCTGCTTACTGGCAAACCAGCCTTGCTTCATTTCCAGCACAAAGCGCACAGGTTTTTCAGAGCAATGTGAATCCAGAGTTTGCGGCTTCATGTCTGCAAAGTTGACAATGGTTCCGTCATCGGCGACAAAGGCCGCAGTCAAAGGCATCAAGGTGTTTTTCATCCAAAAACACAAAATCTGCGGTTGTTCAAAAACGAAAATCATGCCCTCATGCGCTGGCATGTCTTTTCTGAACATCAAGCCCATTGTGCGTTGTTCGGGCGTGGCGGCCACTTGGGCATCTATCAGAAACATACCGGCTTGAATATGCAACCGGGGTAAATCAGTTTGGGCGGTTTGAGACCACGCCCCAAAACTCAGCAGACTGAGAATCAATGTCAAAAGTAAAGAGTTCATCGCTAAGGTCTGGTTCGATGGTTAGAATGGTTTGAGAGCCGCATTAAGCAATTCAACAGCGGTGTGCATACTTTTTTCAGGGAGATTGTGACTTGTACCAGCATATCAAAGTGCCCGCCAAGGGCGAGAAAATCATCGTTAATTCTGACATGTCATTGACAGTCCCAGATCAACCCATCATTCCTTATATTGAAGGTGATGGCACGGGCTTAGACATCACGCCGGTCATGCTCAAAGTGGTGGATGCTGCTGTCGCCAAGGCCTACAGCGGCAAGCGACAAATTCACTGGATGGAAGTGTATGCAGGTGAAAAATCCACCCAAATTTACGGGCCGGATGTTTGGTTGCCGCAGGAAACTTTGGCTGCGCTCAAAGAATATGTGGTTTCTATCAAAGGTCCTTTGACCACTCCGGTGGGCGGCGGCATCCGCTCTTTGAACGTTGCCTTGCGCCAAGAGCTCGATTTGTATGTCTGCCTGCGCCCGGTGCAGTATTTCAAAGGTGTGCCTTCGCCAGTGAAGGAACCTGAAAAAACCCATATGGTGATTTTCCGTGAAAACTCGGAAGACATTTACGCCGGTATCGAATACGAAGCAGAGTCCGACAAGGCTAAAAAATTGATCAAGTTTTTGATCGAAGAAATGGGCGTCACCAAGATCCGCTTCCCGAACACCTCGGGTATCGGTATCAAACCTGTGTCACGCGAAGGCACCGAGCGCCTGGTTCGCAAAGCTATTCAATATGCCATCGACAACGACAAGCCGAGCGTGACCATCGTTCACAAGGGCAACATCATGAAATACACCGAAGGTGGATTCCGTGATTGGGCTTACGGCTTGGCGCAAAAAGAATTCGGCGCTCAGTTGATTGACGGCGGACCTTGGTGCAGTTTCAAAAATCCGCGCACCGGTCGCGAAATCATTGTGAAAGACAGCATTGCAGACGCGTTTTTGCAACAAATATTGTTGCGTCCTGCGGAGTACAGCGTGATTGCCACTCTCAATTTGAATGGCGATTACATTTCTGATGCGTTGGCAGCACAAGTAGGTGGTATCGGTATTGCGCCCGGCGCCAATTTGTCGGACTCCGTGGCATGCTTTGAAGCCACCCACGGAACGGCGCCGAAATACGCTGGCAAGGATTATGTGAACCCTGGTTCAGAGATTTTGTCAGCAGAAATGATGCTGCGTCACATGGGCTGGATCGAGGCTGCCGACTTGATCATTTCCTCCATGGAGAAATCCATTCTCAGCCGCCACGTGACCTATGATTTTGCCCGCTTGATGGAAGGAGCAACCCAGGTGAGTTGCTCCGGTTTTGGTCAAGTCATGATTGACCACATGTAAAGTGGTCCCCGGGGCATGTCACATGCCCTGGGTTATCAAATTCGCCCGGAATTGCGGCGTGCGCAGGCGCGATCCTTTGGGGTCAGGGGCCTGAGTGGTCGCTGTAGGCATGGCAGGTGCTGCAATCACCTTGATGTTTTTCGCCATCCAGCCTCTGGGGCCCTGCATGGGTTCGTAAACCACACTGGCGCCTTGTTGAAGCGTTTTAAAACCAATCATTTCTACTTCGCTGAAATGGGCAAAGATATCTGAGTCAAACTCATTGGATTCAATAAAGCCAAACCCCTTATGGTTGTTGAACCATTTAACTATGCCGAATGCCATAAAATCCTCCGAAATTGTTTAAAAAGCTAGAATCCGCCTTGAATCCTATTTAAGTATTAAATAATATATTTTTAATTTTGTAAATTATTAATTTAGAATTAATAAATGAATGTTTTTTGAGTTTTTCCCTATATCCTCGTCATTCACTGAGCACCGATAGAATATGCGCATGTCCACAGCCCCTAAACCGCCAAATATCTCTCCCGACAAGGATGTCGGCAACGGAGATTCTGTTGTTTTGGAGCGAAAAACCCTGAAAACCAAGCCACCGCAGATGTACCAGGTGGTCATGTTGAATGATGATTTCACACCCATGGAGTTTGTCGTTCGCGTTTTACAGGAGTTTTTCAGCAAAGACCGCGAAGCGGCAACCCAAATCATGCTCAAAATTCATCTTGACGGCAAAGGTGTCTGTGGCGTTTACTCCAAGGACGTCGCCGCTACCAAGGTTGACCAAGTGCAGGATGCAGCCCACCAGGCCGGCCATCCTTTGCAATGTTTGGCTGAACCCGTTGAATAAACCCCATCCGTTTCCATATACAGTTGAACCCAAGATCGCACCAAGGAAGAAATCATGATTGCCCAAGAACTTGAAGTCAGCTTGCACATGGCCTTCGTAGAAGCCAGGCAGCAGCGTCATGAATTCATCACCGTCGAACATTTGCTGCTGGCATTGCTCGACAACCCCAGCGCCGCAGAAGTGTTGCGCGCTTGCTCGGCCAACATTGACGATTTGCGTAAATCGCTGTCGAACTTCATCAAAGACAACACACCGCAAGTTGCTGGTACCGACGAAGTAGACACCCAGCCCACGCTGGGTTTTCAGCGCGTCATTCAACGCGCCATCATGCACGTGCAATCCACCGGCAACGGCAAAAAAGAGGTCACCGGCGCGAATGTGCTGGTCGCCATTTTTGGCGAAAAAGATTCACACGCCGTGTATTACCTGCACCAGCAAGGCGTGACACGTCTGGATGTGGTCAATTTCATTGCTCACGGCATCAAAAAATCTGACCCTCAGGAGCCAGTCAAAGGCACGGAGTCCAGTGCGCCTGAAGCCGAAGAGAACACCGACAAATCAGAGAAAACCTCACCGCTTGAGCAATTCACACAGAACTTGAATCAGTTAGCCAAGGATGGGAAAATTGACCCTCTGATCGGCCGCGAATACGAAGTCGAGCGCGTCATTCAAATCCTGTGCCGTCGCCGCAAAAACAACCCCTTGTTGGTGGGTGAAGCCGGCGTGGGTAAAACCGCGATTGCCGAAGGACTGGCCTGGCGTATCACGCAAAAAGACGTGCCCGAAATTCTGGCCGATTCACAGGTGTATTCGCTAGATATGGGTGCATTGCTGGCTGGCACCAAATACCGTGGAGATTTCGAGCAGCGTCTCAAGGGCGTGCTCAAGTCGCTCAAGGACAAACCCAATGCCGTTTTATTCATTGATGAAATCCATACCTTGATCGGTGCCGGTGCAGCCTCCGGCGGCACCTTGGACGCTTCCAATTTGCTCAAGCCAGCCTTGTCCAGCGGTCAACTCAAGTGCATAGGCGCCACCACTTTCACCGAGTACCGAGGCATTTTCGAAAAAGATGCAGCGCTTTCACGCCGCTTCCAAAAAGTCGATGTGGTCGAGCCTACCGTCGAGCAAACCGTGGATATTCTCAAAGGTCTGAAATCGCGCTTTGAAGAACACCACAGCGTCAAATACGCCTTGGCTGCTTTGCAAGCAGCCGCAGAGCTGAGCGCCAAGTACATCAATGACCGCCATTTGCCCGACAAAGCCATTGACGTGATTGACGAAGCAGGCGCGGCGCAACGCATACTGCCCGTCTCCAAGCGCAAGAAAACCATCACCAAATCCGAGATCGAAGACATCGTTGCCAAAATCGCCCGCATCCCGCCGGCCAGTGTCTCCAACGATGATCGCGGCAAATTGCAAACCCTGGAACGCGATTTGAAAAGCGTGGTTTTCGGACAGGACAAAGCGCTCGAAGTGCTGGCCTCATCCGTCAAGATGGCACGTTCAGGTTTGGGCAAAGCAGACAAACCCATCGGCGCATTTTTGTTCAGCGGACCCACAGGCGTGGGCAAAACCGAAGCCGCCAAACAACTGGCTTACATCTTAGGCATTGAGTTGCTTCGCTTTGACATGTCTGAATACATGGAGCGTCACGCCGTCAGCCGTTTGATCGGCGCGCCTCCGGGCTATGTGGGGTTTGATCAGGGCGGTTTGCTGACTGAAGCTGTCACCAAAAAACCGCACGCCGTGTTGTTGCTAGATGAAATTGAAAAGGCACACCCGGACATTTTCAATGTGCTGCTTCAGGTGATGGACCACGGCACCTTGACCGATAACAACGGTCGCAAAGCAGACTTCCGCAACATCATCATCATCATGACCACCAATGCCGGTGCCGAGACCATGAACAAATCGACCATTGGCTTCACCAATGCGCGCGAGCAAGGTGATGAGATGGCGGATATCAAGCGTTTGTTCACTCCAGAGTTTCGCAACCGCCTTGACGCCACCGTCAGCTTTAAATCTCTTGACGAAACCGTCATCATGCGTGTGGTCGATAAGTTCTTGCTGCAACTGGAGACGCAACTCGCAGAGAAGAAAGTCGATGTCACTTTCACGGATGACATCCGCAAATTCCTTGCCAAGAAAGGCTTTGATCCCCTCATGGGCGCACGCCCCATGCAGCGCCTGATTCAGGACATGATTCGCCGTGCACTGGCAGATGAATTGTTGTTCGGACGACTGACTGACGGTGGTCGATTAACTGTGGGCCTAGACGACAAGGAAGAAGTGCTCCTCGATATTCAACCTTTGCCGAAAAAGGAAAGCCGCGCGTCTAAATCCGAACCGGCTGAACCCGAAGAAGCAGAGGCCAGTTAAGGTGGCAGGTCACAGCAAATGGGCCAACATCCAGCATCGCAAGGGTAGGCAAGACGAGAAGCGCGGCAAAGTCTGGACCCGGGTCATTCGCGAAATCATGGTGTCGGCGCGCGCAGGCGGCGGGGACCTGCAAGTCAATCCCCGTCTTCGATTGGCCGTTGAAAAAGCCAAGGCCGCCAACATGCCGGCCGACACTATCAAACGCAATATCGACAAAGCCACCGGCAATCTTGAGGGTGTGCATTACGAAGAAAATCGTTACGAAGGCTACGGCATAGGTGGTGTGGCTTTGATGGTCGACACCATGACGGACAACAAGGTGCGAACAGTGGCTGAAGTTCGACATGCGCTCAGCAAACACGGTGGCAATCTAGGTACTGACGGTTCTGTGGCTTTCCAGTTCAAGCATTGCGGCCAATTGATTTTGGCGCCCGGTACCTCCGAAGATGCGGTCATGGAAATCGTGCTCGAAGCTGGCGCGCAAGATGTCGTGACTGACGAAGATGGCGCCATCGAAGTGCTGACAGACCCGGCCGAATTTGAAGCCGTCAAGGCAGCGCTTGACAAAGCGGGCTTGCAGTCTGCTGTGGCTGAAATCACATACCGGGCAGACATCACCATCGAATTAAACGATGATGACCGCCTCAAAATGCAAAAAATCATTGATGCGTTGGAAGACCTTGATGATGTGCAAGAGGTTTATCACAACGCTGCCCTATGAAAATTTTGGTGATTGGCTCCGGCGGACGTGAACATGCATTGGCATGGAAACTCACCGCATCACCTCAGGTTCAAATGGTTTATGTGGCTCCCGGTAACGCTGGGGTTGCCTTAAACAAAGATTTACAAGTGCTACCCATCACCGATGTGGTGGCTTTGCGTGAATGGGCCCAAGCCAATGACATCAGTTTGACGGTGGTCGGTCCTGAAGCTCCCTTGGCTGCGGGCGTGGTTGATGAATTTCGATCTCATGGCTTGCGTATTTTCGGACCCACCAAAGCTGCAGCACAGCTTGAAAGCTCCAAGGCTTTTTCCAAAGCTTTCATGCAGCGGCATCAAATTCCTACGGCTGCCTACCAGGTGTTTGAAGACGCCAAAGCCGCACATGACTATGTGGAAAAACAAGGCGCGCCTATCGTGGTCAAGGCCGATGGTTTGGCCGCGGGTAAGGGCGTTGTTGTTGCTACTACTTTGCAAGAAGCGCACGAGGCGATTGACCACATGCTGGCCCCTGACCATACCGGCATTCAACACGCAGGGGGCAAAGCGCGGGTGGTGATTGAAGAGTTTTTAGACGGTGAAGAAGCCAGCTTCATGGTGGTTGCACATGGGCAAGTGGCTGTGCCATTGGCCACATCGCAGGACCACAAACGACTCAATGACGGCGACAAAGGCCCCAACACCGGCGGCATGGGTGCTTATTCACCTGCGCCTGTGGTGACGCCTAAAATACATGCGCGCGTCATGCGCGAGGTGATTCAACCGACGCTCAAAGGCATGGAGACTGACGGCATTCCGTACACCGGTTTTTTGTATGCAGGTTTGATGATTGGCGCCCTTGGTCAACTCAAAGTGCTGGAGTTCAATTGCCGCATGGGCGACCCCGAAACACAGCCCATTTTGATCAGACTCAAGAGCGATTTACTGGCCTTGCTGCTGGCCGCCACTGAACCGGAACCGACACAACTCGCCCAGATGGAGTTGACTTGGGACCGCCGTGTGGCATTGGGCGTTGTCATGGCTGCCCATGGTTATCCCGGCACCGTACGCCGTGGCGACATCATTCGTGGACTGAAAGCTGACAAGCCGCACGCCATGGTTTTTCATGCCGCTACCGCAACGAAAGGCGCAGACATCGTGACATCCGGTGGTCGGGTGCTTTGCGTGACCGCGCTTGGCGACACAGTGCGTCAAGCGCAAGCCCATGCCTATGAACTGCTGGACACCATCCATTTTGATGGTGCCCAAGCAAGACGCGACATCGGGCATAGAGGTCTGAAACGTTGATGATCAACTCTTTGATTCAAGGACTTATTGAATGAATCCTGCATTTGCGCCTGTGCGCACATATTTGATAGGCCTGCAGCAACGCATCACCAAGGCGTTGACTCAGATTGACGGCCACACCTTTTTGTCTGATAGCTGGGAAAAACCCAAGGGCGAAACACTGCAAGGCAACGGCATCACCATGATCATGGAGCAGGGCAATGTGTTTGAACGCGCAGGTGTGGGGTTTTCACATGTCACTGGTCCCAAGTTGCCACCTTCTGCCACCCAACACCGCCCCGAATTGAATGGTTCACCCTTTGAAGCCATGGGTGTGTCTTTGGTTTTTCACCCGCGCAATCCTTATGTGCCAACAGTTCATATGAACGTGCGTGCTTTGATGGCTAACACCCAATCTGGGGAGTCAGTGGCATGGTTTGGCGGCGGTATGGATTTGACGCCTTACTACGGTTTTGAAGAAGATGCGGTGCATTTCCACCGCACTTGCAAACAAGCTTTGGACGGTTTTGGGGACCATTTGTATCCCCGCTTTAAAAGCTGGTGCGACGAGTATTTCTTTTTGAAACACCGCAATGAACCGCGCGGCATAGGTGGGATTTTTTACGACGATTTTTCCGAATTGGGTTTTGACCGTAGTTTTGAAATGATGCAAAGCGTCGGCGACCATTTGGTCAAAGCGTATTTGCCCCTTGTTGAAAAGCGCATGAACACACCTTTTGGTGAACGTGAACGAGACCATCAGTTGTACCGGCGCGGCCGTTATGTGGAGTTCAATCTGGTGTTTGACCGAGGAACCCATTTCGGCTTGCAGTCGGGCGGCCGCACTGAATCCATTTTGCTGTCTATGCCGCCCTTGGTGACTTGGTCATACCAGCACCAGCCTGAGGCCGGGTCCGCCGAGCACCGCTTGTACACCGACTTTCTCAAACCCAAAGCCTGGATTTGAGCCTCTCAACCACACCTCACATTGGTTTGTATGGCGGCGCATTTGACCCGCCTCACACTGGGCATCATGCACTGGCGGCTTGTGCAGTCGCTCAATTGCAACTTGACACCTTGTATGTGCTGCCTACCGGCGATGCGTGGCACAAAACCCAAGCCTTGAGCCCTGCAAAGCACAGACTGGCCATGGCATGTTTGAATTTTGAAGACTTACCCTCGGTGGTTGTTGACGACATGGAAATCAAGCGAGACGGGCCGAGCTATACGATCGACAGCTTGCGCGCCATCGCAAAACGCCATGCAGATGCAGATTTTTTTGTTCTCTTAGGCGCAGACCAAGCGGCGCGATTTGAATCCTGGAAGGACTGGCAATGGATTGCGCAAATGGCTTGTTTGGCGGTTGCGCCGCGAGTCTTAGGTTCGCAAGAAGAGGCTTACCCGCATGAGTGGCACAATCACACCCACATCAGGTACACGCTTTTGGACATGCCTTTGGAAAACGTCAGCGCCACCGATATACGTTCTGGCTTGGCGCAAGGCCTGCCGCCCGGTCAAACTTTGAAGCCATCAGTGTTTCAATATATTCAACATCATCACCTTTATTTGGACCGCCATGACAGAAGTCTCTGAAAAAAAAGACGTGCAGAAATTGCAACGCATCGTTGTAGACAGCCTTGAGGATGTGAAAGCACAAGACATTGCTGTCTTCAACACCGAACATCTGTCTGCGTTGTTCGAGCGGGTCATCATTGCCAGCGGCACATCCAATCGCCAAACCAAGGCCTTGGCTGCCCATGTGCGCGATGAAGTGCGCGATGGCGGTTTTGGCAAACCTCGTATCGAAGGTGAAGAAAACGGTGAGTGGATCATTGTTGACTGTGGCTCTGTGGTGGTTCACATCATGCAACCCACTATTCGCCAGTATTACCACTTGGAAGAAATCTGGGGTGACAAGCCGGTGCGTATCAAATTGGGCGCACCTGCGCCCAAACAAACGCCCAAAGTCGTTGTAGTGGAAGAGCCAGTGGTGAAGAAATCAGACAAAGCCAAAACTGCTGCCAAATCTTCTGCCAAATCCTCATCTGATAAATCTAAATCCGCAAGAACCAGTGGCTCAGCCAGATCGGCTGCTGCCAAAAAACCTGCTTCTTCCACCAAAGCCCCAGCAAAAAAAGCAAGCAGCAAAGCACCGGTTAAAAAAGTCATTCAACCCAAAGCTGCCGCTAAAAAATCAATAAGCGCAAAAAGCGCTGTCCGCAAGCCTCGTGCATGAAACTGTGGGTGGTTGCCGTCGGGCAGAAAGTGCCCACTTGGGCGCAACTCGCATGGGATGACTATGCGAAAAGGTTCACCCCGGATATCAAACTGACATTAAAAACCGTCAAAACTGAACCTCGGGCCTCTAAAACTTTGCCCCAAATCTGGGCGGCCGAACGAAGCCGAATAGATGCAGCCATTCCCAGAGATTGCCACCGCATCTGGTTGGATGAAAAAGGCGAACAACTCAGCACCGCTGGTTTGGCTGCCAAATGGCGTGGCTGGCAGGACCAAGCCATGGATGTGGCATTGATCATCGGTGGGCCTGATGGTTTTGACCCTGCGATCAGGCAAGGCGGTCATGAGTTACTGGGCTTGTCAAACCTCACATTGCCGCATGCCATGGTTCGGGTCGTGTTGGTTGAACAACTCTACAGAGCCTGGTCTTTGCTATCTAACCACCCCTACCACCGGGAGTGAGCATGTTGCCGACGATTTACCTTGCCTCACAAAGCCCTCGCAGGCAGCAACTGTTGACGCAAATCGGCGTGCCGTTTGAATTGTTATTGCCAGAGGATGTGCAAGCAGCTGAAGATTTAGAGCAAGTATGGCCAGGTGAAAAACCTTTGTCCTACGTGAAAAGAGTCACGTTGCTCAAACTCAAAGCTGCCAATGAACAAATGCACAGGCAAGGTTTAGTACCGCGTCCGATTCTTTGTGCAGACACCACAGTTGCATTGGCAGACAGTATTTTCGGAAAACCGCTGGATCACGCAGACGCTGTGCGAATGTTGACTGAGCTATCTGGCCATACACACCAAGTTTTCACAGCTGTGGCGCTGAACTCAGGTCGCCAAATCAGGTGCAAAGTTCAAAAGTCATCGGTGACATTTGCTCGTCTGACCAGCCATGAAATACAAGCGTATGTGCAAACTGCGGAACCCATGGGCAAAGCCGGTGCATATGCTATTCAGGGATTCGCTGCCAGCTTCATCCAAAAAATGGTGGGAAGCCACTCGGGCATCATGGGCTTGCCACTCTTTGAAACTCAGCAATTGTTAAGTCAGCTAGCCAAGGACACATGATGCAACACGATATTTTGATCAACTGGTCACCGCAGGAAACCCGCGTCGCTTTGGTTGAGAACGGCGCGTTGCAGGAAATACATATAGAGCGTTCACTTGAGCGGGGTCTGGTGGGCAATATTTACTCTGGTCGGGTCGCTCGTGTTTTGCCAGGCATGCAATCCGCGTTCATAGACATCGGCATGGAGCGTTCTGCCTTTTTGCATGTGGCTGACGTGTTCAATGGCAGTCAGCCCAGGTACTCTGACGGCGACAATCAGACGGCACTCATACCTATCGAAAAACAGGTGTTCGAAGGTCAAAGCTTGATGGTTCAAGTGATCAAAGATCCTATCGGTAGCAAGGGTGCGCGTTTATCCACCCAAATCAGTATTGCAGGAAGACTGTTGGTTTTTTTGCCGCAAGACAACCATATCGGTGTGTCGCAAAAAATTCCTCTAGAGCAACGAGAAAATTTGCGACTTCGGTTGGTACAACTGGCGCATCAAAACGATGAGAAGGGTGGTTTTATTCTCAGGACCAATGGGGAAGATGCTACAGACGAAGAGTTGCAAGAAGATATCTCATATTTGCGTAAAACTTGGGCCAAGGTAAAAACAAACTCGGTGCAGCAAGCACCTAAAACCTCGTTGCACCAAGACTTGAATTTATTGCAACGAGTATTGCGGGATATGGTGGATGAAAACACCCAAACTATCCGCATTGACTCGCATGAACAGTTCGGCATATTGCATGCCTTTGGCAGCGAGTTCATGCCATCAGCTTTGTCCAAGCTTGCACATTACAAAGGCGAGCGCCCCATCTTTGATTTGTTCAATATTGATGATGAAATTCAACAAGCCCTGGGTCGCAAAGTCGTGCTTAAGTCAGGCGGCTACCTCATCATTGATCAAACAGAGGCCTTGACCACCATTGATGTCAATACCGGCGGGTTTGTAGGTGCCAAAAATTTTGATGACACGATTTTCAAAACCAATCTTGAGGCCGCCGGAGCCATAGCCAGGCAATTGCGTTTGCGAAATTTGGGCGGGGTTATCGTGACTGACTTTATTGACATGCAAAAAACAGAGCACCGCGAGGCTGTGCTTGCTGAGTTTTCGAAGCAGTTATTCCGCGACAAAGTCAAGACCGGTTTGAGTGGATTCTCTGCTTTGGGTTTGGTGGAAATGACGCGCAAACGCACGCGGGAATCGTTGGCGCAAATGCTTTGCGAGCCTTGCAGCCATTGCCAAGGCCGGGGGATTGTCAATACCTCCAGAACTGTGGCCTACAACATCTTGCGCGAAATTTTGCGAGAAGCCAGACAGTTCAGTCCGAAAGAATTCCGCGTGTTGGCGTCGCCCAAGGTGATTGATTTATTGCAAGAAGAGGAAAGCCAGCACTTGGTTGGATTGAGTGAGTTCATTGGTAAACCGATTTCCTTGCAGGCTGAATTCGGTATCGGTTTGGAGCAATACAACATCGTATTGCTTTAAGACGCATTCAATTCGCAGGTATATATCCGGAATGCCCCATTTTGTACATGGAAGCATAAACACCATGTGTACTCATCAGACTTGCATGCGTTCCGGACTCGATGATGCACCCGGCATCCATCACCACAATCCGGTCGGCATTTTCAATGGTTGACAAGCGATGGGCTATGACCAGCGTTGTTCTGCCTTGCTGCAACTTTTGAAGCGCATCTTGCACCATGCGTTCAGACTCATTGTCCAACGCAGAAGTGGCCTCATCCAAAATCAAAATAGGCGCATTTTTGTACAGGGCTCTGGCAATTGCCAGGCGTTGGCGCTGTCCACCTGACAAGGTGGATGCGTTATGACCGACCAGAGTGTCGATATGGTTGGGCAAGGCTTGTAAAAACTCACCGAGATTGGCCGCCAACAGACAGTCCACCACACGCGTTCTGTCGGGCTCTTGACCTAATGCCACGTTAGCGGCCAAGGTGTCATTCATCACAACCACGGTTTGGCTGACCATGGCAAATTGCTTTCGCAAATCATGCAAATTCCAATCTCGAATGGAAACTCCGTCAAGCAGCACGTCCCCGCTGGTCCACTCTACGAAGCGAGGCAGTAGATTCGCCAAGCTGGTTTTGCCGGAGCCTGAACTTCCCACCAAGGCCACGGTTTCGCCCGGTTTGATTTCAAGCTCAATACCAAGCAGCGCAAAGGGAAGATCAGGCTGGTATTGAACGGCGATATTGTGAAAATGCAAGTGACCTTGGGCACGCTCACTGCGATGATGCCCACTGGTTTCAACCGGCGTTGCATGTATCAACTCTAGGGTTCTTTCAATCGCCGCCATCCCTCGGGTGATTGGCCCAGCAACTTCAGACAAGTGCTTGATAGGGTTGACCAACATCAACATACCGGTGACAAACGCAGCAAAACCGCCCACGCTCATGTGGCTGTCTTGGCTTTGTAACAGGGCGACGCTGATGACGGCAGACAAAGCGACTGCGGAAAAAAGCTGGGTCAAAGGCGTGATGCCAGAGCTTGCGACCGAGGTCTTTAGCGCCAAACGAGACAAAGCAAGCCCGAGTTTTTCAAAGCGCTGAGTCTGCAGATGTTGCGCTTCATAAAGGCGGATTTCTCGGTGAGCCAAAGCCGTTTCTTCAACCGCATAAGACAAATTGTCTGTGGCTTGTTGTGACGACCGAACCAGCAAATACAAACGCCTGCTCAAGACTTTCATCAACCAAGCAACTGAGGGGATCAGCAAGGCCACGATCAAACTCAATTTCCAATTCAAGTAAAGCAAATAGCCGATCAATGCAATCAGTGTCAAGCTGTCGCGAAAGGTGCCGATCAATGAATTCACCAGGGTTTGGGCGCCGACCTGAACTTCAAATACCAAGGTATTGCCCAAAGCACTCGCGTTTTGTTGTTTGAACAATTCCATGCTCGCGTCTTGCAAACGATTGAACATCTGCATACGCAATCGCAGCAAACCGGTTTGAGTCACTTTGGCCACCGCAACTTGACCGACAAACATGCCCATGCCGCGAATGCCAAAAAGCCCTATTAAAGCAACCGGAACCAGCCAAACAGAAAAACTGTTTTGCTGAAAGCCTTTGTCAAGCAAAGGTTGCAGCAGGGCAGGCACCATGGGCTCACAAAGTGCCACCAAAACCATACAAACAACTGCAGTCACCCATGCGTGGGTAGGGTACTTGAATAAGCCGGCACATCTGATCAATCGTTGTAGGAAATTTTTATCTTGGCTCATGGGTTGGATCACTTAATGCAGTAAGAGATTATCGCCTCTGAGCAGACAAACTCTGGTTAGAATGAAGCAATATCACTCTTGCTGAAAAATATGACCCGACTTGTCATTGCGATTACTGCCCTGATAGGAATTCTGTTTGGTTATATGGGTTCTGCTCACGCAGAATTCAAAGTGGAAGTCTCTGGTGTGGGCATCACCCAGATTCCTATAGGCATTTCTGAATTCCGCTCCACTGAACCGGTTCCTCAAAAAATCGCACAAATCATAAGTGCTGATCTTGACCGTAGCGGGCAATTCAAAACCGCCAATCCGGGTGTCGTGTGGGATGAAAACACCCGTCCTGATTTTATTATTTTGAAACAAAAAAGTCTGGATGCGATGCTCACTGGCAGCATCACCAAACTGGCTGATGGGCGCTTTGAAATCCGTTACAGATTATGGGATGCCGTCAAAAGTGAAGACATGGGCGGACAGAAATTCATAGCGTTGCCTGCTGATTTAAGACTGGTTGCTCACCGCATCGCGGATCAGGTGTATGAGAAATTGACAGGTGACAAAGGTATTTTTTCAACCCGAATCACTTACATCACAAAGACAGCCAATCGACACATGTTGTGGGTATCTGATTCGGATGGTGAAAATGCACAGGCTGCGCTCACCAGTCCTGAACCCATCATTTCACCGAGTTGGTCTCCTAAAGGTAACGAATTGGCATATGTGTCTTTTGAAACCCGAAAACCTGTGGTTTACATTCACGACATAAGCACCGGCAAACGCAGGGTGCTTGCCAATTTCAAGGGCTCTAACAGCGCACCCACTTGGTCACCTGACGGCAAAAATTTGGCCGTCACGCTCAGCAGAGACGGCGGCTCTCAAATTTTTCTGATTGACGCTGCCGGTGGTGAGCCTAAGCGCATTACCCAATCGTCTGGCATCGACACAGAGCCCGTTTTCACTCCCGATGGCAGTGCGATTTATTTCGTCAGTGACCGTGGCGGTTCACCGCAAATCTACCGCCTTCCCTCGTCCGGCGGTCCTGTGCAGCGGGTGACATTCAGTGGCGGCTACAACATTTCTCCCGCACTGAGCGCTGACGGAAAATGGCTGGCCTACATTTCCCGAACAGGTGCTGCCTATAAGCTTCAGTTAATGGAGTTGTCTACTGATAAAGTTTCCACACTGACGGAGACAACGCTTGATGAAAAACCCAGTTTCGCACCGAATGGAAAACTTATTCTCTATGCAACCCAGATACAAGGTAAGGAAGCGCTGATGACGACCACTTTGGATGGCAAAATAAGTGCAAAGCTCGCTGGGCAGACGACAAATATCCGGGAACCCCATTGGGGGCCTTTTTTGAAACCTTGAATGTTGGAGTAAATTTCGTGAAATCTTTTTTATCTTTAGTGCTGGTCATTTTTATTACTGCTTGTGCATCCGGCGTCAAACTCAATGACGTGCCTGTCGAGGATAAATCCGGAGCCAAGCCCTCTAGCGATTTAACAAGCATCAAGCCTGCTCCAACCCAGTCAGGAACTCAACCTCAAAGCAAGGTAGAGCCTGTCACCCCTTCAACCAATGAAAATTACGCGTCTGGACCTGCCAACACAGGCAAGATCGTTTACTTTGACTACGACAGCTTTTCCGTCAAGCCAGAGTTCCAATCCGTTATCGAATCACATGCACAATTTTTGAAAGCCAACCCGCGTGCACGCTTGTCTTTGGAAGGACACACCGACGAGCGCGGTGGCCGTGAATACAACCTGGCTTTAGGTCAAAAGCGCGCAGATGCAGTTCGTCAAAGTTTGAGCTTGCTCGGCGTTGGCAGCGGACAGATTGAAACAGTGAGTTTCGGCGAAGAAAAATCGGCAGTTCAAGGCAACAGCGAAGCTGCTTTTTCTAAAAATCGCCGCGCTGAATTTTTCTACAAATGAAACCAGGCCTGAAGTCAGCTTGCTTGTGCTGGATATTTTTAGCGAGTTCATCTCAGGCCGGTGTATTTGAAGATGACGAAGCCAGACGCGCTATTCTTGATTTAAGACAGCGGGTTGAAAATCTTCGTCAATCTCAAGCAGCCAGCGATGCAGCCCTGCAAAAATCTCTAGACGGCATCAATAAATCTCAACAAATTGTTCGTGATTCCGTCGCGCAAGAAGTAAAACAAGAGTCATCCCGCTTACAAAACGCATTACTGCAATTACAGTCGCAAATAGACAGCCTCAATCAAAATCTGGCTGTGATGCGCGGCGAAAAAGACCAGTTGCTGCGTGAGATTACATTGCTCAAACGCGGTCAAAACGACAACAGCTCAGGTTTAGAGGAACGATTGGTCAAAATCGAACAACGCATCGCCATTTTAGAGCCTGTGTTTTTTCAACTTGATGGTCTTGAGTTTCAAGCCGACATTACTGAGAAAAAAGATTTTGAACTGGCTTTGTCGTCGTTCAAAAAAGGTGACTTCGCTGGATCCATCATTTCGTTTTCCGCCTTTTTAAGAAAATACCCTGACTCAGGTTTCAAACAAAGTGCCATGTTTTGGCTTGCCAGCGCAAAGTATGTCAAACGCGAATATGCTGACGTAGTCAATCAATTGAAGTCCTTCACTGGCATGAACGAAAGCCATTCCAAATTTCCCGAGGCTTTGTTGACGCTGGCCAATTCGCAATTGGAACTCAAGCAAACCCAGGATGCCAAAAAAACATTGACTGAGTTGATTTCAAAATTTTCCTCTTCTGAGGCCGCAGCCGCAGGCAAAGAACGGCTCTCTAAATTGAAATAGCCTTGTGGCTGATCCGGTTTCCTATTTACCTGCAGACACAGACAGACGCTTCAGCGGCATGTCACGACTCTTCGGAGCGGCCACAGCATTGCGTATTCAAAATGCCAGCATGGCCGTTATCGGTATCGGCGGCGTGGGTTCTTGGTCTGCGGAAGCCCTGGCCAGAAGCGGTGTGGGCCGATTGACTTTGATTGATATGGACCATGTGTCCGAATCGAATATCAATCGACAACTGCATGCGTTGACGACCACTCTGGGTCAATCCAAAGTGTTGGCTATGCAAGAACGTATTCAACTGATCAATCCAGCATGCAACTTGCGCACCATAGATGACTTTGTCACACCAGAAAACATTGAGGCATTGCTGCCGCTTGACTTGGATTTTTTGATTGATGCCACTGACCAGGTGAGTGCCAAAGTAGCGCTTGCGGCATGGTGTTTAAAACATGGCAAACCCTTGGTCATGGTTGGCGCCGCTGGTGGAAAAAAGATGGCGCATCTGGTTGATATGGCTGACTTGGCTTCGGTCACTCATGACCCACTGTTGGCACAAGTCAGGCAGCGACTGCGAAAAATGGGTTTTGTGTTTTCTGCCAAAGAACCGAGCGGTATCCATGCGGTGTACAGCAAAGAAGACATCACACGACCTGAGTCTGCCCTTGGTCAAGTCACGGACAGCAATCTGAATTGCCATGGCTACGGTTCTTTGGTGACAGTCACTGCCACCTTTGGGCACTGTGCAGCAGGCTGGGCGCTGAACCATTTTTCTCATTGATTCAAATTTAACGCCCGCGTTAAGTGAGCGCAAAAACAGTTATACTGTGAGGCTTCGCGACGCAGCAAAACTGCAAACCGAAATGATGGGACGTTAGCTCAGTTGGTAGAGCAGCGGACTTTTAATCCGTTGGTCACAAGTTCGAATCTTGTACGTCCTACCACCCTCATTCAAAAAAACCAGTTCAATCGAACTGGTTTTTTTTTAGCTTTCTGTTGTTGCGTTTTCTAATAAATCAGTCAACTCTAACCATCTGGCTTCAAGCGCAGGTAGTTTTTCATCTATTTGTTTCAGTTGTTTGCCTTTGTCCGCTAATTCGCTCACCGCTTGCGTTTCTGACATCACTATATGCAACTCATTGCGTCGGACTTCCAATTGCTGCATTTGCTCTTCCAATTGCGCTAATTCTTTTTGGAATTTTTTGACAGCGGGGTTGGCGGATGAACTGTTTACAGGCTTGTTAGTTGGTTTAACCACCGCCACAGGCGCAGCCGTCGCCACAGACTTCATCCGCTTGGCCTCGTCCAACAAAAACTTTTGGTAATCATCTAAGTCGCCTTCAAAAGGCTCTATGACGCCACGCGTGACCAGCCAGAACTCATCACACACGGCACGCAACAAAGCGCGGTCGTGACTGACCAGCATCACCGTGCCTTCAAATTCATTCAAAGCCACCGACAAGGCCTCGCGGGTGGCCAAATCCAAGTGATTGGTAGGTTCATCCAGCAGCAACAGGTTAGGGCGCTGCCAGACCAACATGCACAGCACCAGGCGCGCTTTCTCACCGCCGCTCATGCTGCCTACGCTTTGCTTGACCATGTCGCCACTGAAATTGAACTGGCCTAAAAAGCTGCGCAAGTCCTGTTCACGTGTCGCTTGGCCGCAGAGCAAACTGTTCTGGGTCAAGCGCTTGGCTAACGCAATCATGTGGTCAAGCGGATTGTCTGCGGGTTGCAGCACATCGAGTTCTTGCTGCGCAAAATAGCCGATGTTCAAACCTTTGCCTTCGGTGATCTCACCGGCTACGGCTTGCAAGCTGCGCGCAATGGTTTTCACCACCGTCGATTTACCTTGGCCGTTGGCGCCCAGTATGCCTATGCGCTGACCGGCCAGCACCGAGCGGCTGACGTTTTTCACGATGACAGCGGGAGGTCCATCATCCGAGGGGTAGCCGAAACTCACGCCTTGCATGGACAACATCGGGTTGGGCAAATGCGCGGGTGGTTTGAATTCAAATTGAAAATCCGCTTCGCTGAGCAATGGCGCAATTTTCTCCATACGCTCCAAGGCCTTGACGCGGCTTTGCGCCTGCTTGGCTTTGCTGGCCTTGGCCTTGAAACGCGCAATGAATTTTTGCAAATGGGCGATCTTGTCTTGTTGCTTGGAGAATGCGTTTTGTTGCAAATTCATTTGCTCGGCGCGCATGTCTTCAAACTTGCTGTAGTTGCCGCCGTAGCGCATCAACTTGGCTGTATCAATATGCAACGTGACGTTGGTGACCGCATCCAAAAATTCTCTGTCATGGCTGATGACCAGCAACGTGCCTTCATAGCGCTTGAGCCAGCTCTCCAGCCAGACCAACGCATCCAAATCCAAGTGGTTAGTCGGTTCATCTAGCAGGAGCAAATCCGACGGGCTCATCAATGCACGCGCGAGTTGCAAGCGCATGCGCCATCCACCGGAAAAACTGTTGACGGGATTCTCTAATTCGGTAGTTTTGAAGCCCAAACCCAAAATGAGGGACTGAGCGCGCGAAGGCGCATCATGCTCACCGGCATCTGACAAGGCCATGTAGGCGTTCGCCATGCGCTCACCATCATCCGTAGCTTCTGCTGCTGTGACTTCTTCGCGTGCAGACAACAAAGCGGTGTCACCATCGATCACAAACTCGGTGGCGCTTTGCGAAGTTTCAGGCATGTCCTGAGCCACTTGTCCCATGCGCCATTGGGTGGGAATGAAGAACTCTCCTGAGTCTTCTTGCAAACTGCGGTTAAGCAAAGCAAACAAACTCGATTTACCCGCACCGTTTCTGCCTACCAGACCGACTTTTTCACCCGGGTTCAAAGTGACCGAAGCCTGGTCTAGCAGCAGTTTGGTGCCGCGGCGAAGAGAAATATTTTTCAGCGTAATCATGAGAGCAAAGCCTGTTTGGTGATCAACAGCACTTGCTCGTCGCCGGCACTGGTAGAGAGATAAGTCACATCAAGTGAGGGAAAGGCAGCGTGAAAGTGTTCGATTTCATGCCCGATTTCAAGCACCAACACGCCGTTGTTTGTCATGTACTGTGGGGCATGTTGGAGCAAGCCGCGAACGAAATCCATGCCGTCATTGCCGCCTGCCAAAGCCAATGCGGGCTCATGCAGAAATTCATTCGGCAAGTTGGACATGCTTTGTGCATTCACATAGGGCGGGTTGCACACGATCAGGTCGTATTCGCCCTTGGCCTGCGTCAAACCATCAGACAAGCAGGCAGTGATGCGGTCTTGCAAACCATGTCTTTCAATATTGATGTCAGCCACAGCCAAAGCTTCGTCAGAAATATCCAATGCATCAACATGCAATGTGGGGTAAGCAAGAGCCAGCAACACGGCCAGACTGCCGCCGCCTGTGCACAAGTCAAGTGCTCGTTGACTGTCAGGGTGCAACCAAGGGTCTATGCTGCCATGTGCAATGACTTCTGCGATCAGGCTGCGCGGAATCAAACAGCGTTCATCCACATGAAAAGACACCCCTTGCAACCAAGCCTCGCCGGTCAAATATGCCAAAGGCTGACGCGACTCTGTGCGTTTGCGAAGCAAGGCCAATACTGTCTCGGATTCAGTCTCAGAAACAGGCGAATTCAATGGTGACGTGTCTGTATCCAAGGGCAATTTCAACGCCCACAAGACCAGCCACGCGGCCTCATCCTCAGCGTTCAAGGTTCCTTGTCCATAGGCCACACCGGCTTTTGTCAGCGCCTGGCTGCAATGGTGAATCAACTCAACAGGTGTCATGCACCTGCCGTTTGAAGTGTGCGTTGCTGCAATCTGGTTAACACGCCGAGGTAAATATTTTTCAAGCCATCGATATCGGCTAGACGCACGAATTCATCGATTTGATGGATGCTTTCGTTGGGCGGTCCGAACTCAATGACTTGCGGGCAGATTTGCGCGATAAACCGCGCGTCGCTGGTGCCGCCTGTGGTGGAGAGTTCGGGGCTGATGCCCGTATTAGCAAGTATGGATTGCTGAACCACTTCAAGTAAATCACCCGGTGTGGTGATGAACGGCAAGCCGCCCAGTGTCCATTTCAACGAGTAATCGAGTTGGTGTTTTTTTAAGACGGCTTCCAGCTTTAGCTGCAAACCTTCAGCGGTGGATTCGGTGCTGAAGCGGAAATTGAAATCAACCACCACTTCGCCGGGTATGACGTTGTTGGCACCTGTACCGGCGTGTATGTTGCTGACCTGCCAACCAGTGGGTTGAAAAAAAGCATTGCCTGTGTCCCATTCGATGGCCGCTAACTCAGCCAATGCTGGAGCCAGCATGTGTATGGGGTTACGTGCGAGTTGCGGGTAGGCGATATGACCTTGCAGACCTTTCACAGAGAGTTTGCCGCTCAATGTGCCACGCCTGCCGTTCTTCACCATGTCGCCCATGCGATGCACAGAAGTGGGTTCACCGACGATGCACCAATGCAATATGTCGCCGCGTGCTTTCAAGGCTTCCACCACTTTCACCGTACCGTCTACTGATGGACCTTCTTCATCACTGGTCAGCAAAAAAGCCAAGTTAAAACCCGCAGCATTTTCACTATGCATGAACTCTTCGGTTGCCACCACCATGGCAGCCAGCGAGGTTTTCATGTCGCTGGCGCC
Organism: Bordetella parapertussis; assembly: GCA_945900685.1. Lineage (GTDB taxonomy): Bacteria > Pseudomonadota > Gammaproteobacteria > Burkholderiales > Burkholderiaceae_C > Limnohabitans > Limnohabitans parapertussis_C. The sequence continues at coordinate 56,846 of CAMDJS010000001.1, forward strand.
TCGGCCGAACAACTTGCCATCGCGGTGTGTCGGTGTGAACGGGTCGCTGCTCCATTTGTGAAGAGGACCGGTCGGCACCACGTCCGTATGTCCGGCAAACACCAAGGTTTTGGCATGAGGATTTGCACTGCGCTTGATCGCCCACAAATTGCTCACACGTGCATGCTCAGGCCCGTGGTCCATGCGTTCGCACACAAAACCAACCGCGGTCAAACGCGCACCAATCAGCGTCAAACATTGCGCGTCATCAGGCGTGACCGAAGGGCGGGCAATCAGTTGCTCGGCCAGATCCAAAGTCGAGGACATGGTCAGTCGCGCAACAAATCGTTGAGGCTGGTTTTGGCGCGTGTTTGGGCATCGACTCGTTTGACGATAACAGCGCAATACAAACTGTATTTGCCGTCTGAGCTTGGCAGATTGCCTGACACCACCACTGAGCCCGCGGGTACGCGCCCGTAAGTCACTTCACCGGTGGCGCGGTCGTAAATTTTGGTGCTTTGACCGATGTACACGCCCATGGAGATGACCGAGTTTTCTTCGATGATTACGCCTTCCACCACCTCAGAGCGGGCACCGATGAAACAGTTGTCTTCGATGATGGTGGGATTGGCTTGCACAGGCTCGAGCACGCCGCCGATACCCACACCGCCAGAGAGGTGCACGTTCTTACCGATTTGCGCGCAAGACCCCACGGTGGCCCAAGTGTCGACCATGGTGTTTTCATCTACATAAGCGCCGATATTCACATAGCTGGGCATGAGAATGGCACCTTTGGCGATGTAACTGCCGCGTCGTGCCACGGCTGGCGGCACCACACGCACGCCACTGGCTTTCATGTGTGCTTCATCCATGTTGGAAAACTTGGTTTGCACTTTGTCGTAAAACCCGAGGTCTCCCGCTTTAACCACGTGGTTGTCCTTCAAGCGGAAAGACAAAAGCACTGCTTTTTTCAACCATTGGTGGGTGGTCCATTTGCCGACGGATTCGCGGGTTGCCACACGCAAGCGGCCTGCATTGAGCTCAGCAATCACATGCTCTACGGCATCCACGAGTTCTTTGGGTGCGGCAGCGGGACTGTATTGGGTGCGGTTTTCCCAGGCGGTATCGATAATGGATTGAAGTTGTTGAGTCATGGTGAGGAGGTTAAAAGTTGGAGTGAACAAATTGAACGATACGGCTTGCCGCTTCGAGGCATTCCTGAGGTTGTGCGACCAAAGCCATGCGAATACGACCCTGGCCTGGGTTGATGCCGTTGACCTCGCGGGCCACATATCGACCGGGCAACACCGTGACATTGTATTGAGCCAGCAAGTCCCTCGCAAAAGCCTCGTCATCCCCCCCGGGAACGCCCGCCCACAGGTAAAAACCGGCGTCTGGTAATTTGACGTCCAGCACGTTGGCCAACACAGGTGTGATTTGGTCGAATTTTTCTTTGTAAAGCGCGCGGTTGGCAATCACGTGCGCTTCGTCATTCCAAGCCGCGATACTGGCTTGTTGCACCATGCCGCCCATGGCGCTGCCGTGGTAGGTGCGGTAGAGCAAAAAGGGCGCGATCAACGCCGCGTCCCCGGCGACAAAACCGCTGCGCAGTCCCGGCACATTGCTGCGTTTGGACAGACTGGTAAAGCACACCAAGCGTTTGAAATCGTCACGTCCGCACAAAGACGCTGCTTGCAAACCGCCCAAAGGCGGCGTGTCGCCAAAATAAATTTCGCTATAGCACTCATCAGAGGCAATCACAAAACCATATTCATCGCTTAAAGCGAACAGTTTTCGCCATTCATCCAAGGGCATCACAGCGCCGGTGGGGTTACCGGGTGAGCACACAAACAGCAAGCGGGTTTTCTTCCAGATATCAACCGGCACACTGTCCCAATCTACAGCGAAATTTTTGGCGGCCACACTCGGCACATAGTGCACACTTGCGTTTCCTAAAAATGCAGCGCCTTCATAGATTTGATAAAACGGATTGGGCGACACCACCACGCTGTCTTGCTGTCCGTCGAGCACCGTTTGAGCCAATGCAAACAAGGCTTCGCGCGAACCGTTTACCGGCAAAATTTGAGTGGCCGGATTGACCGAAACCGCATACCTGCGGCTCACCCAATCTGCACATGCCTGCCTGAAAGCAGGTAATCCTGCGGTTGCCGGATAGGCCGCTAATTCAGAGGTATGCGTTCTCAACGCTTGAATAATCAATTCAGGGGTCGCGTGTCTGGGTTCTCCTATGCCCAGACTGACTGGGGCGTAGTCAGGATTTGGCGCAATCTCTGAAAACAAATGACGTAATCGCTCGAATGGATAGGGCTGAAGTCTGGAAAGTAGTGGATTCATGGCTGATATTATCTGTCTCATGTACATTTTCCTCGATACAGCCAAGGCTGGCGAATTTGCGATGGACCACTCGCAACAGCTCAATCTGGCTGAAACTTTCGTCTCCAGCTTGCACAACGACCTCGCATCGTTGCAGCTCGCCATGGGCAACGCTGACACGGCGGCCCTCAAGCGACTGCTTCACACCTTCAAGGGTTACATCACCTTTTTGTGCAATGACGAACTGGCTGATCAATTGGTTCGACTTGAAGCCTCAGCCAGAGAATTAACGGCAGAACAACTGCATCCGGATTTGAATAAACTGGTGCCGTCTTTAGCAGCTATGCATCAAGAAGTCTCCCATTGGCGAGACCATTTATTACAACAGCAGACCTAGTCTGGCTGTTTTGCTCCTCTCACATTCCATCCGTATCAAAGGTTTACAGTGCGTCTTAATTCCATCAAGTTGTCGGGTTTCAAATCCTTTGCGGACGCCACCAACTTTTTGTTGCCGGGTCAACTCGTCGGTGTTGTCGGCCCCAACGGATGCGGCAAATCGAACATCATTGATGCGGTCAGGTGGGTGTTAGGCGAAAGCCGCGCCAGTGAATTGCGCGGTGAATCCATGCAGGATGTCATCTTCAATGGCACCAACACCCGCAAACCAGCCAGTCGCGCCAGTGTGGAGTTGGTGTTTGACAACCAGTCCCACCGCGCTGGCGGTCAGTGGAACCAGTTTGAAGAAATTGCTGTCAAGCGGGTGCTGACCCGTGACGGTAACAGCAGCTACTACATCAATAACCAACCGGTACGCAGACGCGATATCCAGGATGTGTTTTTAGGCACCGGTCTTGGCCCCCGCGCTTACGCCATCATTGGTCAAGGCACCATCAGCCGCATCATCGAATCCAAACCCGAAGAACTGCGTTTGTTTTTAGAGGAAGCTGCAGGCGTTTCCAAATACAAAGAACGCCGCCGTGAAACAGAAAACCGCTTGAGCGATACGCGGGAAAACCTGACGCGGGTGGAAGACATCTTGCGTGAACTCACGGCCAATCTCGACAAATTGGAGCGCCAGGCAGAGGTGGCGCAAAAATTCAATGGCTTGCAGCAACTCGTCACCCAAAGACAACAGCAGCAATGGTTTTTAAAGCGTGCACAAGCGCAGTCAGAGCAACTCATCGTCCACCAACAAGCCGAGCTAGCAGCCAATGCGCTTGAGGGCAAAACTGCCGAATTGCGCCAGATTGAAGCGGGTGTGGAGCAGATCCGACAAGCGCATTACGAATCCGGCGAGCAGGTCAACCAAGCCCAAGGTCAGTTGTACCAAGCGAGTGCTGAGGTCGGCCGTCTTGAAGCTGAAATACGTTTTGTGGTCGAAGGCCGTCAACGCGCACAAGAACGCTTGGTACAAATTCAAATTCAGACACAGCATTGGAACGATCAGTCTTCACAATCTGTGGCTGAAGCACAGGCGCTGGAAGAAAACCGTGCTGTCCTCGAACCACAAGTCGCCAGTTTGCAAGACGACATGGAGTCTTTGCAATTGCGTTTGCCAGACATTGAACAAGTTTGGAGTGACGCTCGCCACGAAGTTCAAAACCAATCGCAGCAAGTCAACCAGGTTCAGCAACAAATGAAAGTGCTGGCCGCCGAGCAACGCGGCTTGCAGGAACAAATCCAACAAATTGAATTGCGGCTTGAGCGACTGAAAACCGACCACGGCGCATTGGATGCGCCAGATGACCAACACTTGGAAAAGTTGCAGTTGCAACTCACACAAGCCAAGGAACTCTCTGAGCAAACCCAGGCGCAATCTGATCAACTCGAAGCATCCGCCGAAGAGGTGGAGCAGTCCCGCAAACAAGCACAGGACAGGTCCAACCAAGAATCTGCCAAATTGGTTGAACTACAGGCGCAACAACAAGCCTTGAAGACTTTGCAAGAAAAATTACGCAGCGATGAGCGCTTAACGCCTTGGCTGAACAAACATGGCTTGCAGTCCTTGCAACCCTTGTGGAGCAATATACACATCACCCCAGGATGGGAACAAGCGCTTGAGGCTGCATTGCGTGAAAAATTGGCCGCGCTGGAAGTCTCCAAGATCGATACCGTCAAAGCGTTCGCGACTGACACACCCGCTACCAAATTAAGTTTTTACTCGCCCTCGGTATCACCAACAGGGGCATCCAGCACCAAGCTGCCGGCTTTGTTCGACCAACTCAAACTCAACGATGCCAGCCTGAGTCCATTGTTTGCAGACTGGTTGACCGGTTGCTTCACTGCCAAGAGTATGGAAGAAGCGCTTAGCAACAAACAACAGCTTCAACCCGGCCAACAAATTTTCACACCGCAAGGCCATGCGGTGAGTATGCACAGCGTGAGCTTTTACGCGCAAGACTCAGAGCAAGCCGGTTTGCTCGCGCGCGCACAAGAAATTGAAAATCTGGACAAGTTGATCCGTGCCCAGTCATTGATGTCTGAAGAAGCACGTATGCAACTCGCGCGTGCTGAATCCGCTGCGGTTCAATTTGCACAACAGCGCTCGCAG
>CAMDJS010000002.1 GCA_945900685.1 Bordetella parapertussis
CATATCGTGCAAATGAGCAATGGCTGTGTGTGCTGCACCATCCGCGAAGACTTGCGCACCACTTTGCAGGAACTGGCCGAGAAAAAACGCAAAGGCGAGCTCGACTTTGACCGCGTGGTGATCGAGACCACCGGCTTGGCTGACCCCGGCCCGGTCGCGCAAACATTTTTCATGGACGACGAAATCGCCGAAAGCTTTTTGCTCGATTCAGTGTTGACGCTGGTGGATGCCAAACACGCGGCGCAAACCTTGAACGACCGCCAAGAAGCACGGCGTCAAATCGGTTTTGCCGATCAAATCTTCATCAGCAAAAGCGAGCTGGTCAGCAAAGACGAACTCGAGGCCTTGCAACACCGTCTCAAACACATGAACCCGCGCGCACCGCAACACACCGTGCATTTCGGTGAGATTGGCTTGGATAAAGTGTTTGATCTGCGTGGCTTTAACTTGAACACCACCCTAGAGATCGATCCGGATTTTTTGAACGAGGGCCATGACCACCATCACCATGACGGCGAGCATTGCGACCATCCTTCACACGCACATGACCACCACGGCGACCATGACCACGTGCCGGGCCACGGCCACGGACACCATCACCACCATGACGACGACGTGAAAAGCTTTGTGTTCAAAGCCGACCGCCCGCTGGACCCGGCCAAGCTGGAAGATTTTTTGGGTGCCATCGTCAATATTTACGGCCCGCGCATGCTGCGTTACAAAGGCGTGTTGCACATGAAAGGCACCGAGCGCAAAGTGATTTTCCAAGGCGTGCACCAGTTGATGGGCAGTGATTTGGGTCAGCCTTGGGAGAAAAATGAGAAGCGAATGAGCAAAATGGTATTCATTGGTATCGATTTGCCCAGAGATATTTTCACGCAAGGATTAGAACAATGCTTATGCTGAGTACAATCCGCGCGCCAATGGCAAGCAAGTGATAAGTTCTTATTGCGAGAAGAAGTTGGTGAATATGTAAAAAATAACAGCAGTCGGGGAGTTTTATTTGAATTCCCCGGGCCCGGCTGACAGGAGATGAGCAGTGAAATCTACCAAGCAAAAAGCCAGCGCCAAAGACAAGGCGAAATCAACCGCCAAAGCGCCTGTTAAAAAAACTGTTGCCAAAAAAGTCGTGCCTGCGGCAAAGCCAGCGGTGAAAAAACCTGTCGCCAAGCCTGCAGCCAAAAAATCGGTGCTTGCCAAAAAGCTCGCTGCCCCAGCCAAGAAAGCAGTCGCTAAAAAAGCTGTACCAGTGAAAAAGGCGGTAGTTAAAAAAGCCTTACCCGTGAAAAAAGCCGTTGCCAAAAAAGCAGTGCCTGTGCAAAAAGCAGCGGTTAAAAAACCCGTCTCCACCAAGAGCACTTCGGCGAAGAAGCCAGTGCTTGCATCCAAACCCTCCAAAGCTGTACCTGTCAAAAAAGCAGTCGCCAAAACTTCAACAGCCGTTCGACAAGGCCAAGTGTCCAAGACCCCGGTCAAAACGCCGCCTTCCGCCAAAAAACCCACAACTGCAAAAACTGCTACCCCATCCGTGACCAGCGCTACCAAAAACTCCCCCGGCAAAACCGCCGCTTCCACCGCCAAAACCGCAGCCGTCAAAGCGACAGCTTCGGCTTCTCCCGCCGTCGCCGAGGTTGCGAAAAAATCGCCACGCGCCGCCAAAGCCATGGCCATGATGCCGCCGCCTCCCGGACAAAGCGTGGCTTCCACCACGGCCAAATCCAGCTACGGTCCCATGTCCACGCCATCCTTACCTGCCGTGGTTCCCGTGTTGCCAGTCAAAGACCCGAAACTGGTCAATAACTGGAAAACCAAAGCCGCTGACACCATCACGGATGTCGAAGTGATTGCCATGCCTGACGACGAGTACATGAACAGCCTGCAGATGGCATTCTTTCGTCACAAACTGGTGCAACTCAAAACGGAAATCCTGATCAATGCCGGTGAAACCACCGAGCATTTGCGCGAAGACACGGTCATCGTGCCGGATCCTGCTGACCGCGCCACCATCGAGGAAGAACACGCCCTCGAATTACGCACCCGCGACCGCGAACGCAAGCTGCTCAAGAAAATCGAGCAATCCATTTCCCGCATCGACAGTGGCGACTACGGTTATTGCGACGAAACCGGCGAGCCCATAGGCGTGGGTCGCTTGATTGCCCGACCGACGGCCACTTTGTCACTCGAAGCGCAGCAGCGCCGCGAACTCAAGCAAAAGATGTTTGGCGATTAAGCGGCGACTTGTGCGTTATCACCCACATGCAGGCCCGCAACGGTCTGCATTTTTTTTGTGCAAAAAGCTGATAAACCACTTTCAAAAAAAAAGCTAAGTGCTTATGGCGTATTGGATTTTTAAAAAGTATTCATATTCGATATAGACTGTAAGTTGTTGATTTTATTTATAAAACCTGAATTTTGATTGGTATTTCAATAAATCTCTGTTAAAGTGCAAACAAGTGGTAATAAGTGGAAAAATGTGAGATTCCTCGCATTGTCGAACTTGTTTTGTCTTGAAGGGATTTATCGCTGTGTTTCAAGGTGCGTCTTCGCTCAGTCTGGATGCCAAAGGCCGTTTATCGGTGCCCACAAGGCACCGTGATGTGCTGAGCGCGACCGCGGCCGGACAACTCACCATCACACGACACCCGCACGGTTGCCTGATGCTGTTTCCCCGCAGCGAATGGGAAAAGTTTCGCGAGCGAGTCGCCGCGTTACCCATGACCGCGCACTGGTGGAAGCGCATCTTTCTAGGCAACGCCATGGATGTGGAGATGGACAGCACAGGGCGCGTATTAATCTCGCCGGAGTTGCGCGCCGCCACCCACATCAGCAAGGAAACGATTTTGTTGGGAATGGGCAGCCACTTTGAACTGTGGGACAAGTCCACCTATGACGCTCAGGAAGCCCAGGCCATGCAAGGCGACATGCCTGATGTGCTGCGGGATTTTTCGATTTAACGTGGAATGGCAACGACTGAATGGGCACACACCACCGTCATGTTGAAGGAGGCGGTCGAGGCGCTGGACGTCCAGGCCGAAGCCACCTATGTCGACACAACCTTTGGCCGAGGCGGGCATGCAAAGCGCATCTTGGACAGTTTGTCGCCACAGGGAACACTGATTGCCTTCGACAAGGACCCACAAGCGATCCAGAGTGCGCAAGCACTCAACGACCCGAGGTTACAGATTCACCACCAAGGGTTTGCCAGCCTGAGCCAGTTACCCGCCCGAAGCGTCAACGGCGTGTTGATGGATCTGGGAGTGAGCTCACCCCAAATCGACAACCCGCAGCGCGGCTTCTCGTTTCGCAACGACGGCCCACTGGACATGCGGATGGACAGCAGCCGAGGCCAAAGCGTGCGCGAGTGGCTGGCAGAGGCAAAAACCGAACAAATCGCACAGGTGATACGTGAACTGGGAGAAGAACGTTTTGCCAACGGCATTGCCAAAGCCATCACTGCCAAGCGCGACGCCGGGCAGTTGCCTGACACCACGCTGGGCATGGCAGCGCTCATTGCCGACATTGTCAAAACCCGTGAGCCCGGGCAAAACCCGGCTACCCGCACGTTCCAAGCGTTTCGCATTTTCATCAACGGTGAACTCGAGGAATTGCAGCAAGCGTTGGATGCCAGCTTGCACGTACTCGCACCTGGAGGGCGATTGGTGGTGATCAGTTTTCATTCGCTCGAAGACCGCATGGTCAAGCAATTCATCGCCAAGCATTCGCGCGAAGTGTATGACCGGCGTACACCGTTTGCGGTGGCGCCCGATTTGGCGTTGCGCGCATTGGGGCGTCAGCGTCCCAGCGATGAAGAAATCAAAGCCAATCCGCGCAGTCGCAGCGCCATCATGCGGGTGGCTGAACGCTTACCCGCTGCACAGGAGCAGGCATGACACGGGTATCTGCTTTGTTGTTGTTATCGGTGTTGATGAGCGCTTTGTACCTGGTACGTACGCAGTATGAATCCCGCCGTCTCTACACCGAACTCGATCGCGCCAAAGCGCAGGCTCAGCGTCTAGAAAATGAATACGACAGACTCGATATTGAAAGAGGTTCACAAGCAACACCACTGCGGGTTGAAAAAATCGCGCACGAACAACTCAATATGCGGACCATATCGCCCGCTATCACCCAATATGCTGCGCCGGTCACCACAACAGTCGAGAGTGCTGCCGCCGACGCTCAAAAGGAACAGCAGTGAGCAGTCGCAGCGTTCAATATTCCACCAACCCTTTGCTGGCCAGCAAGACGCCTATTTGGCGCAGTCAATTTATTGTGGCTTGTATTGCCTTGGGTTTCATTGGTTTGGTGGTGCGGGCTGTGTATGTACAAGTCGTGGGCAATGCTTTTTTCATCAAACAAGGCACGGTGCGCTTTGAGAGGCAACTCGATATTCCCGCCAACCGTGGACGCATCTTGGATCGCAATGGATTGATATTGGCGTCCAGCGTTCCCATGCCCAGCATCTGGGCCAGCCCCGAGGAAATGGACACAGATGCCACGCAACTCAAGGCATTGGCCGTGTTGCTGGACATGCCGTTGAATGAATTGCAAAAGAAAGTCAGCGACACCAAACGCCGACATGTGTGGCTGCGCCGCCAAATGGATGATGCGACAGGCAAAAAAATCAAAGAACTTGGTATCCATGGCATCTACACCACCATGGAATACAAACGCATGTACCCGCAAGGTGAAGCAGCAGCACACGTGGTCGGTTTCACCAATGTGGAAAACACCGGACAAGAGGGCGTTGAGCTGACATTCAATACCCATCTCGGCGGCAAAAACGGCACACGTCGCGTCATCAAAAACGGGCAAGGGCAAGTCGTTGAAGGCATTGGTGACTTGGTGCCACCCGAAGAAGGCAAAGACTTGCAACTCAGCATCGACAGCAAGGTGCAGTACTTTGCCTACCAGCGCTTGCGCGAAGCCGTGGTGCAAAACAAAGCCGCGGCTGGCAGTGTGGTGGTGCTGGATGCGCAAACCGGGGATGTGCTGGCACTGGCCAACTACCCCAGCTACAACCCCGACAAACGCAGCAACCTCAATGGCGCGCAGTTGCGCAACAGAGCATTGACGGATACCTTCGAGCCGGGCTCCACCATGAAGCCCTTGATCATCGGACTGGCCATGGAAAAGGGTTTGGTCAAGCCCGAAACCCTGATCGACACCTCGCCGGGCAAGGTCAGTATGTATGGCATGACCGTGACCGATGCCCATCCGCATGATGTGATGAGCGTGTCAGAAGTGATTCAAAAATCCAGCAATATCGGCACCGTCAAAATCGCCATGAAAATGCCGCCCAAGGACATGTGGGACATGTATACCCAGGTAGGTTTTGGGCAAAAACCCCAAGTGCCTTTTCCAGGCGCAGTCGCTGGTCGTTTGCGTCCTTATAAAAGCTGGCGCCCGATGGAGCAAGCCACCATGAGCTATGGCTATGGCTTGTCCACCAGTTTGTTTCAATTGGCTCAGGCCTACACCATGTTTGCCAGAGACGGTGAAATGGTACCCACCAGTTTGATCAAGCACCAAGACAAACTCGCAGGCGTTCGCGTCATATCCGCAGAACACGCCAGCCAAGTGCGCAACATGTTGCATTTGGTGACCGGCGCAGGAGGCACTGCACCGAAAGCGCAAACCATGGGTTATTCGGTAGGCGGTAAAACAGGCACGGCGCACAAAATCGAAGGCAAAAGCTACGCCGAGAAAAAATACCGGGGCTTTTTTGTCGGTATGGCACCGATTGAAAAACCGCGCATTGTGGTGGCCGTGATGATTGATGAGCCGAGCAACGGACATTATTTTGGCGGCGAAGTGGCCGCGCCAGTGTTCAGCCAAACGGTGCAACAAACCTTGCGCATGCTGGAAGTGCAACCTGACATGGCTGTCAAACCGCAGGTGGTGGCCAAAGCAGAGGCGGAGTCATTTTGATGCAGCAGTTGCACAACCCTGAGCAAGCTGCACATTGGTTGCGTGAGCGCGTATTGGCGCAATTGCAATCCGACAGTCGGCGTGTGCGTCAAGGCGATGCTTTTTTTGCATGGACCGGCCAAACCACAGATGCCAGATATCACGTGGTGCAAGCTTTGCAAGACGGTGCCACGGCGTGTTTGGTGGAAGCAGACGGTCTGGAGTCCTTTGAAGCTTTGAATGACTTGGCTTTGCATGATGCACCCATAGGCAGTTACCTCGGCTTGAAGGCTGCCAGCGGTGCGATTGCAGATGCGTATTACGAACACCCTAGCAAGCATTTGCGTTTGGTGGCGGTGACAGGAACCAACGGCAAAACATCCACCGCATGGTGGTTGGCACAGGCGCTGACCCGCCTAGGGCAACGGTGCTCGGTTGTCGGTACGCTCGGCTTAGGTGAGCCCCATGAAATGCACAGCACGGGATTGACAACACCTGACCCTTTGCAATTGCAAACCCAACTGCGCCGCTGGGTGAATGAGGGTGTGGGCGCATGTGCCATGGAGGCCTCGTCCATAGGTCTGGTCGAGCACCGCTTATCAGGTTGTCACATACGCACCGCCATCTTCACCAATTTCACCCAAGACCATTTGGATTACCACGGCAGCATGCAGGCTTATTGGCAGGCCAAATTGAGTTTGTTTCAATGGCCGGGTTTGCAATCGGCGGTTATCAATAAAGATGATGACAAAGGCCGTGAATTGGCGGCCATGTTGAAAGACAGTGGTGTGCGTGTTTGGACAGTTTCTTTGAGTGAAGGCGCAGACATTCACGCAAGTGACATTCAAACCACGGCGCAAGGCATGGCCTGTGTGGTTCACCAAGGCTTACGTCATGTGAAGTTGGTGACGACGGCATTGGGTGAATTCAATCTGATGAATTTATTGGGCGTGATCGCCGTACTGGTGGATGCAGGCCACAGCTTGCAACAAGCCATCGACGCATGCGCCAACTTAGACCCTGTGTCGGGACGCATGCAAACAATGGGCTCAGCACAAACGCCTGCCGTGGTGGTGGACTATGCCCACACACCTGATGCAGTGGCCAAGGCTTTGCAGGCCTTGCGTCCTTGGGCGCATGCGCGTGGCGGCCGCTTGCACTGCGTATTGGGTTGCGGCGGCGACCGTGACAGCAGCAAGCGTGCACCGATGGCACGCAGTGCTGAAGAAAACGCAGACGTGGTTTGCCTGACCAGCGACAACCCGCGCCATGAAGACCCGCAATTCATAGTCCATCAAATGTTGCAAGGCATGCAGCAACCCGACAAGGCCGAGGTGCAACTCGATCGCGCACACGCGATTGCCAACTGCATCGCGCATGCGAAAACAGAAGATGTGTTGTTGATAGCGGGCAAAGGCCATGAAACCTACCAAGAAGTCAGGGGACAGAAACTGCCTTTCTCCGACACCGACCATGTGATGCTGGCATTGCAGCGTTGGGGGCAGGGATGAGCCCTATGAACCTGAGCTTGCAACAAATTCACCAATGGTTGCCGGGCAGCCGATTGGTAGGCGACGGCAAGCTGACTATCACCAGAGTGCATACCGACAGCCGCAGTCTGCAGTCCGGTGATGTGTTCATCGCATTGCAAGGCGAGCGGTTTGATGCCCATGATTTTCTGGCGCAGTTACCTGCCTTGGGTGTGAACGCCGCGATTGCCACGCATGGTCTGGAGCAGGCCGGTTTAGCCGGACTGGAAGTCCCCGACACCTTGCAAGCCTTGCAAACATTGGCAAAGGCTTGGCGCGCACAGTTTGATTTACCGCTGATTGCGGTCACCGGCAGCAATGGAAAAACCACAGTGACGCAAATGCTGGCGTCCATCTTGTATGCATGGCAATCAGAAAACGCATTGGCCACGCAAGGCAATTTCAACAACCACATCGGCGTACCTTTGACTTTGCTGCGCTTGCGCGCGCACCACCGTGTGGCGGTGCTTGAACTCGGCATGAACCATCCCGGTGAAATTGCGCGATTGGCTGACATGGCGGCGCCTGCTGTGGCCTTGGTGAATAACGCGCAACGTGAGCACCAAGAGTTCATGCAAACCGTCGAAGCGGTGGCGCAAGAAAACGGTGCAGCCATACGGGCTTTGCCAAAGCACGGCGTGGCAGTGTTCCCAGTGTCTGATGAATACCAAGCACTGTGGCGTGCTGATGCAGGTCAACGCCGCATCATCGATTTCGATGGTCTGCAGGCTCAAGTTCAACTGCTACAAGCGCAATGGTTGAACACACATTGGCAACTTGAACTGCAAACCCCACAAGGCAAATTGCAGACACAATTGCATCTGCCTGGCCAACACAATCTGCACAACGCCATGGCCGCTGTCGCTGCTGCCCTTGCCGCAGGTGTGCCCGCACAAGCCATTGTCAAAGGCGTGGCGGCGTTTGAACCGGTCAATGGCCGCTCAAAAATCAGTCTGTTGCAACACCGAGGGCGCAGCATCACTTTGGTGGATGACAGCTACAACGCCAACCCTGACTCGGTGCGCGCAGCCATTGATGTGCTGGCGCAATCTGCCAAGCCACGCTTGTTGGTGCTGGGTGACATGGGTGAAGTCGGTACGCAAGGCGTGGCATTCCATCAAGAGGCGGGCAGTTACGCGCAGCAGCAACACATCGAACATGTGCTGACGCTGGGTGAACTTAGCCAACACACAGCCCAGGCTTGTTCAACCGCTGTGCATTGCCAAAGCTTGGATGAACTTCAGCAGCGTGTCGATCACTTACTGTCTTCCTTGTCCACCGTGCTGGTCAAAGGGTCCCGCTTTATGCGCATGGAGCGCGTGGTGCAGACATTGCAAGCCAATAACACCACAGTGGTTACCAAGCCGCACAAGGAAGCCACATGCTCTTGACACTCGCCCAATGGCTGCAAGCCAATTCACCTGAGTATGGTTATTTGCGGGTGTTCCAGTACCTGACATTCCGCGCGGTCATGGCGGCGTTGACGGCATTGATGATCGGTTTGATCGCAGGTCCATGGGTGATTCGCAAATTGGCTGAACTCAAAATCGGTCAGCCTATTCGCGGCTATGGTGTGCAAGCGCACTTAAGCAAATCCGGCACGCCCACCATGGGCGGTGTGCTGATTTTGTTGTCTATCGCCTTCTCTACGTTGATGTGGGTGGATTTATTCAACCGCTTTGTGTGGATCGTGTTGCTTGTTACTTTGGGTTTTGGTGCCATAGGCTGGGCGGACGACTGGCGCAAAGTGGTGAACAAAGACCCTGAAGGCATGCCTTCGCGTGAAAAATACCTGTGGCAATCGCTCATCGGTTTATTGGCTGCTTTGTACTTGGTGTTCAGCATTTCAGAGGTGAGCAACTTGCGCGTGTTGGAATTGTTTTACAGCTGGGTGCGTTCGGGCTTTGATGTGAACCTGCCACCTAAGGCAGGTTTGCTGTTGCCGTTCTTCAAAGAAATCAGCTATCCCCTAGGTGTATTGGGTTTTGTCATCCTCACCTATTTGGTGATTGTGGGATCCAGCAACGCCGTCAACCTAACGGATGGTTTGGATGGTCTGGCCATCATGCCGGTGGTCATGGTCGGCTCAGCGCTGGGCGTGTTTGCGTATGTGGCCGGTAGCGCTGTGTATTCCAAGTACTTGTTTTTCCCGCACATTCCCGGTGCCGGTGAATTGCTGGTGTTTTGTGCAGCCATGGCAGGCGCAGGACTTGCATTTTTATGGTTCAACACCCATCCTGCCCAAGTGTTCATGGGTGACGTAGGTGCACTCGGCTTGGGTGCGGCGCTGGGCACCATCGCGGTCATCGTGCGCCAGGAAATTGTGCTGGCCATCATGGGCGGTATTTTTGTGGCTGAAGCCTTGTCGGTGATTTTGCAAGTGAGTTACTTCAAATACACCAAACGCAAATACGGTGAAGGCCGACGTATTTTGAAGATGGCACCTTTGCATCACCATTTTGAAAAGTCCGGTTGGAAAGAAACACAAGTGGTGGTCCGCTTCTGGATCATCACCATGTTGCTGTGTCTGGTCGGTTTGTCCACTTTGAAGTTGCGTTGAACATGAACCTGCTGCAAGACCAACACATCCTCATCCTGGGTCTCGGTGACTCCGGCTTGGCGATGCTGCGTTGGTGTGTGTTGCAGGGCGCACGCGTGACTGTGGTGGACACGCGCGCGCATCCGCCGGGTTTGGCGTTCATGCAAGCGGACAATCTTCGCGCTGATTTTGTACATGCCGGCTTTGACGCAGCCTTGGTGCAAGCCAATGACATACGCGCTGTTTTCAAAAGCCCGGGTCTGACGCCTGCTGAAGTCTCAGGCGTGTGGCAGGCAGCGCAAGCGCAAGGCTTGTGGTGCGGTACCGAACTCAGCTTGTTTGCGCACGCGCTTGAATATTTGAAAAACAGCGAAGCACCATACCAACCCAAAGTGCTGGCCATCACCGGCACCAACGGTAAAACCACAGCCACTCGACTCACCGGTTTGTTGCTTGAGCGTGCTGGCATGTCCGTGGCGGTTGCTGGCAACATCGGCCCGACATTGTTGGACACTTTGACGGCGCGCATAGATGATTTGCCGCAAGTATGGGTGTTGGAGTTGTCGAGTTTTCAACTTGACGGCGTGGCCAACTTTGAAGCCACGGCCGCTTGCGTGCTCAATCTGACGCAAGACCATTTGGATTGGCACGGCGACATGGCGGCCTACAGCAAAGCCAAAGCCCATATTTATGGCAGGCATGCGGTTGGCATATTACCTCGCAACGATGCTGCGGTCATGGCTTTATGGCCAGCAGACAGTGGGCGCAAAAAAGAAGTGCCGCGTACGCGGATTCACTTTGGTGCAGACATGCCGCAACACCCTGGCGATTTCGGTTTGTCCACAGACAACGGCATGACTTGGTTGGTGCGTGCTTTGCCGTCTGAGGACCATGGCGGCAAACGTGGTCGCACGGTGGATCAAGAATTGCAAATTCAGCGTTTGATGCCAGCAGATGCATTGCGCATCCGCGGGCAACACAATGCCTTGAATGCATTGGCAGCGCTGGCCTTGGCAGGTACTTGCAACGCCAATCTGGCGCAAATGCTGCACGGTTTGCGTGAATACACCGGCGAGCCGCACCGCTTGACATCAGTGGCTGTGATTCAAGACGTCGAATACTTTGACGACAGCAAGGGCACCAATGTCGGCGCCACCGTCGCAGCTATCAACAGTCTGGGCGCAGAGCGCAAACTGGTGGTCATTTTGGGTGGCGACGGCAAGGGCCAAGACTTCAGTCCCTTGGGTGATCCGCTCAAACGCCATGCACGCGCTGTGGTGTTGATAGGGCGTGACGCTGCTTTGTTGGAAGAAGCTTTAAAGGTCTACGGTATCAACACCTGCCACGCTACTGACATGGCGCAGGCGGTTGAACTGTGTGCACAGCAGGCACAAACCGGTGACGCTGTGTTGTTGTCGCCTGCGTGTGCCAGTTTGGACATGTACACCAACTATGTGGCCAGAGCCGATGCCTTTGTGGAAGCGGTGCAGCACATGGGCATGCTGGAGGGCCAGCCATGAGCGCGAGTATCAGTATCTCTGACCGCGTCAGCCGTTGGTTTGGTAACCAACCCAAAGAGGGTATGGATGCGTTACCGGTGCGTGTGCATGGCCGCGAATTTGCGCGCACAGGTGCAGCGCCGGGCAGTATCAAAGGCTTTGATCAAACGCTCATTTGGGCGATCGCCGGTTTGTTGATGTGGGGCATGGTGATGGTGTACTCAGCATCCATCGCATTGAATGACAGACCTCAATCCGGCAATGTCTGGCATGCACAGTATCTGATCCGTCACTGTATGGCTTTGACCTTAGGTTTTGTCGCTGCGTTGCTGGTGTTTCAGGTGTCTATGGATACGTGGGAAAAAGTAGCCCCCTGGGTGTTTATTGCATCCATTGTGTTGTTGATTGCGGTGGTTCTGCCCTTCATCGGCAAAAGCGTGAACGGTGCCAGACGCTGGATCAGTTTTGGCATCATCAATTTCCAACCGTCTGAATTTGCCAAGTTAGGCACGCTGCTGTATGCCGCCAATTACATGGTGCGAAAAATGGATGTGAAAGAAAAATTCTTTGCAGCCGTCACACCCATGGCTGTGGCGATTGCCATTGTGGGTTCTTTGTTACTGGCTGAACCCGATATGGGCGCTTTTCTAGTGATTGCCGTCATCGCCATGGGTATTTTGTTCTTAGGCGGCGTCAATGCACGCATGTTTTTGCTGATCACCGGTATTTTGTTGATCGCCTTCAGCTTGATGATCGCCTTGTCGCCGTGGCGGCGCGAACGCATTTTTGCGTACCTCGACCCCTTCGGTGCCGATTACGCCTTGGGCAAAGGCTATCAGTTGTCGCATTCATTGATTGCCATCGGGCGCGGTGAAATATTCGGTGTCGGCTTGGGTGGCAGTGTGGAAAAACTGCATTGGTTGCCCGAGGCGCACACCGACTTTTTACTCGCGGTGTTGGGCGAGGAATTCGGCTTGGTAGGTGTGGTCATCGTGATCGGTGTCTTCATGTGGTTGACACGGCGCATCATGTTCATCGGTCGCCAGGCCATCGCCATGGACAGGGTGTTCTCCGGTCTGGTCGCGCAAGGCGTAGGCATATGGATTGGTTTTCAGGCCTTCATCAACATGGGCGTGAACCTCGGTGCCTTGCCGACCAAAGGATTGACTTTGCCCTTGATGAGTTATGGCGGTTCAGCCATCTTGCTCAACCTGATTGCGCTGGCGATTGTGTTGCGCGTCGATTATGAAAATCGCTTGCTGATGCACGGAGGTCGTGTATGACGACACGCACAGCCTTGGTCATGGCGGGTGGAACCGGCGGGCATATCTTTCCCGGACTGGCGGTAGCCGAGTTGTTGCGAAGTCGCGGTTGGAACGTACATTGGTTGGGTACACCTGCACCGAGCATGGAAAGCCAGTTAGTGCCTAAACACGGTTTTGTGTTCGAACCCGTGCGCTTTGGCGGCTTGCGCGGCAAAGGGCTGATCACTGCGGCTTTGTTGCCCTTGCGTTTGCTGCAAGCGTTTTGGCAAAGCCTGCAAGTGGTGCGTCGATTGAAGCCCGATGTGCTTGTCGGCTTGGGCGGCTACATCAGTTTTCCGGGCGGCATGATGGGTGTGCTTTGCGGCAAACCGCTGGTGTTGCACGAACAAAATTCGGTGGCGGGTTTGGCCAATAAAGTGCTGGCGCATATCGCTGACCGGGTGTTATCTACCTTCCCCGGCGTGTTGCCCAAAGCGCAGTGGGTGGGCAACCCCATGCGCAACGCATTTCTGGAGCAAGCACCGCCCATACAACGGTTTGAAGCTCGCAGCGGTGTGTTGCGTATTCTGGTTGTGGGTGGCAGTCTGGGTGCGCAGGCTTTGAACAGTGTGCTGCCGCAAGCCTTGGCTTTGATACCAGTTGATCAACGCCCGCAAGTGATTCACCAGGGCGGTGCCAAACACATCGGTCAGTTACAAACAAATTACGCACAATCAGATGTGCAAGCAGAGTTGCTGGCATTCATCGAAGACACGGCAACTGCGTTTGCAAATGCCGACCTCGTGATTTGCCGCGCCGGTGCCAGCACGGTCAGTGAAATTGCAGCCGTCGGTGCAGCCGCTTTGTTCGTGCCGTTCCCGCACGCGGTGGATGACCACCAAACTGTGAATGCAAAATTTCTGGTGAACCAACAGGCCGCATGGTTGATGTCACAAAGCAGTTTGACAGCCACAGCATTGGCTGAATTTATTCAAAGCATCAACCGTGGGCAATTGCTACAAGCAGCCGACAAAGCCTATGGCTTGCGCAAAATAACTGCGGCATTCGATGTCGTGCAGGCATGCGAAGAGGTGGTCGTATGAAGCACGCCATCAGCCATGTGCATTTCGTCGGCATAGGCGGCTCGGGCATGAGCGGCATCGCCGAAATTCTGCACAACTTGGGTTACACCGTGTCGGGCTCCGACATAGCAGACGGCCCGGTGTTGCGTCGCTTGCAAGCCATGGGTATTCACACGCGTGTTGGTCATGCTGCGCAACACATCGAAGGCGCCGGTGCCGTGGTGACTTCCACCGCCGTGCAAGCAGACAACCCGGAAGTCGTCGCCGCTCACAGCAAACTCATCCCCGTGGTGCCGCGTGCCGTCATGCTGGCCGAGTTGATGCGTTTGAAGCAAGGCATTGCCATCGCAGGAACCCACGGCAAAACCACAACCACCAGTTTGGTGGCCAGTGTGTTGGCGCAAGCCGGTATGGACCCGACCTTTGTGATCGGCGGGCGACTCATCAGTGCAGGCGCGAATGCCAAACTCGGCTCGGGTGATTACATCGTGGTCGAAGCTGATGAGTCCGACGCCTCATTTTTGAATTTGAATCCGATCATGTCGGTGGTGACCAATATCGATGCCGACCACATGGAAACCTACGGTCATGATTTCGGCAAACTCAAACATGCCTTCATTGAGTTTTTACACCGCATGCCGTTTTACGGTGCGGCTGTGTTGTGTGCGGATGACCCAGTGTTGCAAAGCATATTTCCTGAAGTGTCCCGACCGATCACGAGTTACGGATTGTCAGAAGGTTCGCAGGTCAGAGCACATGATGTCAAAGCGGTGGGTTCACGCATGCAGTTTCGCGTGACGCGCAGCAACGGCATCACCTTGTCTGATATGCACATAGACCTGAATTTGCCCGGTATGCACAACGTGCGCAATGCATTGGCGGCGATATCCATTGCCGTGGAATTGAATATTCCAGATGCAGCCGTGGTGCAAGCTTTGGCGGAATTCAAAGGCGTGGGCAGGCGTTTCCAACACCATGGTTCGGTGCCTGCCAAAAATGGCGGTCATTACACCTTGATAGAAGATTACGGTCACCATCCGGTGGAATTGGCGGCGACCCTAGAAGCTGCGCGCGGTGCATTCCCCGGGCGACGTTTGGTGCTGGCATTTCAACCGCACCGCTATACCCGCACTCGCGATTGCTTTGAAGATTTTGTACGCGTGCTGGGCTTGGCCGATGTGGTCTGGTTGACCGAGGTGTATGCCGCTGGTGAAGCACCGATTGCCGCTGCCGATGGCAGGGCGCTGGCGCATGCGTTGCGTGTGTCCGGGCAACAGGAACTGGTGTTTGCGCAAGACCTGACGCAGTTGGAAGCGTTGGTGCGTCAACAAGCGCTAGAGGGTGATGTGGTCATGTGCATGGGTGCCGGTTCGATCGGACAACTCCCTTTGCGTTTGCAGTCAACTGGCCACAATGAAAAACCTGTGCTCAAGGTGGTGAAGTCATGACGGCGTTTGATATTCAAAAAGCCAAAGTGGCTGTGCTCATGGGCGGCCATTCGGCGGAGCGCGATGTTTCATTGATGTCAGGCCAAGGCGTGCTTGAAGCCTTGACCTCGCAAGCTGTCAATGCGCACGCGTTTGATCCGGCTCAGCAATCATTTTTGGGTTTGAAAGCGCAAGGTTTCACGCACGCATTCATAGCCTTGCATGGTCGCCATGGTGAGGACGGCACCGTGCAAGGCGCATTGGAGTTGATGGGCATTCCCTACACCGGCTCCGGGGTGATGCCTTCTGCCATTGCCATGGACAAACACATGACCAAACGCATTTGGATGGCAGAGGGTTTATCCACACCGAAAGCTGTTTGGCTCACGCCATCTCAGCAAACACCGCAAGCGATAGCAGCCATTCCCGCGCAACTGGGCTTGCCATTGATCGTCAAGCCGCCCCATGAAGGTTCTTCCATCGGCGTGAGTAAAGTCACGCATGCCGATCAGTTGCAAGCAGCGGTCACGCTCGCTACAGGCTACGACCCTTTTTTATTGTGTGAAGCTTTCATACAAGGCGAAGAAGTCACTTGTCCTGTGCTGGGGGAGGGGGATGACGCGGTCGCATTGCCGGTGGTGCGTATTGCAGCACCAGATGGTGCTTACGATTACCAAAACAAATATTTCACAGACGATGTGCGCTACCACTGCCCAAGTGGCTTGCCCGAGGCAGAGGAACAAGCGATTCAAGCTCTCTGTGTGGCTGCCTACCGCGCCTTGGGATGCAGGGGCTGGGGACGCGCTGACGTGATGATTCGCGCCAGCGACCGCCAAGCCTTTTTGTTGGAGATGAATACCAGTCCCGGCATGACCAGCCATTCCTTGGTGCCCATGTCAGCCAAAGCCGCAGGCATCAGTTACGCAGACTTGTGTTTGCGTTTACTCAAGCAAGCCCGTTTGGATACACCGATGGGGATATTGCACGCATGAAAGCACGCGACGCCATGTACTTGCGACACACGGACAAGCCGGAGAACGCGCTCGATATCCGTTTGATGAACATCACCAGCAAGGTGATGTTCTTGCTGACGGCCTGTCTGGTCATCGCCATGGGGGTGATGTGGGTTGCCCGACATTCCCTGTTTGCCATCACTGGTATCAGCGTGTATGGCGACATTCGCCATAACAATGAAGTGACCTTGCGAGCCAATGTGGTGCCACGCTTAAAAGGCAGTTTTTTCACGACCGATTTAGCCAAAGCCAGAGAGGCATTCGAGAACGTGCCGTGGGTCAGGCAAGCGGTGGTCAGGCGTGAATTCCCCAATCGTTTGCGGGTGGAAATCAATGAGCATGAACCAGTGGCTTACTGGGGGGCGGAATCAGACTCACGTTTGTTGAACCAGCAAGGCCAGGTTTTCAGTGCGAATTTCGGCGAGTTGGACAACGAAAACCTGCCGCACTTGAGCGGTCCCGACAACGAATCAACCCGGGTTTGGCAGATGTTCGCCACCTTGGGTCCGCTGTTTAAAAAAATGCAACTCAACATCAACAGTTTGGAATTGACAGCCAGAGGCAGTTGGCGTGCCCGTTTCAATAACGGCGCGCAAATTGAACTTGGCCGAGGCAACGAAGAAGAAGTGGTCGCTCGGGTGAATCGCTTGACTCAAACACTGGCACAAGTCAGTCAACGGTACGGGCGACAAACACAGGCATTGGAATCGGCGGATTTGCGTTATGTGAACGGCTATGCATTGCGCTTGCGCGGTGTCAGCACATTGGATTCAACAGCAACAAGGTAAGCACAAAGAGGTTGTCATGGCTAAAGAGTACAAAGATCTGGTGGTAGGCCTGGACATAGGAACCAGCAAAGTCATGGTGGTGGTGGCAGAAGTCTTGCCGGGTGCAGAACTCAAACTCGCAGGGTTTGGCATCGCACCGAGCAACGGGCTCAAGCGTGGCGTGGTCGTCAATATTGACGCGACCGTGCAAAGCATACAAATGGCTTTGAAAGAAGCCGAGTTGATGGCGGATTGCAAGATCACCCGCGTCTACACCGGCATCACCGGCAGCCACATCCGAGGCATGAATTCGCATGGCATGGTGGCGGTCAAAGACCGCGAGGTCACCGCTGCCGATGTGGCCCGCGTGGTCGAAACCGCCAAAGCCGTCAACATCTCCAACGACCAGCGCTTGCTGCTGGTGGAGCCGCAGGAATTCATCATCGACGGCCAAGATGTCAAGGAGCCGATTGGCATGAGCGGTATCCGCTTGGAAGCCAAAGTGCATATCGTCACCGGTGCGCAAAGCGCCGCAGAAAACATCATCAAGTGTGTGCGCAGATGCGGCTTGGATGTCGAGCAACTCATGCTCAATCCCCTCGCCTCCAGCTACTCTGTATTGACTGCAGATGAAAAAGAACTCGGCGTCGCCTTGGTGGACATTGGCGCAGGCAGCACCGATATCGCCATCTTCACGGGTGGCGCTATCAGACACACGGCGGTCATCCCCATCGCTGGCGACTTGATCACTAGCGACATCGCCATGGCATTGCGAACACCGACCAAGGACGCTGAAGAAATCAAAGTTGAATCGGGTTATGCCAAACAGTTGTTGGCGGACCCCAATATCCAAGTGGAAGTGCCGGGTCTGGGCGACCGCGGTCCGCGCATGCTCAGCCGTCAGGCACTGGCAGGTGTCATTGAGCCGCGTGTCGAAGAAATTTACGCTTTGGTGCAACAGGTGTTGCGTGAATCCGGGTTTGAAGAAGTGTTGTCGTCCGGCATTGTGCTGACCGGCGGCAGCGCCATGATGCCCGGCATGATCGAGCTCGGGGAAGACATCTTTTTGAAAGCGGTGCGCCGCGGCGTGCCGCGTTACAGCAGCGCGTTGTCGGACATGGTGTCACACCCGCGTGCGGCCACCGTCATGGGTTTGCTGGAAGAAGCACGGCTTGCACGGTTGCGCGGTTTTCGCGTGGCGCAAAAAAACGGTTCGGTCAAGACCGCCATGGGTCGGGTCAAAGACTGGCTGGTGGGGACATTCTGAACATGAATAAGAAATTGCTCACGGCTCACCAGTTGGAGCCGCCGAAAAGACACAAATGCCGACGCTGGCGACCTTGTCTGAGAGGAGCGCCGCCGACTTGAAAACTAAAAGAATTCACAAACAAAAAACCAAGGCAACTGCCAAACCAAATTCGGAGAAAAACATGAAAATTGATATGATTGAAAAAAGCGATTTCAACCCAGATACACAGATCCGTGTGATCGGTGTCGGCGGCGGCGGCGGCAATGCGGTGGAGCACATGATCACCAGCGGTGTGCGCGGTGTGGAATTCATATGCGCCAACACAGATGCACAAGCCTTGAAGGTCAGCTCAGCCAACCGGGTGATTCAATTGGGCGACAACGGTTTGGGCGCAGGCAGCAAACCCGAGCGCGGCCAAGCAGCGGCTGAGGCTGCGGTCGACAGCATCCGCGAAGCCCTGCAAGGCGCGAACATGGTGTTCATCACAGCGGGTATGGGTGGTGGCACCGGCACCGGTGCCGCACCTGTGGTTGCTCGTTTAGCGCGCGAAATGGGCATCCTCACCGTCGGCGTGGTCACCAAGCCGTTTGACTGGGAAGGTGGACGACGCATGAGCAATGCCGAAGCCGGACTGGCCGAGTTGGAAGCCAATGTGGATTCACTGATCGTGGTGTTGAATGAAAAACTGCAAGAAGTCTTGGGCGACGATGTCAGCCAGGACCAGGCCTTTTCATTCGCCAACGATGTGTTAAAAAACTCCGTTGGCGGCATTGCCGAAATCATCAACGTGGAAGCACTGGTCAATGTGGACTTTGAAGACGTGCGCACAGTGATGAGTGAGCAGGGCAAAGCCATGATGGGCACAGCCACAGCCAGCGGCCCGGACCGGGCACGCATTGCAGCCGAACAAGCCGTGGCTTGTCCTTTGCTCGAGGGCGTGGACATGACAGGCGCCAAAGGCGTGTTGGTGTTGATCACCGCAGCCAAAGGTGCATTGAAGTTGGCCGAATCCCGCGAAGCCATGAACACGATCCGCGCTTTCGCTTCACCCGAGGCGCATGTGATTTACGGTACCGCCTATGACGAAACCCTGGGCGAACAAATCCGCGTCACCGTGGTGGCAACTGGTTTGGCACAAGCCGGCCGTCGCATGGCGCCACCGCTGTCAGTGATTCGCACAGGCACGGATAACGCGGTGTATGCCAATCCGGCAGACGCCATGCCTGTGCAAATGACACCGATGGCAACAACAGGCGCTGACAGCACGCACCGCCCTAGCAGTTCACCTACCGCAGATGTCAACGTCAATGTCCCCAGCGTATGGCGTACCAACCGCACCCAAGCGGCAGCCAAGGTAGATGCTTTATCTTCTGGCGGTATGGACAATTACGAGATCCCGGCGTTCTTGCGCAAGCAGGCTGATTAAAATCCCGGCGTGCTTAAACAAAGAACCATCCAAACCATCACCCGTGCCGTCGGTGTCGGTCTGCACAGCGGGCAACGCGTTGAATTGACGCTGCGCCCGGCTGCGCCCGACATGGGCATCGTGTTTCGCCGTGTGGATTTGCCGCAACCGGTGGACATTCCTGTGGGCGCATTGAATGTGACCGATACCCGCTTGGCTTCCACCATCGAAGCCCACGGTGCCAAAGTGCACACGGTCGAACACCTGATGTCAGCATGCAGCGGTTTGGGTTTGGATAATCTTTATATCGATATCACTGCCGAAGAGGTGCCGATTCTGGATGGGTCAGCTTCTTCGTTTGTGTTTTTATTGCAGTCCGCAGGTATTGAATTACAAAATGCACCCAAGCGCTTTGTCCGTATTTTGCAAGACGTGATGGTGCGCGAGGGTGAAGGTGCCAAGGAAAAATGGGCAGGCCTGTTTCCTCACCACGGTTTCAAGCTGAGCTTTGAAATCGATTTCAAACACCCTGCCGTGGACACCACTGGTCAATCCGTGACATTTGACATGGACACCGGGCATTACAGCCGCGACATTGCACGTGCCCGCACTTTCGGTTTCACGCGTGACGTGGAAAACATGCGCTCCAATGGCTTGGCGCTTGGCGGCGGTTTGGACAATGCCATCGTCATGGACGATTACAAAGTGCTCAACAGCGACGGCTTGCGTTATGACGATGAATTCGTTAAACACAAAATACTCGACGCCATGGGCGACTTGTATTTATTGGGCAAGCCGGTGTTAGGCCATTACCGCGCATTCCGTTCCGGACATGCTTTAAATAATTTATTGCTGCGCGAGTTGCTCAGTCGCCCGCAAGCCTATGAAATTGTCAGCTTTGACGATGAGCAATTAGCCCCTCAAGGCCTGGCCAAACTCGCGCCTGCCTGGTAGCAACTTCACTTAACCACCGCGCCCGCCGCGCAACATGCCGCTGGCTTTGGCGCGTCCCATGCCCGCGTCCTGCATCAAGGCCATAGCGCGTGCCGCATGCGCATGGGTGATGGCCAAACCCAAAGCGTCAGCAGCATCTGGCCCCGGCAGCCCGGGTAAATTTAGCAAACTTTTGACCATCTCTTGCACCTGCGCTTTGCCAGCTTTACCGTGACCGGCGATCGATTTTTTCATTTGCAATGCGGTGTATTCAGCGACAGGCAATTGCTGGTGCACCAACGCAGCCAGACACGCGCCGCGCGCCTGACCCAGCAGCAGAGTCGATTGGGGATTGACATTCACAAACACAATTTCAAGTGCGGCAGCGTCCGGCCGGTACCGTTGACTCACTTCGCTGATGCCTTCAAACAGCACGCCGATGCGGGCAGCCAAATCAGCGCGTGGCAAGTGGGTGGTGCAGATGGTGCCGCTGGCGACATAAGTTAGTTTGGCGCCGGAGAATTCAACCACACCGAATCCAGTGGTTTGCAATCCCGGGTCTATGCCAAGCACTTTCATGGCAGCTCGGCTGCGCCCATGCGCGCTTGAATGGTTTGCGCGCGCTCTGCGAGGTAGGGAGATTGAGGCAATTTTTCAAAATATTTCGGACGCGGCAACATGACCGCCAAGCGCGCAGCTTCCCAAGAAGACAAACCGGCTGCTGACTTGGAAAAATAATGTTGCGCAGCGGCTTGTGCGCCGAACACGCCTTTGCCCCATTCCACATGGTTGAGGTAAATCTCCAAAATACGTTGCTTGCTCAAAAAAGTTTCCAACGCAAGCGTGATGACCAGTTCCTGCCCTTTGCGCAAAAAATTCCTTTCTCCACTGAGGAACAAATTTTTTGCCAGTTGCTGGGTGATGGTGGAGCCGCCAACCACTTTAGGCGCTTTGCCTTTGGGCGGTGTACGTGCCTGCGCTTTTTCATTGCGTTGCCAAGCTTTTTGGATGGCCTGCCATTGCACACCGTCATGGCTGGCAAACATATCGTCTTCGGATGCAATGACTGCACGGCTGAGAGAAGTGTTGATTCGTTTCGCCGGCATCCACTGCTGACGCCAGCGAAGACCATGCTCAGACTGCAGCATTTGCATGATTTGCGATCGCTCGAAGGCGGTGGACTGCGGGTCCACATAACGCATGGCGATGACGCGCGCGACGAAATAGATTTGCAATCCCAAGCCGCTCAACACCACCAGCAACAGCCAGCGGCGAAACAATCTACCGAATTTGCCGGGTGCATTGTCGGATGGCATGTTCAAGGCTCCTGGTTATCGGCTTGCACCGTGTGGTTGTTCTTGAAGGTATAGCGTGACACCAATGCCAATTGATCAAACTCCTGTTTCATCTCGCGGGTGAAATCACCAAACGGTCCGGCACGGGAGGCGATATCCAACGCCGCTTGGTCAAGTGCGGTGTTACCAGAGCTTTTCAACACTTGAGAAGAAATCACTTTGCCGCGCGCATTCACAGTCACCACCAAAGTCAGACTGCCATACAACTTTTGACTGTTGGCTTGCGGAAAAAAACGGGTGCCGCGCTCTTCAATCAAGCGCCGCATATGGCTTTGGTACAGCGCGTAACTGACCTCGCGGGTTGAGGGGCTGACGTAGCGGGTGCGCGGCCTGGCATTTTGCTCGTTGATGCGTTTTTCAATTTCAGCCAGCATGTCAAGCAACTGCCTTTGTTGCGGATCCTGATTGACCAAAGTGGATACAGTGCTGGACGGTTTTGAAGCATTCAAAGCCAGTTGCTGTTTGATTTGTGCAAGCAAAGCGGTTTGCTGCTGTTTCATTTGTACGACTTGCGCTTTGCCTGCATCCTCCATTTGTCCGGTTTGGTTTCGCACTGAGGCAGGCAATGGCGATTGCGCGCGGCCCAGTGCGGCCTCACCGCCGCCTTGCAAATGGGTTTGCGCCAAGGCCTGCGGTTTGTCGGGCGCCGCATTTTGGCTTCTTGCATTGACCAAAACAATGTCTAAGGGTGCAGGCGCCATCAAGCGGTCAAACCCTTGGGGATCGGCGATCTTGAAAACCAGCAAACCGGCATGTACCACCACCGACACGGTGATGGCGATTTGCAAAGGCGTGATGAGTTTTCGCATGGCAGAACAGCTGGCTTTAAGCAGGTGCTACCGGTGGTTCTGCGTCTGTGGCGGCCTCATCCATGTCCATGGCGATGGTCAAAGCGCCGACTGTGGCTTCTTCTTCTGTGTTGTCATCATCTGTCGCCGTGGCTGTTTCCAGCAAGGAGACAAAAGTGGCGGTCACATCCAAAGCCATGGTGTCGATTTGACCTATTTTGATGCGCACCAAAGCACCGCGCTCCAGCACAGGGGCAGATTGCAAACCCGTGACCAAAGGCAATGACACCGCACGCACCACTGGCGGCTCGCCGGGAAACGCTTTGATGACGGTGGCATCAAGTTCTTGAATCTGATGTTGTTGCAGGTATTTCAAAGTCCAGTAGCGCTCCATCGTGCCTTGGTGCGTGTTGTAGGCGCTGTAAGCGTCTTCAAAAGAGGAAACGATAGACATCAGGCTGGCATCTTTGGGTTTGAATGGCGCGGCAAGTGCCGCCGTTGCGCCGTTGCGCACACAAGCCACCAATTGCCATTGGTTCACCAAATCGGTGTAACGCCGCAAGGGTGAAGTGCTCCATGCATAACAAGGCACGCCTATGCCTGCGTGCGGCAAAGCACGCGTGCCCATGCGCACTTTGACACCGGGTGCCAGACTGGCTTGGCTGCGGTACAAACCGGGCACGCCCAAGTCAGACAGCCATTGGCCCCAGGTGCTGTTGGCCAAAATCATGGCCTCGGCAACGATCAAATCCAAGGCGGCGCCGCGCGGTCGAACGCTGATGTGAACCGTTTCATCGCCGCGCGGACCAGAGGGTGTCACTTGCTCGAGTTTGAAGTTGAAATCAGGGCGGTTGAATTGCTCGGGCTTGCCGCGTACTTGTTCGCGTTGGCTTTTCAAATGCTGGGCGAGTTTCAACATGAAGGACAACTCAGCGCGCGGCAGTGCCGCATCCAAACTGGGATCGGTGTGACTGAATGCCGCATCCGTCAGCCATTGCTCAGTCACGATGTGGTCGAGTTTGTCGTGGCGCAAATTGGCCGCGATCGGCACTTGCTCTAAGCGTGTGACCGAGCTTTGGATGGCCAGCGTTTGCTCATTGATGCTGACATACAAAGACAAAGCAGGGCATGCTTTGCCCGCGTCAAGCGTATAGGTTTGCACCACACTGTCAGGCAGCATGGTGATTTTGTGACCGGGCATGTACACCGTGGACAAGCGCTGACGCGCGACCTGGTCAATCGCGTCACCCGGTTGCAAAGCGAGTGCAGGTGCGGCGATGTGAATGCCCAACACAATGGTGCCGCTGCCTAATCCTTGCAGCGACAGTGCGTCGTCAATTTCGGTGGTTTGTGAATCGTCAATCGAGTAGGCCTGCACTTGCGCCAACGGCAAATCTTGCGGTAAGGCCGGTGCTTGCAATCCGGGAAAACCGGTGCCTTTGGGAAAGTGGTCGAACAAAAAACGTTGCCAGTGAAAATCGTAAGCGCTTTGGATGGCACCGGCTTGTTGCAACAGCGCCAAAG
Source organism: Bordetella parapertussis (assembly GCA_945900685.1). Classification (GTDB taxonomy): domain Bacteria; phylum Pseudomonadota; class Gammaproteobacteria; order Burkholderiales; family Burkholderiaceae_C; genus Limnohabitans; species Limnohabitans parapertussis_C. The sequence continues at coordinate 24,265 of CAMDJS010000002.1, forward strand.
GCGGGCGTTGGCTTTGTTTGGCAGCCAGCACCACGGCTTTGTATTCGGCAGCGTTTTTGTCCGGCTTGAATAAAATTTTGTAGAGCTGTGTTTGTACCGGCTCCGGACATTGGCCATCGACCAAAGACTGAGCCCAACTTTCGATTTGCAGTTGCAGTTGTTTTTTCTTTTCTATCGCAGCCAAAGCCTGCGCAATGATGTCAGCCGAGGCTTTTTTGAAATGCCCTTTGCCTGCACGGCGGAAATAATGCGGGGCTTCTGAAAGCTTGAGCAAGCAAGCGACTTGCTGACTTAAGCTGGCTTTGTCGCTGAAATACTCAATGGCCAATGCAGAGAAAGAAAACTCATCCGGCGGGGCGAATTCCCAAGCGAGTTCGAGCTCAATCTCTTTGGCCAGCGCCGCCGCCTCTTGCAGCAATTGCGCGGGCGCGGGTTTGTCAAATCGCAGCAGCATCTGCGCTGCTTTGACTTTGACCCGTTTGCCGGATTCAAGTTCAATTTGCGCAGATGTGTCGGCCTCGGACAGCACGCGACCGCTGTGGAGTTTGCCGGCTTCTTCAAACAATGCATACATGGCGTTGATTGTCACATGCGCTCTGCGATCTCTGAACTGCATTTGAGAATCCGTTGATAATTCCGCCATGGCTCTCAGTTTTGAAAAACCTTATGTTCTACGTCAATTCACGCATGTCTTGCGTGGGTTTGACGGGCAACTGACACTGGCAGTGACCTTGCTAGCGATGGCAGGCCTGATCACCATGTTCGCTTCAGGTTATGCCAACGGCATGCGTTTTTGGGACCATGCACGCAATCTAGGCTTGGCGTTTTGCATCATGTTTGTGGTCGCGCAAATCCCACCTCAGCGCTTGATGACTTTCGCGGTACCCATTTATACCGTTGGACTTGCGCTCTTGGTCGCCGTGGCCTTGTTCGGTTTGACCAAAAACGGCGCGCGCCGCTGGCTCAATATCGGTATCGTGATTCAACCCAGTGAAATCATGAAGATCGGCTTGCCTTTGATGCTAGCCTGGTGGTTTCAAAAGCGCGAGGGGCAGTTGCGACCGTTGGATTTTTTGGCAGCCACTGTTTTGCTGGCGATGCCCGTGGGTTTGATCGCCAGACAACCTGACATGGGCACAGCTATTTTGGTGTTTTCTGCCGGTGTATTCGTGTTGTACTTTGCCGGTTTAGGTTGGAAATGGATCATTCCGCCCTTACTGATCGGTTTGGTCGGCGTGGTGTTGCTGGTGATTTTTGAGCCCATGCTGTGTGTCGACGATATGCAGTGGCCCATGTTTCGCGAATACCAACGCCAACGCGTCTGTACTCTGCTAGATCCCTGGCGTGACCCCTTGGGCAAGGGGTTTCACATCATCCAAGGCATGATCGCTATCGGTTCAGGGGGCTTTTTTGGCAAAGGCTTTATGCAAGGCACGCAAACCCACTTGGACTTCATTCCCGAGCGCACCACCGATTTCATTTTTGCCGCCTACGGCGAAGAGTTTGGACTGCTCGGCAACCTGCTTTTGATCGCCGGTTTCATCTTTCTGGTGCTGCGCGGGTTGGCCATCGCCATGGAAGGCCCTACCTTATTCACCCGTTTGCTGGCCGGCAGCATCACTTTGATTTTTTTCACCTATGCCTTCGTGAACATGGGCATGGTCAGCGGTATCTTGCCTGTGGTCGGCGTGCCTTTGCCCTTCATCAGTTACGGTGGCACGGCCATGGTCACCTTGGGCTTTGGCATAGGTATCTTGTTGTCAGTGGCTAAAGCCAAACAGTTGGTGCAATCATGAAAAAACAAATCGGTATGGTGGGAAATGGCAACATGGGCGCTGGCATGGCGAACCGCTTACTCAGCATGGGCTGGGCGTTACACGTACACGACATTGACAGTGCCAAGCAAAAGTCGCTTGAGCAGGCTGGCGCACACGGTCACGGGTCTGCAGCAGCGGTTGCACGCGCTGCCGATGTGGTCATCGTGTGCGTGATTGATGCGGTTCAAGTGCAGCAGGTTTTCGACGGCGCTGAGGGCTTGCTGGCGGGTTTGGCAGCCGGGCAAACCGTCATCATGTGTCCCACGATTGCACCGGCGCAAACCGAGAGTTTTGAAAAACAATGTCTGGCTATCGGTGTGCACATGGTGGACGCGCCTATGAGCGGCGGTCCAATTCGCGCTACCAACGGCACCATGAGCCTGATGCTCGCTGCACCCGAAGTGGTGCTGGCCGAGCAGGCAGAATTGCTGCAAACCTTGTCTGACAAATGCGTTGTCATCAGTCACCGCGTTGGTGATGGTGCCAGAGTCAAACTGGTCAACAACCTGCTCGCTGGCATCAACCTGGTGGGCGCGTGTGAGGTCATGGTGCTGGCCGAAAAAATGGGTCTGGACAAGGAAAATGCTTTGTCCTTGATCGAGCGTTCCAGCGGCCAGAACTGGATAGGCACTGACCGCTTGCGCCGGGTGTTTGCCGGTGACACCACCATAGGCTCGCACATGCGTTTGTTGGCCAAGGACACCCGTTTGGCCATGGAGGCCGCGCAAGAGGTCGGGTTTGACGGATGGCTGGGCGGTTTGACTGCCAAGGCTTTCAACCAGGCATGCGCGCAAGGCATGACCGACATGGATGACAGCAAAATGCTTGAATTCATTCGGCAAGCGGACAAAGCCTGAGCGCTAGTCACGAGGCTTGTTTTGCTGAGGGTTTGGCCAGCCCAATACCCTGACAAAACCATATGCACTGACCGGCTTCTACAATGGACCCATGATTGCACACGAACCCACCCTCGAACGCTTAGCCATTGCCCAAAGCCTGTTGCTGACGCCTTACGGCTTGGACGAAAGCCACCTCACTCAAGCACTGTCTGCCATCCGCGCGCACCGGATTGACGATGCGGATTTGTATTTCCAGTACACCCGCTCCGAGGGCTGGAGTTTGGAAGAGGGCATTGTCAAAACCGGTTCATTCAGCATAGATCAGGGCGTGGGCGTGCGCGCAGTCAGCGGTGAAAAAACCGCCTTTGCTTATTCGGACGATATCTCCATGGCATCGCTGATGGACGCGGCGCACACAGTGCGCAGCATTGCCGCATCGGGGAACAACGCCAGCACCAAAGTCCCAGGCAGACGCATCGCCAAGGCGCGCAGCCTCTACCGCGACGATGACCCGATCGCCAGCCTGGACAGCACCGCCAAAGTGAATTTGCTCGAGCGCATCGAGCAACAAGCCCGCGCCAAAGACCCGCGCGTGGTGCAAGTCATGGCCGGCTTGGCCAGCGAATACGACGTGGTGCTGGTCGCTCGCGCCGACGGCACCTTGGCCGCCGATGTGCGCCCCTTGGTGCGTTTGTCAATCAATGTGATCGTGGAAGAAAAAGGCCGACGTGAAAGCGGATCGGCCGGCGGCGGCGGCCGCTTCGGTCTGGCGTATTTCGATGCTGACTGCTTGACCCGTTATGTGGACGAAGCGGTGGGCGCTGCCCTGACCAATTTGCAGGCGCAAGCCGCGCCTGCGGGCGAAATGACCGTGGTGCTGGGTTCGGGCTGGCCCGGCATTTTGTTGCACGAAGCCATTGGCCATGGTTTGGAAGGCGACTTCAACCGCAAAGGCTCGAGCGCATTCAGCGGAAAAATCGGCCAACGGGTCGCTGCAAAAGGTGTCACCGTGCTCGATGACGGCACCATTGCCGATAGACGCGGTTCACTCAATGTGGACGATGAAGGCAACGCCAGCCAGCGCAATGTGTTGATTGAAGACGGCATATTGAAAGCCTATATTCAAGACAGCATGAACGCGCGTTTGATGGGCGTGGCACCCACCGGCAACGGCAGACGAGAAAGCTACGCCCATGTGCCCATGCCGCGCATGACCAACACCTATATGTTGGGCGGTGACAAGCACCCGGAAGAAATCGTCGCCAGCATCAAGAAAGGTTTGTACGCCACCAATTTCGGCGGCGGCCAGGTGGACATCACCTCGGGCAAGTTTGTGTTTTCCGCCAGCCAGGCTTACTGGGTGGAAAAAGGAAAGATCCAATACCCGGTCAAAGGCGCGACCTTGGTCGGCAACGGCCCTGACGCTTTGACCCGCGTGAGCATGATCGGTAACGACATGGCTTTAGATCCGGGTGTCGGTACCTGCGGCAAAGAAGGCCAAAGTGTGCCGGTGGGTGTGGGTCAACCCACTCTGCGTATCGACGGTTTGACGGTCGGCGGCACGGCTTGAAATCGGCGCAATGACCTGTGCTACATTTCAAAGCATGAATTCAGCGCTGTTTCACTTTGCTTATTTTTATGTCTCACGCCCCACCGGCGGTCGAGAGGTCTGAAAGCAAACAAAGCTCTGAACTCCCCAACCTACCGCCGGATCCCGGCGGTTTTTTTTTGTTCCCGAATTTGTCATTCATAAACAGTTGCAGCCTTCCAGGAGTCTTCCATGAAATCCCATCCCAAAGATGCTTATGCACCGATCGATGACCAGACCAGCCAGACCGACGACCAACGCATCAAGGACATCACCGTGCTGCCGCCACCCGAACATTTGATCCGCTTCTTTCCGATTGCTGGAACCGCTGTCGAAAATTTGATCAGTCAGACACGCCAGCGCATCGCCAAAATCATGGCCAACAAAGACGACCGCTTGCTGGTGGTCATGGGACCGTGCTCTATCCACGACCCAGCGGCGGCGCTGGACTATGCGCGCCGTTTGAAAGCCGAGCGCGAAAAATACAAGGACACATTGGAAATCGTCATGCGCGTGTATTTTGAGAAACCGCGCACCACGGTCGGCTGGAAAGGCTTGATCAACGACCCTTACCTTGACGAGAGTTTTCGCATTGACGAAGGCCTGCGCATCGCACGCCAATTGCTGATTGAAATCAACCGCACCGGCGTTCCCGCTGGCAGTGAATTTCTGGATGTGATTTCACCGCAGTACATCGGTGATTTGATCAGTTGGGGCGCTATTGGTGCCCGCACCACTGAGAGCCAAGTGCATCGCGAATTGGCCTCCGGTTTGTCCGCGCCCATTGGCTTTAAAAACGGCACCGATGGCAACATCAAAATCGCGACAGACGCGATACAAGCTGCGGCACGCGGTCACCATTTTTTGTCCGTGCATAAAAACGGGCAGGTGGCGATTGTGCAAACCCAAGGCAACCCAGATTGCCACGTGATTTTGCGCGGCGGCAAAGCGCCCAACTATGACGCCGCCAGCGTGTCATCAGCTTGCAAAGAGCTGGAAGCCGCCAAATTGCCAGCCACATTGATGGTCGACTGCAGCCACGCCAACAGCAGCAAACAACACGAACGCCAGTTGGTGGTGGCCAAAGACATAGCCGCTCAATTGGCAGATGGTTCTCACCAGGTGTTCGGTGTCATGGTGGAAAGCCATTTGCAGCCAGGCGCGCAAAAATTCACGCCCGGCAAAGACAAGGTCGAGGGCTTGGTCTACGGCCAAAGCATCACCGACGCCTGCCTGTCATGGGACGATTCGTTGGAAGTGCTGAAGGTGTTGGACGAAGGCATCAAAGCGCGTCGCCAAGCGAAGAAATAAGCCTTCTAATGAAAACGGACTGCTAGGAAGTCCGTTTTTTTATGTGTTCATCACTGATGAACTTTCAGTGCTTGAGCGCATCCAGCAGTTGTTGGTGTATGCCGCCAAAGCCGCCGTTGCTCATGCACACAATCTGATCGCCGGGCCGCGCTGCGGCCTTGACCTGTGACACCAGCGTTGCGATGTTGTCTGCCACGCTGGCGCGCGCGCCCATGGGCGCGAGGGCTTCAGCCGCATGCCAATCCAGACCGGCGGTGTGGCAAAACGCCAGATCAGCTTGCTCAAGGCTCCAAGGCAATTGTGATTTCATGGCGCCGAGTTTCATAGTGTTGCTGCGCGGCTCGAACACCGCCAGTATGCGGGCCTGACCCACGCTGCGACGCAAACCGTCTAAGGTCGTGCGAATCGCGGTTGGGTGATGGGCAAAATCGTCAAATACGTTGATGGCTTGCGCGCCGCTTCCTATGCTGCCGCGCAACTCCATGCGGCGGCGCACATTCTCAAAACGTCCCAAAGCATCAGCCGCTTGGGTTGGCGTCACGCCCACATGCGCTGCGGCGGCAATGGCCGCTAAGGCGTTCATTTGGTTATGCACGCCGGTCAAATTCCAACGAACCTGAGCCACTGGCTTACCGGATTGGAGCACTTCGAAATCATGCGGCTCGCCCTGAGCCTGCCATTCACCGCCTTGGCCGAAACCGGCGACTGCGCTCCAGTGCCCCATGCCCAGCACGCGCTGCAAACTCTCTTGTTCGGCATTCACCACCAGACAGCCGCTGCCCGGTACGGTGCGCACCAAATGGTGAAACTGACGCTCGATGGCCGCGAGATTGTCAAAAATATCCGCGTGATCAAACTCTAAGTTGTTCAACACGGCGGTGCGCGGGTGGTAATGCACAAACTTGCTGCGCTTGTCAAAAAACGCGGTGTCGTATTCGTCGGCTTCAATCACAAACAAAGGTCGGCTTTGTCCAGCAGCGACTTGTCCCAAACGCGCCGACACGCCGAAATTCAGTGGCACGCCGCCGATCAAAAAACCCGGCGTCAAACCGGCCTGATCAAGTATCCAGCTCAGCATGGCCGTGGTGGTGGTTTTGCCGTGCGTACCGGCTACGGCCAGCACATGCCGGGTTTGGCCGGGGGCGTGCAGCACATGGTCGCTCAGCCATTGCGGGCCGCTGGTGTAGGGCAGACCGGCTTCTAAAATCGCTTCCATCAACGGGTAACGGGGTGAGCCGTCAGCACTTCTGGCGCGTGACACCACATTGCCGACCACAAACATGTCGGGCTTCAAACTCAACTGCTCAGCGCTGTAGCCCTCTATCAATTCAATGCCCAAAGCGCGCAACTGGTCGCTCATCGGAGGGTAAACGCCGGTATCGCAACCGGTGACCCGGTGACCGGCTTCGCGGGCCAAGGCGGCCAGACCGCCCATAAAGGTGCCGCAAATGCCTAATATATGAATGTGCATGGAGATGCATTGTAGAAGTCGCAGGTGGACAGGCTTTGCCAAGCCCTGAGAACTGCTGAGGTCTTGTCGGATCAAGTCACAATCCAGGTCATGACAAGCGATACCGCACAGGAAATTGCCGCCACCGCTGCCCGCTTGGTGGTAGAAGAGGGCATGGAATTCGGCCCGGCGAAGCGCCGGGCTGTGCGCGAACTCGGTTTATCCCCGCGCCAAGCATTGCCAGACAACGACTTGCTGGAGCGTGAAGTTTTTGACTATGTGCAATTGTTTTGTGCAGACACCCAACCGCAAGAATTGCTGGCCTTGCGTCAATTGGCGCTGACTTGGATGCGGCGTTTGGAGGAATTCCGACCCCACTTAAGCGGTGCCGTCTGGCGCGGAACCGCCACCCGTTTATCGGATATTTACATTCAACTGTTTTGCGATGACAGCAAACAAGCCGAACTGCAACTGCTGGATAAAGGGGTGCGTTTTGAGGTCAGCTCGGTCAGCGGTTTTCAAGGCGAGACTGTGGACGCCCTCAGCATACACAGCCGCTGCCCGGTATTGAATGAAGACATTGGCGTGCACCTGATGGTGTATGACTATGACGATTTGCGCGGCGCGCTGCTGCCCGACAGCCGCGGCAAGCCTATGCGTGGGGATATCGATGGATTGCAGCGCTTGGTGGACAATGACGTATGACTCAAGATATTGAAAAACCAAGCAACTTTAGCCAAAGTAGGCGCAGCTTTGTGGCTGTGGCCGCAGGCGCCTTGGTCGCTGGGGTGGGAGCGGCCTGGTGGCGTAGCCAGTCACAGCAACTGCCGACTGCCATGATGGACGCCTTGTGGAGCGCGGAGTTTGAGAGGCCAGATGGCTCGCCCTTGAAACTGGTTGATTTCAAAAACCATCCGCTGGTGATCAATTTTTGGGCGACCTGGTGTACCCCATGCGTGGAAGAAATGCCTTTATTGAACAGCTTCTTTCAAGAAAATGTAGCTAAAAACTGGCAAGTCTTGGGATTGGCTATCGATCAGCCGAGCGCTGTCAAGCGGTTTTTAACCCAGTACCCGGTAGAATATGCCATCGGTATGGCTGGCTTGAATGGTACGCAGCTCATGACCGCATTGGGCAACCAAGAAGGCGGCTTACCGTTTACTTTAGTGATAGATTCACAGGGCGGATTGCTACAGCGTAAACTTGGTAAACTGTCAGACAGCGATATTCGTTCCTGGACCTGAAGCCAGTTCCCGTTTGGGTGGCGTTAGACCATTGTTTTGAAAATAGTGTAAATTAGCAGCTTATTAACAGCAATTCACTGTAAGTTATATGGATTTAAGAAAACTTAAAACGCTGATCGACTTGGTTTCCGAGTCCAATGTGTCTGAACTTGAGATCACCGAAGCCGAGGGCAAGGTTCGTATTGTCAAAGGTCCGGTTGGCGCTCCCATGGCAGTGGCCGCACCCTTGATGGTGGCCGCGCCAGTGCCTGGCGCGTCAGCGGATGGATCGGCGGCGGCACCTGCAACGCCTGCCGCGGCCGAACCGGCCGCCATCAGCGGCCACATCGTCAAGTCGCCCATGGTGGGCACGTTTTACACAGCATCCAGTCCGGAAGCCAAACCCTTTGTCCAAGTGGGCAGTGTCATCAATGAAGGCGACACCATTTGCATCATTGAAGCCATGAAAATCCTCAATGAAATCGAGGCGGACAAAAGCGGAACAGTCACGCGCATCATGGTGGTCAACGGCCAGGCTGTCGAGTACGGTCAATCTCTTTTCATCATCGAGTGATTCCCGGACATGTTTAAAAAGATTCTGATCGCCAACCGGGGCGAAATAGCACTTCGCATACAGCGCGCCTGTAAAGAACTCGGTGTCGAAGCTGTGGTGGTCTATTCCGAAGCTGACCGTGAAGCCAAATACGTCAAGTTGGCTGAAGAGGCTGTGTGTATTGGTCCGGCGGCTTCCGCTCAAAGTTACCTGAACATGCCGGCCATCATTTCTGCGGCAGAAGTCACGGATGCCCAAGCCATTCATCCCGGTTACGGGTTTTTGAGCGAAAACGCTGACTTTGCCGAGCGGGTTGAAAAAAGTGGTTTTGTTTTTATCGGACCTACGCCTGAATCCATCCGTATGATGGGAGACAAGGTGTCTGCCAAGCACGCCATGATCAAGGCCGGTGTGCCTTGTGTTCCCGGCTCAGACGGCGAGTTGCCGGACGACCCAGCAGAGATACGTCGGATTGGTAAATCGGTGGGTTACCCGGTCATCATCAAGGCGGCAGGCGGCGGCGGCGGTCGCGGCATGCGGGTCGTGCACAACGAAGCGGCCTTGATCCATGCGGTGCAAACCACCAAAGCCGAAGCGGGTGCTGCGTTTGGCAATCCGGCGGTTTACATGGAAAAGTTTTTGCAAAACCCTCGGCATATTGAAATTCAAATACTGGCGGATAACTTCAAAAACGCCATTTACCTGGGTGAGCGCGACTGCTCCATGCAGCGCCGTCACCAAAAAGTGATCGAAGAAGCACCTGCGCCCGGCATTGCCCGCAAGCTGATTGAACGCATCGGTGAGCGCTGCGTGGCGGCCTGCAAAAAAATGGGTTATCGCGGCGCGGGTACGTTTGAGTTTTTGTATGAAAACGGCGAGTTCTATTTCATTGAGATGAACACCCGCGTGCAAGTCGAACACCCGGTCACTGAATTCATCACCGGTGTGGATATTGTCAAAACCCAGATCATGACCGCCTCCGGCATGAAACTGCCTTATACGCAGCGACAAATCGAAATCAAAGGCCACGCGATTGAATGCCGTGTGAATGCGGAGGACCCGTTCAAGTTCACACCTTCCCCCGGACGCATCACCATGTGGCACCCACCGGGCGGACCCGGCGTACGGGTGGATTCACACATCTACACCAATTATTTTGTTCCTTCCAATTACGACTCCATGATCGGCAAAATCATTGTGTACGGCGACACACGCGAGCATGCATTGGCGCGTATGCGTACGGCCTTGGGTGAGACCGTGGTGGAAGGTATCAACACCAATATTGCGTTGCACCGCGAGCTGATGGATGACCCGGGCTTCATCAGCGGCGGCACCAATATCCATTACTTGGAAGAATGGCTGGCGGTTCGTCAATCCTGATGGTTGAGTTGCGATTGCATTGTCCGCAAGACCAGGTGGACACCATCAGCGAAGCCTTGATGGCTTTGGATGCGCTCAGTGTGTCCGTTGAAGATGCTGACGCACACACTGACCAAGAACATGCATTGTTCGGTGAACCCGGCATGCCACCGCCTGCAGCCGGTTGGCTTCGTTCTCACGTCTTTGCTTTATTTGCCAATGAGGCAACAGCACAAGAAGCCGGGCAGTTGCTCGTACTGCAAGCCTTTTTTGAAAACAGCAGTTTGCAAGGCATCGCTGAGGTGCCCGAGCAGGACTGGGTGCGTTTGACGCAATCACAGTTTGAGCCGGTTCCCATCACCGACACATTTTGGGTGGTGCCCAGTTGGCACCAAGCCCCGGCACAAGCGCAATGGGTATTGCGATTGGACCCCGGTTTGGCATTCGGCACTGGCACGCACCCGACCACGCGCATGTGTTTGCGTTGGATTGCCATGCATCCGCCCTCAGGCCAACGTGTATTGGATTACGGTTGCGGTTCCGGCATATTGGCCATTGGTGCTGCCATGATGGGAGCTTCGCATGTGGATGCCGTCGATATCGACCCTGATGCGGTCAAAGCCACTTTGGCAAACGCCATGGACAACCAAGTCAAGATCAACACAGGTTTGCCTGAATTGGCGCAAGGCACATACCCGCTGGTGGTGGCCAACATATTGGCTGCACCTTTGAAGGTGTTGGCGCCTTTATTGTGTGCCCACGTACAGGCCTCAGGCCAATTGCTTTTGGCAGGTATTTTGCAAAGACAGGCAGAAGACATTCAATCAGCCTACCAACCTTACATATCGCTTCAAGTGGCTGACGCTCAAGATGGCTGGGTATTGATGCATGGTCGCCTTGCCTAAACTTTGACACGCAGCATCCATGGCCATCGTCACTCTTTGCCCTCAATGTCAAACTGGTTTCTCCGTACAACCTGAGCACTTAAGCGCGGCAGACGGTTGGGTGAAGTGTGGAAAGTGTGAGCACTTGTTTCAAGTGGATCAGCATTTGTTTGAGATGGATGACCCGCAGCCTGTGCAGGAGTTTCTTCAACCTTTGTCTAGACCCTTGCAGGCAGATACCAAGCACGAAACAGGTCAACATCAAGACACGACCGTGGTTCTGATGTTGCTGGCTCTGCTGGCGTTTGGCTTGCTTATGCAATTTGTATTTCATCAGCGCCATGTGATTGCTGCGCGTGTCCCTGAACTGCAACCTGCGTTGCAATGGTTTTGCAAGCCCATGAACTGTCAACTCAGCATTCCTATGGACACAGAATTGTTTTCCATGGAGTCAAGTACGTTCAAACGATTGGATGAAACCACATTTGTATTTGAAGGAACGGTTAGGAATTTGAGCGAGGGCGCGTTGATGCCGCCTGCATTGGAGTTGACATTGAATGGTGAGGGCGATGTTCGCGTTCGCAAAGTGATTTCAGCAGACCAACTTGGGTTTCATGTGCCTTTACGCCCCTTGGGAAATCATGCTTTCACCCTCAGATTTACCTTGGACCCTTCACTTTCGCAGACAATAGACGGCTTCAGGGCATTGCTTTTTTACCCTTAATTTTTACAGATCGGATTGAGCTATGGCAGTTGTCATTTGTGGGTCACTGGCGTTTGACACCATCATGCATTTCGAGGGCAGGTTCAAAGAACAAATATTGCCTGAACAACTGCACATATTGAACGTGTCCTTTCTGGTTCCTCGGTTGCAGCGAGAGTTCGGTGGATGCGCAGGCAATATTGCCTATGGATTGAAATTGTTAGGCGGCCATGCGTTGCCCATGGCGACATTGGGCAATGATGGTGAAAGCTATCTCAACAGACTGCAGCACTTGGGTATTTCAACTGATTTTGTGAAGATGGTTGCAGATGATTACACGGCGCAGGCCATGATCATGACGGATTTGGACAATAACCAAATTACTGCCTTTCATCCCGGTGCCATGATGCAAGCGCACATCACGCGTGTTGAAAAGCGTGCTGATATCAGTTTGGGTATTGTGTCTCCCGACGGGCGGGATGCCATGCTGCAGCATGCACAGCAGTTTGCACAAGCAGGCATACCTTTTGTATTTGATCCCGGTCAGGGATTGCCTATGTTCAATGGCGAAGAATTGCGCCACTTCATCGACTTGGCCACCTGGGTTACGGTGAATGATTATGAAGGAAAAATGCTCAGTGACCGTACCGGTATGGACAGCGCGGCTATCTCTGCCAAGGTCAAGGGACTGGTTGTGACCTTGGGTGCCAATGGTTGCGAAGTGTGGCAACAAGGGCAGATGCATTTGGTAGCGCCGGTCAAAGCAACTGCAGTGATCGACCCAACAGGTTGTGGTGACGCTTGGCGCAGTGCTTTATTGTTTGGATTAGATCAAGACTGGGATTTACTTCGCTGCGCTGAGTTGGGCAACAAAGTCGGGGCTATCAAAATTGCGAGTCGCGGCCCGCAAAACTATTCGCTGACATAAAAAAACCCGGTGCACTTTAAGCACCGGGTTGGAAACAAACGTGAATCGCTTGTTCAGGGCTTGGCCGATGTTGGAAAAGGCCAGGCTGCCTGAGGATTCAATGTGGTTTGAGCCACATGAGCAACCGATGGGGCTGCTGCGCTTGCGTGCGGTTTGGCCGCTGGTTTGCTTGCAGGTTTTTTTGCGACTGGTTTAGCAGCCGGTATTTTTGCTGCTGGTTTGCTACTTGTTACTTTTTTTTTAGCAGCAGGTTTTTTCGCTGCAGGCTTTTTAGCCGCAGCTTTTTTGGCGGCGGGCTTTTTAGCTGCGGCTTTTTTAGCTGCGGGCTTTTTGGCAGCAGCTTTCTTCGCTACAGGCTTTTTAGCCGCGACTTTTTTCGCTACAGGCTTTTTCGCAGCAGGCTTTTTCTTGACTGCTGGTTTTTTAGCTGCGGCTTTTTTCGCTACAGGTTTCTTTGCAGCAGCTTTTTTCGCCGCTGTTTTTTTTGCTGCTGGTTTTTTTGCAGCGGATTTTTTTGCAGTTGCCATTAGATACTCTCCTAGATCAAGATCTTAGATCGTTGGTTCAAAACACTTGGCCTTTTCAGTCCAAGTGATTCATGGTGCTGAACCGATGTCCAACACCATGAACGCTGTGAGTTCCCAACCCTGAAGCTGTTACAAATTGCAGCACATACAAGGTTAAGGAACAAATGGTGGTCATGTCAATTTCAATCCCAAGACAGCGCACCGCCGGTTTGGTACTCAATGACGCGGGTTTCGAAAAAGTTACGTTCTTTTTTCAGGTCAATCATTTCGCTCATCCAGGGAAATGGGTTTTCCTCGTGGGGGTACAACGTGTCCAAGCCGATTTGGGTGGCGCGACGGTTGGCGATGTAGCGCAAATAGCCCTTGAACATGGAAGCATTCATGCCGAGCACGCCGCGTGGCATGGTGTCTTCAGCATAGCGGTATTCCAACTCAACGGCTTTATGAAACAGCTCGATGATCTCTGCTTTGAGCTCAGCCGTCCACAGGTGAGGATTCTCTAACTTGATTTGGTTGATCAGGTCGATGCCGAAGTTGCAGTGCATGGACTCATCACGCAAGATGTACTGGTACTGCTCTGCAGCGCCCGTCATTTTATTTTGACGGCCAAGCGCGAGAATCTGGGTAAAGCCGACATAGAAGAACAGACCTTCCATCAGGCAAGCAAAAACAATCAAAGATTTCAATAAGGTTTGATCGGTTTCAGGCGTGCCCGTGTGGAAGTGAGGATCCATGATGGCTTCGATGAAAGGAATAAGAAACTCATCCTTGTCACGAATGGATTGAACCTCTTGGTAGGCGTTGAAGATTTCGCTTTCATCCAAGCCCAAAGATTCCACAATGTATTGGTAGGCGTGTGTATGAATGGCTTCTTCAAATGCTTGGCGCAGCAAAAACTGACGACACTCGGGCGCCGTGATGTGGCGGTAAGTGCCCAGCACAATATTGTTGGCGGCCAGTGAGTCGGCTGTCACAAAAAAGCCCAGATTGCGTTTGATGATGCGGCGCTCATCGTCGGTCAGTCCGTTAGGGTCTTTCCACAGCGCGATGTCGCGCGTCATATTGACTTCTTGCGGCATCCAGTGGTTGGCACAGGTGGCCAAATATTTTTCCCAGGCCCATTTGTATTTGAAAGGCACCAATTGGTTGACATCTGTCTGGCCATTGATGATGCGTTTGTCATCAGCATTGACGCGACGGGCACCCGGAGCAGAGGAAGTGAAAGCGCGGGATTCAACAGGAGCGATTGTTGGAAGCACTGCACCGTCGTTGAGAACACGTGAGGCGGGAGCCGCAGAATTGGAGGGTGACAAATTCAGGTGACTCTGTACGTCACCTATGGTTACGCCGATGGGCGATACCGGTTTTACTTCTTCTTCCCAGGTCAACATATTGGTAATTCCATTCTTGAGATTATGTGTGTTTATGCATGAAACGCAAAGGATTGATTCTTTACTGCGTTGCAAATTGTTGTTGAATTACATCGTATTCACTGGCCGCGATCATGCAACCAGTGAATGCTTATTGGCATGCTTCGCAAGTCGGATCATCAACACCGCAGAACTTGACATCGGTCGCAGGTGTGTCGGACATCATTTGCGCGCGCGCTGCAGCTGCTGCCATTTCCATAGCGCTCAGACCGGATGCACCACCGCCGGAAGACACCGCATTGTGTGAACCCGCCTGCACTGTGGACTTCTCGATTTGCGTTGCGCTGGTGGTGCGCAAATAGTAAGTTGTTTTGAGACCGCGTAGCCAAGCGAGTTTGTAAGTCTCGTCGAGTTTTTTACCAGAGGCACCCGCCATGTAGATGTTGAGTGACTGTGCTTGGTCAATCCATTTTTGACGTCGCGCTGCAGCTTCAACCAGCCATTGTGTTTCGACTTCAAAGGCGGTGGCGTACATGTCTTTGAGATCTTGCGGCACGCGGTCGATGGGGCGCAATGAACCGTCGAAATGCTTGAGGTCCATGACCATGACATCGTCCCACAGACCCAGACGTTTGAGGTCACGCACCAAATAGGAATTGATGATGGTGAATTCACCGGACAAATTGGACTTGACTGACAGGTTACCAAAGCAGGGTTCGATGGATGCATCCACCCCCACGATATTGGAGATGGTGGCCGTAGGCGCAATCGCCACGCAATTGGAATTGCGCATCCCGTCTGTTGCGATTTTGCGGCGCAAGGCATCCCAGTCGAGCGTGGCGCTGCGGTCTACTTCGATGTAGCCACCGCGTGATTTTTCCAATAGATTGAGTGTGTCCAAGGGCAAAATTCCTTGGTCCCACAATGAGCCTTTGTAGGTGGAGTAACGGCCGCGTTCACGCGCCAGTTCGGTGGAAGCCCAGTAGGCGTAATAGCAAATGGCTTCCATGGAGCGATCAGCAAAATCAACCGCTGCTTGAGACGCATAAGGAATGTGCAACTCGTACAAACAGTCTTGGAAAGCCATGATGCCCATGCCGACAGGACGGTGGCGCAGGTTGGAGTCCCGGGCTTTTTTGACAGCGTAATAATTGATGTCAATCACGTTGTCCAACATGCGCATGGCAATGGTGATGGTGCGCTTGAGTTTGTCTTGATCCAATTCGTTGCCGTTGGCACCTTGTTTGAGGTGGCGCACCAAATTGACCGAGCCCAAGTTACACACAGCGGTTTCTGTGTCGCTGGTGTTTAAAGTGATTTCTGTACACAGGTTGGAGGAGTGCACCACGCCTGAATGTTGCTGCGGAGAGCGCACATTGCAAGCGTCCTTGAAAGTGATCCAAGGATGGCCGGTTTCAAACAACATGGTCAGCATCCTGCGCCACAAGTCGGTGGCTTGCACAGTCTTGCTGGGCTTGATCAAGCCTTGGCGTGCTTGTGCTTCGTAGGCGGTATAGGCTTTTTCAAACTCCGAGCCGAATTTGTCATGCAAATCAGGCGTGTTGGAAGGTGAGAACAAAGTCCACTCGCCTTTTTCCATGACGCGGCGCATGAACAGGTCAGGGATCCAGTTGGCCGTGTTCATGTCGTGTGTGCGTCGACGGTCGTCGCCAGTGTTTTTGCGCAGTTCTAAAAATTCTTCAATGTCCAAATGCCAAGTTTCAAGGTAGGTACAGACTGCACCTTTGCGCTTGCCGCCTTGGTTGACAGCCACCGCTGTGTCGTTGACGACTTTGAGGAAAGGCACCACGCCTTGTGATTCGCCATTGGTGCCTTTGATGTGGCTGCCCAAGGCGCGCACGCGCGTCCAATCGTTACCTAGGCCACCAGCAAATTTAGACAACAAAGCATTTTCTTTGATGGATTCGTAAATGCCGTCTAAGTCGTCCGGCACAGTAGTCAGGTAGCAACTGGAGAGTTGCGGACGGGTGGTGCCACTGTTGAACAGCGTAGGCGTGCTGGACATGAAGTCGAAAGAAGACAGAATTTCGTAAAACTCGATCGCACGTTCTTCGCGGTTGACTTCATTGAGTGACAAACCCATGGCGACACGCATGAAGAATGACTGCGGCAGTTCGATACGTTGCTTGCGCACATGTAAGAAATAGCGGTCATACAAAGTTTGCAGGCCGAGGTAATCGAATTGGAAGTCACGCTCTGGCTTGAGCGCTTTGGCCAAGCGCGGCAAATCAAATTGCAGCAAACGCGGGTCTAGCAAGTCGTTATCCACGCCCTTGTTCAAAAACTCTGCGAAGGTGCGCTGATAGTGCCCGGCCATTTCAGCATGGGTGGCTTCTTGTCCCAAGACTTCCTTGGTGATCGAGTACATCAACAAGCGTGCGGTGGCGAAGGTGTAACCCGGTTCTTTTTCAATCAGGGTGCGGGCTGCAAGCACGGAGGCTTTGTGCACCTCTTCCATCGGGATGCCATCGTACAAATTACGCATGGTTTCTGACAGGATGGGCGCTGCAGTGACGTCTTCACCCAAGTTTTCACAGGCGGCTGCAATGAGTTTTTCTAAACGCACCGTATCAAGGAGCACGCGTTCACCATCAAGCATGACATGCAAAGCAGGACCTTGGTTTGCAGGTGTTTCTTTTTGGGTAGCGCGTTCTTGGGTGCGGCGTTCGCGGTAAAGCACATAGGAACGTGCGACTTCATGGTGGCTGCCGCGCATGAGGCCGAGTTCCACCTGGTCTTGCACATCTTCAATATGGAATGTGCCGCCGCCTGGGCGTGAGCGCATGAGCGCGCGCGTGACAGCCTGGGTCAGTTGATCCACCGTCTCGCGTACGCTGGCTGAGGCTGCGCCTTGGGTGCCATGCACAGCCAAAAAAGCTTTCATCATGGCGACTGCGATCTTGGCTGGCTTAAACGGAACCACCGCACCATTGCGGCGAATGATCTGGTATTGGCTTAAGGAGGAAATCAATGAGGTCTGGGTGGTGTCGCCAGCGTCGGTGGACTTGCGAACGGGCGTGATATTTGTCGTGGTTGCGGCAATTTGCATTTTTTTTAAATCCTGTGGGGCATGAATGCTTTTGGTGACTTCTTATATTTTTTTGTGCAGATGACCGGTTGTCCGTCACAAATGTGCACACCCCACACTATATATGGGGTCGTAACTCTTTTCAACACACTACACGTAGTGTTTGGTCTATTTTTTGAAAAAAATTTTTGCAAGCGATAGTTTTGGCAGAAATTTGCTGCATTTAGATTTAACCTGGCACTGAATTCAAAGATGTGAATGCGCTTATTCAGGAAAAAATTGATCGGTCCATCCCACACTTTGTTGCAAAAAACGCCAAGAAAAACCTTTTCCTGGGTCTTTTTTTCGAAGAGGCGCGATGTGTTCGTGTCCGGTGACGTGTTGAATTGGGTATTGGTGTTGAATCAATGGCAGCAGTGCACTCAAACTTTCGTATTGATAGAGCGTGAAGTTTTCGCCATCAAGTCCTTCAAGTTCAATGCCGATTGAAAAGTCGTTGCAGTTGTCGCGGCCCCAATGGCTGGATTGGCCCGCATGCCAGGCCCTGTCATCGCAGCTGACAAATTGAATCAACTCGCCGCCTCGGCGAATGAAAAAATGCGCAGACACTTTCACATCACGCAAGGTCTCAAAGTAGGCGTGCTGAGAATGCTCAAGCGTATTGGTGAAAAATGCTTGCACGTGGTCGCCTGTGTAAGTGCCTGGCGGCAGACTGATGGCGTGTATGACCACCAGATCCACATCAACGCCATGCGGGCGCGGCCCGAAATTGGGAGACGCGATGGCCCGAGCAAACCGGTACCAACCGTTTTGCCAGAACGAAGTGTTCTTCATGTCTTAATTTTCAACCGCGTCGCGATGAGCCGCGCTGCAGTAAATAGCTCGTGGCGACGCGACCGCTTCTTTTTCTGGGAGGTGCAGTCCGCAATGGGCACACCGCACCATGTTTTGCGGTTGATCTGCTGAATCGGTTGAACGGCGGTCTGAAGTTGAAGGGCGACTGAACTTGAACCACATGATCACGCCAAAGAGCAAGCCCAGCAGGATCAGGTATTTCATAGATGGCGTCCCAGTAGAACCTCAGTCACAAAGCGCGAACCTGCATAAGACATCAGCAACATCAATGCACCTATATAGAGTGTGCGTATGGCCAGCGATCCACGCCAACCACGGTAACGCCGTCCCCATAAGAGCACAGCAAACACCAGCCAAGCGAGGATAGCGAACAAGGTTTTGTGGTCCAACCGAATCGCATGGACTGAACCGTAAAGCTGTTCACCGAAAAGCCAACCGGCCAGCAAAGTCGCCGTCAGCAGTCCAAAGCCAATGTTGACAAAGCGAAATGTCAATCGCTCAAGCGTCATCAGCGGTAAACCACTCGGGTCGACAGCACCCAGGCGAATTTGGCGCTCCGCACGGTTCATCAAACTGGCATGCACCACGG
Source organism: Bordetella parapertussis (assembly GCA_945900685.1). Classification (GTDB taxonomy): domain Bacteria; phylum Pseudomonadota; class Gammaproteobacteria; order Burkholderiales; family Burkholderiaceae_C; genus Limnohabitans; species Limnohabitans parapertussis_C. Next base: position 43,310 of record CAMDJS010000002.1, read on the forward strand.
CGGCAGCAAACAAGGCATACGAAGCCATGCCCAGCATCCAGTGAAAAGGCAACCAAGCCGAAGAGGTGCTGTGCAGCGTTTGTCCGGGAAATAACAACGGCAATATCACGGTAACCATGCCAACGCCGGACATCAGCCAGCGGGTTTGCATTTGCGGGAACCAGTGATGCTCAATGGTGTAGACCAATAAGACCAGCCATGCGGTCGCGGATAAAGCCGCGGCAAAGCCGAAATGCGACAGTTCGTTTTCTGTGGGGATAAGGCTGGCGATCACGCTCAAACCATGAAAAAGTGAAATCAGCCAGAGGTAGTTGCGGCTTTGCTGCGGCGATAAACGACCACCAAACAAAGCGCCCAATGCATAGGCCACTGCGGCCACGAGGCCCCAGACCAGACTGAAATGGGTAGCGCTGAATACAATCATGCAGACAGTTTAGCGTTTCGCTGACAACTCGGTTTTTTTCATGGCAAGTTTCTTGGCAAGGTTTTGACAATGGCAAGCACGCTCAGTGACAAACTTTCGCGACTGGCACGCCAGATCAGCGGACAGGCCCGCATCACAGAATCCAATGTCGCGGACATGCTGCGCGAGGTGCGCATGGCATTGCTCGAAGCCGACGTGGCGCTGCCCGTGGTGCGCGATTTCATTGCCAGGGTCAAAGATAAGGCGCTGGGCCAGGAAGTCATCGGCTCGCTGACCCCCGGTCAAGTGTTGGTGAGTATTGTTCAGCGCGAACTCAGCACGACCATGGGTGAAGGTGTTGCAGACATCAATTTGGCGGCGCAGCCGCCCGCCGTGATTTTGATGGCCGGTTTGCAAGGCGCAGGTAAAACCACCACCACGGCCAAACTCGCCAAACACCTGATCACCAAGCGAAAGAAAAAGGTGTTGACCGTGTCGGCTGACGTTTACCGTCCGGCCGCCATCGAGCAGTTGAAAAGCGTGACTGCACAAGCGGGCGCTGAGTGGTTTCCCAGTGACCCGTCGCAAAAACCCGTCGACATTGTGTTGGCTGCGTTGGACTATGCACGCAAACATTATGTGGATGTGCTGCTGGTGGACACCGCAGGTCGCTTGGCCATCGATGAAGCTTTGATGAACGAGATCAAGGCTTTGCATGCGGCGGTGAATCCGGTCGAGACTTTGTTTGTCGTCGATGCCATGCTCGGACAAGACGCCATCAACACCGCCAAGGCTTTCAAAGATGCCTTGCCATTGACCGGCATCGTGCTGACCAAAACCGATGGCGATTCACGCGGCGGTGCGGCTTTGTCGGTGCGTCAAATCACCGGCGCCCCGATCAAATTTGCGGGTACCAGCGAAAAAATTGATGGCCTCGAAGCCTTTGACGCCGAGCGTCACGCCGGTCGCATGCTCGGCATGGGTGACATCGTGGCGCTGGTCGAGCAAGTCACCGCCAATGTGGATATGGAAGCTGCGCAAAAAATGGCGGCCAAGCTCAAAAGCGGTGATGGTTTTGATCTGAATGATTTTTTATCCCAAATACAGCAGATGAAGCAAATGGGCGGCTTGTCCAGCCTGATGGAAAAAATGCCCGGCCAGATCGCTGCCAAGGCCAAGGACGTGGATTTGAACCGCGCCGAAAAAGAAATCGTGAAAAAGCAGGGCATCATCCACAGCATGACGCCTTATGAGCGTGCCAAGCCGGACATCATCAAAGCCACGCGCAAGCGCCGTATCGCCGCCGGTGCGGGTGTGCAAGTGCAAGAAGTCAATCGATTACTGAATGAATTTGGACAAATGCAAGACATGATGAAAAAAATGCGCGGCGGCGGCTTGATGAAGATGATGAAAAAGCTAGGCGGCATGAAAGGCATGGGCGGGTTTCCCGGTATGCCGCGTTGATACTCAGGCGCTCACTCATACTTTGCGTACAGCAGTGAACCGCAAACAAAAAAGCCTGCAACACGTTGCAGGCTTTCTCACGTCAAACGGGGATTAGCCGCCTGCGTTGATCTTGCGACCATTCAGGCTTTGCACCGGGCGGGCGTTGAGCTTGAAAGGGAATTTGCCGACCTGGTCTTTAGAAACATCCACCGGTTTTTTCAGAATGTAGAACTGCACACCTTCGGTACAAGGCGGTGTGGTCAGTGAACCTTCGTAGTTGTAGAAGCCAAGTTCTTTGGGCAGCATGCTGGCGGGGTTGAAGCTGACTTTCTGCGGCATAAATTCTTCGCCTTCTTTGGGTGGCAAATTGGCCCACAAAGTTTTGATCGCGGCGTTGTCTTTGCCTTCGTTCAGCAACACACCGATGACGGCGAGTTTGCCGTCTTTGCTCTTGTGCACAAAGTGCGCGACCATGGCGGCGTTTTTGCCGTCGACTTGTTCTTCTGAGGGGCGGTGGAAGTGGAATTGCAGCAAATCAAACGTTTCTTTGTTGATGGTCAGCGTGCTGCCTGGTTCGAGATTGACTTGAATCGTGTGGCCGTTGTTGAGTATTTTCAGCGGGCCTTCTTTGTAATCCACGCTCAACACGTCTTTGGATTTTTCAAACGGTCCAATGATGTTCAGCGGTGACTGCTTTTTGCCTGTGCCGCAAACCGGGAAGTTACTGCCCCAATGCTCTGGGCCATTGTCGCCTTCATAGCCCCAATGCACGGCATGGGCTTTCTCGTCTTTCTTGCCATTGGCGTCTTTAGCGGGTTCTTCTTTCTCGGTTGATTTTTTGCAATCCTGCAGCACCTTGATTTTTTGACCAGCCGCAGCGAGTGCGTTTTGTGCCGCGCACACGGTTTGCAAACGGTTGCTCCATTCAGCCATCTCCAAGGCTTTTTGGAATGCAGCGATGGTGCCCTCGTCTTGCGCGCCTTTGGTCAGCAAGCGGATCGATGCCATACCGACTTGTCGTTCTGCGCTGAGAGACTTTTGCGCCTTGTAAAGCATTTCAATGTCTTGCAAGACCACGCCGTTAGAAAACGCTGCTTTGAGCGCATCCAGTTCTTGAGCGATGCTGCCTGCTTCGGCAATGGGTTCCTCAGCTGCAGGCTCTTTCTCATCCATTTTTTCCAATGCTTCTTTGGCTTCTCCCAATTGCTCTGTGAGTTCGCCTACCTCAGCCACCAAATGCTTTTTGGCTGAGTAATTCATATAAGCAAGTGTGGAGGCTGCCACAAGGCAGATGCCCAACAGTATTTCTAGTATCAAACGTAGGTATTTTTTCATGACTGCTTTGAATGAAAAAGACAAGAAGATGCGGCGCACACATGGGTTGTGCGCCCGGAACTCAGATGGTATCGGCTTGATGCCAGCAACTCTTTAATCAACAAGTGTTAAATGGATTCTTTTGAGTTATTTTTTAACCAAAACAAGCCAGGATTGAAAAAAAACTTGCCCCTCAAGGAGACTTAAGCTCGGATGAATGCGGTCACCAGTTCGTCATCTCCTACCTGTTGACTGCAATGGCCGTGGAGCGAACTGTCAAACACCGCACCCGGCGGCAACACGTCCGCAGAGAAAAAATGCTCACCCGCTTTGAAGATCCGCGAACTGCCGTCTTGCAAGCCGATTTGCATTTGCCCTTGCAAAATAAACACCCATTGCGGTGTGGTGGTGACGTGAAACTGGCTGCGAAAACCCACCGGGCTGCGGCGCAGTTGCAGACCTTGCGCGGGTAACAGCGCGCTTAAGCGGGACTGTTCAGTGCCCAGATCCAGAGGAATGCTTTCCTCTCGAAAACGGGCGCGCCCATCGGTGTCGGTATATAAAACTGTGCGTGTGAATGTGTGCATGCAGCCATCATAAACAAGCCACTCGATACAATCGCGGCTTCTTCAACAGCCTCTGGATCTACACCATGACCCGCTGCA
>CAMDJS010000003.1 GCA_945900685.1 Bordetella parapertussis
ATTTGGTTGTTGATGATGATGTGGACTGTGCCGCCGGTGGTGTAGCCACGGGTTTGCGCCAGCGCCAGCGTTTCCTGATTGACACCTTGACCGCCGAACGCGGCATCGCCGTGCACCAGCACGGGCAACACTTGGCTGCCGGTGGGGTCGCTGCGGCGGTCCATGCGCGAACGCACCGAGCCTTCAACCACCGGATTCACAATTTCCAAATGCGATGGGTTGAATGCCAGTGACAAGTGCACGGGACCGCCAGGGGTGGGCATATCGGAGCTGAAGCCTTGGTGGTATTTGACATCACCAGCAGGCAACTCTTCAGGGGCGGTGTGGTCGAATTCAGCGAACAAATCCTTGGGCATTTTGCCCATGATGTTGACCAGCACATTCAAGCGGCCACGGTGCGCCATGCCGATGACGACTTCTTGCACGCCTTGTTTACCGGCGGCTTGAATCAGTTCATCCATGGCTGCAATAAAGCTCTCGCCGCCTTCCAGCGAAAACCGTTTTTGACCAACGTACTTGGTGTGCAAGTAGCGCTCTAAACCCTCGGCGGCGGTCAGCCTGTCCAGAATGTGTTTTTTCTTGTCGTTTGAAAATGCCGGGTGGCTGCGAATGCTTTCAAGCTTTTGTTGCCACCAACGTTTTTCACCCATATCGGTGGTGTACATGTACTCGGCACCCAGCGTGCCGCAATAGGTCTGGCGCAAGGCGTTGAGCAACTCGCGCAGGCTCATACGGTCTTTGCCGAAAAAGGTGTTGCTGGTGTCGAACACTGTTTCTTGGTCGGCGTCGGTGAAACCGTAAAACGACAGTTCTAATTCAGGAATATGGGGGCGCTCGGTGCGCTGTAAGGGGTCGAGATTGGCCCAAAGTTGGCCGTTGTTGCGGTAAGCCGCAATCAGTTGTTGCACCGCTGTGCGTTTACGCCCCATCTCTTGGTCGGCGCTGGCCATGACGACACGGGTGCCGCCTTGCTTGGCGCGCTCGGCAAACGCATTGATCACCGGTTGGTGGGGCACATCCTTGGATTGGCTGCCATCGACGGCAGGCACATGCTGCAATGCATCGAAATACTGGCGCCAAGTGTCTGGCACGCTGCCGGGATTGAGGAGATAGTTTTCATACATCTCTTCGACGTAAGGGGCGTTGCCCCCGAAGAGATAAGTGTTGCCTGCATAGGCTTGATAGACGGACGAACCCGTCTGCGGTGAATCGCTCATTGCTGACCTCCGTTTCCCTGCAGGAAACATAAGTTTGGTTGATAAACCCTCCGCGACACGGCTGAACCGGTTAGCGGATGCGACCGGTGCCTTGAAGAACACCGATATGTGCTGGTCATTGTGCCACCAAAGTCTGACAGTTTCACGACAAAGTTTCGGGGCTATGTGCTGCTGCCGGGCTTAAACGCTTGTTTCTGTTGGAGCGATGCGCCGGGCTCAAACGCCGCTCACCGCCGCAAGCGGCAACGTTCGCTACACGTTTGACCCGGCGTATCGCTCAAGTTAGACATGTTCGCGCCTGTTAAGTTTGACCCGGCGCATCGCTCAAGTTAGACATGTTCGCGCCGTTTTAAGTCAGCTGTTCTTTGATCTGCTGCAACGGCGTGGGGTCATCAATCGTGGTCAAGTCGCCGGGATCGCGGTTTTCGCATACCGCTTGTATGGCGCGGCGCAGCAACTTGCCGCTGCGTGTTTTGGGCAGCAGGCTCAGGAACAAGACGCGCGACGGCCTGGCCACCGCGCCCAACTGGCTGTCAACCAGTTTCATGATCTCGCCTTCCAGCTTCAGCCTCGCAGCTGAATCGCCCAACGCTGACGCATCTTTGGCGACCACAAACGCCATCGCCACCTGGCCTTTGAGTTGATCCGCCACACCGACCACCGCCACCTCGGTCACATTTGGGTGGCTGGAAATGCTTTCCTCGATTTCTCTCGTACCCAAGCGATGACCGGCGACGTTGATCACATCGTCCGTGCGCCCCAATATGTAGAAATAACCGTCTTCATCCCGCACGCCCCAGTCGAACGTGGAATACACCAGCTTGCCGGGCACGCTTTGCCAATAGGTTTTCACATAGCGCTCATCGTCGCCCCACAAGGTTTGCAAACAGCCTGGGGGCAAAGGTCCTTCGATGACAACCACGCCTTTTTCCTTTGCGCCGCTGAGTTCTTCGCCAGTGTTGTCGTTCAACAATTTCACATCAAAGCCGTAAATGGGTATGCCTGGACTGCCAAATTTGCTGGGCATTTTTTGTACGCCGTTGGCCACGGTCAAAATCGGCCAACCGGTTTCGGTCTGCCAATAGTTATCGATGATCGGCTTGCCCAATCCATCGGCAATCCATTGCGCGGTCGGTTCGTCCAATGGTTCACCGGCCAGGTACAAAGCTTTCAGGCTGGAAATATCGTATGTGGACAACAAAGCCGGGTCTTGCTTTTTCAACACACGCACGGCTGTCGGCGCGCTGAACATGTGCGTGACTTTGTATTTTTCAACCAACTCCCACCAGACGCCGCCGTGCGGGCGCGTGGGCAGGCCTTCATACATCAGCGTCGCCATGCCTGCGATCAGCGGGCCATAAATAATGTAGCTGTGACCGACTACCCAGCCAATGTCGCTGGTACTGAAATAGACATCGCCGGGCTGGCCTTCAAAAATATGCTGCATGCTGGCCGCCAAGGCCACGGTGTAACCGCCTGTGTCGCGTTGCACGCCCTTGGGTTTGCCGGTCGTGCCGGACGTGTACAAGGTGTAGCTGGGGTGCGCGCTGTCCAACCAGACACAAGGCACTTTCGCGTTGAGGTGTTGCTGACGCAATTCAGCGTATGCGTGGTCTCGCCCCGGCACAGAGGTGAAAGCAGATAAACCTCGGTCCACCATCAACACCGCCGACGGTTTGTGTCGACTGAGCGTTATGGCTTCATCGAGCAGCGGTTTGTAAGGCACGACCTTGCCACCGCGTGAACCGGCATCCGCGCTGGTGATCAGCACCGGGCTGGCGTCGTCAATCCGTGTTGCCAGTGAATGCGAAGCAAAACCACCAAACACCACCGAATGAATCGCACCGATGCGCACGCAGGCCAACATGGCAAACGCCGCCTCGGCAATCATGGGCATGTAAATCAGCACGCGGTCGCCCTGCTTGACGCCCAGGCTTTGCAAAATCGCCGCCATGCGCTGCACTTCATCGGAAAGTTGCGCAAAGCTGTAGGTCACTTCCTGACCGGTTTCGGTGGACACATAAATCAGTGCGGCTTGATCGGGGCGCTCTTGCAAATGCCGGTCCACCGCGTTGTGACACAAATTGGTGGTGCCGCCGACAAACCAATGGGCAAAAGGCGGTTTGCTGTAGTCGCAAATTTGCGAAGGTTTGACCTGCCAGTCAATCAAGCTTGCTTGTTCTGCCCAAAAACCTTCGCGGTCTTGGATGGAACGTTGGTAAAAACTGGCGTACTTTGTCACAACTCTCTCCTTGTCTTTCTTATTTGATGAGGGCATGCACCTCTTTGAAATGCTCATGCTCTGCGGTGCGCAACCATTCGAACAAAACCATTTCGGTGGTCAGCAATTCGGCACCTGCTGCAGCCAAGCGGTCGTAAGCAGCATCCCGGTTGCGCTCGGTGCGCGAGGTGCACGCATCGGTGACTACCCAGACCTCAAATTCATCTTCCAACAAATCTAACGCGGTCTGCAACAAACACACATGGGCTTCCACCCCGGCAATCACAATGCTTGACGGCGTCGGCTCCGCCGCAGCAGGTTTTTGCAAATGCTTGGGCAAGCTGCGTGCGTTGCCCGCCGGTTTGCTTTTGACCTCGGGACGCAACCATTCGACCAAACCTTCTTCACAGGCGCTGAATTGCATTTTGGCCAAGGTCTGTTTGCACAAGGCTTTCATCGCAGACGGGTTGCTGCCGAGCTTGCCCGGGTTTTGCTCCGTGCCCCACACCGGCACACCCAATATTTGCGCGGCCTGCGCCAGTCTCATGGCGTTAGCGATACAAGCCTCTCCTTGGAACATCGCAGGCATGAGGCGTTGCTGGAAATCGACCAGCACCAGTTGGGAATCTTCTGCGTCCAGCAACATGGTTTAAATCCTCACCACCACGCGGCCGCGCACTTGCCCGGCCATCAAGGCATGGGCTTTCTCAATCGCCTGCTCCAAGCTGACTTCCTCAATCATGCTTTCCAGTTTGGCCAAATCCAAATCCTGCGCTAACCTGTCCCACGCTTTCTGACGCAAGGCCAGCGGGGCCATCACAGAATCCACACCGATGAGCCGCACATTGCGCAAGATGAAAGGCATGACGGTGGTCGGTAAATCCATGCCTTGCGCCAATCCGCATGCGGCCACTGCACCGCCGTAACGGGTTTGTGCCAGCACATTGGCCAGCGTGTGTGAGCCTACAGCATCGACCACCCCGGCCCAGCGTTCCTTTTGAAACGGTTTGCCCGGCGCTGACAATTCAGCCCTGTCCATGATGCTTTGCGCGCCCAGCGATTTCAAATAGGCTTCCTCACTGGCTTTGCCCGTGGCTGCCACCACGTTGAAGCCCAATTTGGAAAGCAAAGCCACGGCCACGCTGCCGACACCGCCGGTGGCACCGGTCACCAGCACTTCGCCTTGACCAGGCTGAACGCCTTGCTGCTCCAACGCCATCACGCAGAGCATGGCGGTATAGCCAGCAGTACCAATTGCCATGGCATGACGCGGCGTGAAGGCCTGGGGCAGTTTCACCAGCCAATCGCCTTTCAAGCGCGCTTGCTCAGACAAACAGCCCCAATGGGTTTCGCCAACGCCCCAGCCGTTGTGCACAAACTGATCGCCTTCTTTCCACTGCGGATGCGATGAAGACAAAACGGTTCCGGCGCCGTCAATACCGGCCACCATGGGCCAGACGCGCACGACCGGGCTTTTGTTGGTGATGGCCAAACCATCTTTGAAATTCAAGGTCGAATAAGCCACTTTGACATGCACATCGGCATCCGGCAGACGGCTTTCTTCCAATGATTGGACGCTGGCATTGAAGGCGGGTTCTTTCTCGAGAACAATGGCACGAAACATGTGAAATTCCTTTTGTTTGGAGATCAAGCGAAATCAGGATTGTGCTTCAGATGGCCGCAGCAGACTCAGCCGTTAGAATCTGGCGCTATGTTGAAACCGCTTCTCATTCTTTTTCTGTCCACGGGCTTGGCGCATGCCGCGCCGGTGGTGGCGCAAGAAGATGACTTAGAGAGCTTCATTAACCAGAACCTGGTCATATCCCAGATCAATTACATCGGTCAATCAGTAGGCAACCAAGCCTCTGACCTGGTCGTACACGCCATGGGCTTTTTGGGCGTACCTTACAAGCGTGGCGGCACGGGTATCAGCGGTTTCGATTGCAGCGGTTTCGTTCGCGCCATGTATGAAAACACCTTAGGCTTGGCTCTGCCGCATAACGCCAAAGCCCAAGCAGACGCCACCCAGACCATCCAACGTGAAGAATTGCAACCCGGCGATCTGGTGTTTTTCAACACTTTGCGCCGGGCTTTCAGCCATGTGGGTATTTATGTCGGTGAAGGCAAGTTCATTCACTCACCCCGCACCGGGGGTGAGGTCCGCATAGAAAACATGTCGGACAGTTATTGGCGCAAACGCTTTAACGGTGCCCGCAGAGTCAGCAGCGAGTCCCTCAAAACCTCGGAATTTCAGCAGCGTTGACCTCACATGGCTGACCCCATACTGATCGCTACTTACAGCAACACACAATGTTTTTTGCTCCCCTCTTTGGCTAACCGCCATGGCTTGATCACCGGCGCCACCGGATCCGGCAAAACCGTTACCCTGCAAACCATGGCCGAAGGTCTGTCGCGCATTGGCGTGCCGGTGTTCATGGCCGATGTCAAAGGCGACTTGAGCGGTATCAGCCAGCCCGGCAAACTGTCAGACAAAATGGCAGCCGTTTTGAAAGAACGCGGCCTGCCAACGCCCGCATTTGCCGCCAATCCTGTCACGCTGTGGGATGTGTTCGGTGAGCAAGGCCATCCGGTTCGCGCAACAGTCAGTGACATGGGGCCTTTGCTATTGGCGCGCATGTTGAACCTGAACGATACCCAAGCCGGTGTGCTCAATCTGGTGTTCAAAATTGCTGACGACAACGGCTTGTTGTTGCTCGATCTCAAAGACCTGCGCGCCATGCTTCAGCATGTGGGCGAAAACGCCAAAGATATCACCACCGAATACGGCAATGTCAGCGCGGCCAGTGTCGGCGCCATACAGCGCGGCTTGCTACAAATCAACGAGCAAGGCGGTGACCGCTTCTTCGGCGAGCCCATGCTGGATATTCACGATTTCATGCAAACCGACACCAACGGGCATGGTTTGGTCAATATTTTGGCGGCTGACAAGTTGATGAACGCGCCGCGTTTGTACGCCACGTTTTTGTTGTGGATGTTGTCCGAGTTGTTTGAACAATTGCCTGAAGTCGGCGACCTGGACAAACCCAAACTCGTGTTCTTTTTTGATGAAGCGCATTTGCTGTTCAACGATGCACCCAAAGTCCTGATTGAACGCATTGAACTGGTGGTTCGCTTGGTGCGCTCCAAAGGTGTGGGCGTGTATTTCGTCACCCAAAATCCGCTGGATATTCCGGACAACGTGCTCGGCCAATTGGGCAACCGGGTGCAACACGTGTTGCGTGCCTTCACCCCACGTGACCAAAAAGCCGTCGCCGCAACAGCGCAAACCATGCGGCCTAAAAAAGGGCTGGATATTGAGGCTGCGATCACCGAGTTGTCTGTCGGTGAAGCCTTGGTCAGTCTGCTCGACGACAAAGGTCGCCCGACTGAAACCGAACGGGTTTTTGTGGTTCCCCCGGGCAGCCAACTCGGCCCCATCACTTCTGCGCAAAGACAGGCGCTCACAGACAGTTCTTTGGTGGCCGGTGTCTATGAAACAAACGTTGACCGTGAATCAGCCTACGAAAAAATCAAAGGTCGCGCACCCGCCATGGACGCAGAATCGGTCAACCAAGCGCAGCAAAATTTGCAAAAAGCGTCTACGCCGCAAGACCACGGTGTCATGGGACACATGTCCGACATATTGTTCGGCACCACCGGCCCGCGTGGCGCCAAACGCGACGGCGTGGCTCAACTGGTGGTGAAAAGCGCGGTTCGCACCGTGGGTTCCGCCATCGGCCGGGAAATTGTGCGTGGCCTGCTCGGCGGCTTGCTGGGCGGCGGTGGTCGCAGGCGCTGACTTCTTAACTTTTGTTTTTTGATTGGGTATTTATCATTAGGTACTCACAATATACGCTGCCTACATTTATTCAAAATTTATTATTTTGAGTTGTATATTCATAAAAATAATATTAATTAATACAAACAACATTTAAAAACGCCGTATAAGTGTTGTTTTTGATGTTTTTGGTAAATTAATTGATATATTTATACCTAATGAGTCGGTAGCAGCACTTGCCGACCTGTTCGAACCCGTACAACCCGAGCGTCAGCCTTCGTATGCATACATTTTTCAAAGCTTTGCTTCTTGTTGGCCTGATGGTGTTGAGCCATCCTGCTTTAAGAGCGCAAACCGCGTGGCCGGTATTACAAAGTTCGATGTACCCCTACATCGAATCCATGCAATTGACGCGCCATGAGCAAACCGTCTTGCTAGGCGAAGGTCACCAACAGACCGGTATTTTTTATGCCACCTTGCCTGAGGCCTACAGCGAACAGGTGCAAACCGAATTGATCAGCGACGGATTGATGAAGAACTGGCGACTTCATTCTGTGATGCGCTTAGGCACCAGTTTTGTGGTGACGCTGACGCAGGATGAGCGCATTCTCGACATCAGGTTAACCAACACGGTCAGGGGGGTGGATGCTGTTTATTCTGTGTTGATGAATCAACGCAGTAACAGAAACAAATCTCGGGATGTCACCCAGGCACCGTTGAACAAATTGCCAGACTGAAACCAGCCACACAGCACTGCACCGGGTAAATTCATGCATAACTATCTCCACTTGTTTTCAAAATGGCTGTCATTGAGCACACTGCTTGTTTTGACCACCGCTTGTTCCAGTTTTCTGAATTTAGAGGATGACAGCCAGCCCTTTTTCAGAACCGTGCGTGAAGCCATCAAACTCAATGAACCGGGAACGACAGACAAAGCGATGAGGCAAGCGCCTGCGTCTGCTGCCATACCCTTGCAAATGGCGCCTGCCGAGCCCGTGACCCCGAACGTGACACCTGTGGTTGTGCTGCCTAAAACAACCGCACCCGTGGCTGTGGTGGCACCAGCAATGGAAGAACCGCGCAACGCCAACGCCAACGCCAAGATGCTGTTTGCCCCCTACGTACCTAGCCTGCGTGAAGGCGAAGCCCCGCGCAAATGGCAGAAAAACCCGGTCTACGATTTTCCTTGGATTGCGGGTTCACAACCGGTGCGGATCAATGAAGAAACCATCGTGGGTTTCGGCGATCAAATGCTGGGGCGCTTGTATGCACGCGCTGTGTTTGCAGACAGAACCGCAGACACATCCTGGCTTGACGCTGCACCTGTCGCTCCGCAAGCGGCTGCCGTCGTCCCTGATAAAAAATCCCGCAAAAACGCCCAAAACAAACCGGTGGAATTGATGCCTGTGGTCAACCCGGCACCTAAAAAGAAATCGGTGCTTCAATGCGATGCAGGTGCGCCGTGTCTGGATATTGCGCGTGATATTTTGGTGGAAGATGCAGCCGCCAAAGGCTGGGAGATGCTGCTCAATCGACGCGTCAGTTTGCACAACGCTTTCCAATTCGCTAAAGGCGAGCGCGTGGTATGGATTGAGTTGACCTCAAATGGCGGACATGAGTTGGAGATGGAATACACCTTGCTGCCGGTGCAAACGAACTTGCAACGCAGGTAACTTAGACAATTTCTAGCCCATCGCAGCATCTGCGATGGCTTGTCATCTGGATGGTGAACTTCATACAAGTCCAGTGATTACTGACACCAGTCTGAATTCGTTCGATTTTTTTCACTGGAATCGTGAAAACTATGCAAGGGTTTTGTTCGTTCAAAATCTAAAATAGCGCCCATGTACTTTGACAACACCACACCACAGCCCCCTGCTCGCGCCTATGGATGGACAGCCATCCTGCTGCACTGGCTGCTTGGTTTGGCGTTGTTGGGCTTGTTCGGCATGGGTTTATTCATGGCTGAACTGCCTGTTTCGCCGCTGCGCCTCAAGCTTTACAACTGGCACAAATGGGCAGGCATTTGCGTGCTGGCTTTGTCATTGCTGCGCTTGGTATGGCGATTGACGCACCAGCCGCCCGCCTTGCCTGAGGACATTCAAAAACACATGCCCGCCTGGCAGCATGTGGCTCACCATGGCGTGCAATACCTGATGTATGCCTTGTTTTTTACCGTGCCCTTGGTCGGCTGGGCTTACAGCTCAGCCGCAGGTTTTCCCGTGGTGGTGTTTGGTGTCTTTCCCCTGCCTGATTTTGTGATGCCGGACAAAGCGCTTGCCGAGTTGATCAAACCTTGGCATGAAATCAGCGCAATTACACTGGTCGTATTGATCATGGTTCACGTGGCCGCTGCTATCAAACACCAATGGATAGACAAGCACGCTTTGCTGCAACGCATGTGGCCCTCGCGCCGCGCATCTACTGAAAGTCATTCATGAATTCACAATCAAAGTTAGGGGCTGGCCTTGTCGCCTTGCTCAGCCTGTGCCTACCTCAAGCACACGCGGATCAGAAACTGCAAGCTGCACAAAGCGAGATTGTGTTTGTCAGCAAACAAATGGGCGTTCCTGTGGAAGGTCGCTTCAAAGCATTTGATTCGCAAATCAGTTTTGACCCTGCCAAACCGGCAACAGCCAAAATCAGTTTCAGCGTTGACATGACCAGTGCCACGCTGGGCTCTAAAGAAACAGACGCTGAATTGGTCAAACCCGACTGGTTCAACACCGCCAAATTTGCCAAAGCCAGTTTCCAATCCACTGCGGTGAAAAGCACGGGCGCTGGCAAATACGAAGTCAGCGGCAAACTCAACATCAAAGGCTTGAGCCAGGACATCGTTGTTCCGCTCAGCCTGAGCCAAACCGGCGGGCTCACCACCGCCGTGGGTGCATTCGCTCTCAAGCGACTGCCCTTCAAGATCGGTGACAACGAATGGTCAGACACCTCCATGGTGGCTGACGATGTACAAGTGAAATTCAAATTTGTACTGACAGGCGTTGCCAAACTTTAATTTCAATCTTTAATCAGGAGTATTCATGCGTCAATTTTTCATTGCATCCGCTTTGACCGCCACGGCCTTGGCCAGCACAGTTTCAGCACAAGCCGCCACCTACAACATCGATCCCACCCACACCTTTGTGACTTTTGAAGTCACACACTTTGGCACATCCACCAACCGCGGCCGTTTTGACAAAAAAGAAGGCTCGGTGCAATTTGACCGCGCTGGCAAAACCGGCAAAGTGGACTTGACCATCCAAGCCGACTCGATCAACACCGGTACTGATGCTTTCAACGCGCATTTGAAAAAACCTGATTTTTTCGACGCAGCCAAGCACCCCACCATGAAGTTCACGGCTGACAAATTCAGCTTCAACGCAGACAAAGTGTCTGAAGTTGCAGGCAGTTTGACCATGCTGGGTAAAACCTTGCCTGTGGTGTTGAAAGCCACCAACTTCAACTGTTATGACCACCCCATGCTCAAGCGTGAAGTCTGCGGCGGCGACTTTGAAACCACTATTTTGCGCAGCCAGTGGGGCATGAACTGGGGCATCGATTTCGGCATCCCTGACAAAGTCAAATTGTTGATTCAGGTCGAAGCTGTCAAGCAGTAATCAGCTGCAAGTATGCAACCCGTTCGAAATTAATTCGACGGGTTGCAATCCGTTATTTCCACTAGGAACCATTCCCTATATAAACCCTTAATAAAATTATGGGTTTATGCGTATTTCATTCTTAGGTTTTAAATTGAAGATGGACTTGCTTACAAGTATTTGCAAGCTCAACCATCTAAGGAGAACGAATGAAATCCATCGCAGACAAGACCACAAATGCTGTCGCTGAAACCTTAAAAGCCAAGCCACAGTCTCTCGCTCGCCGTGGCTTTTTGGCAAGTGCAGCAGCCGGTGTGGCCGCAGCCACAGCCACCGCAGCTGGTGCCAATGACAAATTCCAACAAGGACGTGACTGGACGGGAAATCATCCCGTGACTTACCCTGAGCCTGCATTCGAAGTGCTGGATAAACGTTTTTCAGGCCGCCAAGGCAACGCCACATTGCAACGCATTTGGCACGGTCAAGGTCATGACGCCGCTTTGTGGTGTGAAGGCCCAGTTTGGATGGGTGACTGGGGCAATTTGCTGTGGAGTGATATTCCGAACAACCGCGTGTTGCGTTGGAACGAAGAGAACGGTGCTGTCAGCACATTCCAAACCGACTCAGGCTACTCCAACGGCCACAGCCGTGACATCCAAGGCCGCTTGATCGCCATGGAACACGACACACGCCGCGTGCGTCGTCGCAACTACGACGGCACATGGACCACTTTGTGTGACAGCTTTGGCGGCAAAAGACTCAATGCGCCTAACGATGCAGCCACCACGCCTGACGGTTCCATCTATTTCACTGACCCTGGCTACGGCATCATGGGTCCTTACGAAGGCCACAAGGCTGAGTTCGAACTGCCCACACGCGTCTACCGCATTGCGCCGGATGGCAAGGTCACCGTGGCTGCTGAAGGCCCCATGCGTCGTCCCAACGGCCTTTGCTTCTCACCTGACTTCAAGAAGTGCTATGTGGTTGACACCGGCGCGACTGACGGCCCTGGCAACCCAGCCAACATCATCGTGTTTGATGTGAAAGACCAAAAGTTCAGCAACCCCAAAATCTTCGCCGACTTTGCACCTGGTTTCACCGACGGTGTACGTTGCGATACCGACGGCAACGTGTGGTGCGGTTGGGGCTGGGGCGGCATGGAAACCAATGGCGTGCGTGTCCATCACCCTGATGGCACCTTGCTGGCTTTCCTGCACACCCCAGAGGTGATTGCCAACCTGTGCTTCGGCGGCACCAAGCGCAACCGTTTGTTCATGACTGGCTCTACCTCCATTTACGCTTTGTACGTGAATGCACAAGGTCACGCACTCAGCTGACCTTCAGTCTGACTGACAATGAACCCCGCTGTGCGTAATGCATGGCGGGGTTTTTTTTAGTGCACAGTCATCACGTTAAAGTGTTTCAATTTCATTGATTCAAAAACCATGCAAGACACCATCCTGCGGCCTGACGAAGTCGCCCATTACCACCGCAACGGCTATGTCATACCGTCGTTTCGCTTGCCTGCAGCCATGGTCGAAAAACTGCAATCCACCCTGCAAGAATTGATTGACGCCAACCCGGGTGTGCGCCCCGAGAAACTTGTCAGCGCGCATATCGCCGGTAAAAATGATGACGGCGTGGTTGGCAAACGTGATTTTTTGGAACTGGCCATGTACCCGCCCTTGGTTGACATGGTGTCTCAAGTCATAGGCAACGATGTGGCCTTGTGGGGCTGCCAAGTGTTTTGCAAACCGCCCGAAGAAGGCTATGAAACACCATGGCACCAAGACGGTCAGTATTGGCCGATAAGACCACTGGCAACTTGCACGGTATGGGTCGCCCTGGAGCCTAGCTTGGTCAGCAATGGTTGCTTGCGTGTTATTCCGGGTTCTCACACCAACAAAATTTTGTATCCTCATTTGCATGAAGACAGAGCTGAACTGGTACTTAACCAAGCGGTAGACACAGACTGCTTTGACCCAAATGACTCTGTGGACTTGGAATTGCAACCCGGACAAATGTCCATGCACGATGTGTTCATGATTCATGGCGCCAAGGCCAACACCTCAACTATTCGGCGTACGGGTGTAGCCATCAGGTACATGCCAACCAAGTCGCACTTTGACCGCGAGCTGCACCCTGCCAAGGGCACCAGCGGATTGAATTTGAACTTCGCTACCCGCCCCTTGTGGCTACTCAAAGGCCGGGATGTCTGCGGGCTGAATGATTTTCAAATCGGGCACCGCACTGACTCACGCTCGTAGGGGAGCGTCATTGCTTTTTCAGCGAGCCCTAGCCCAGACGTTTTTTCAACTCGGGCGGATTAGAAAATGTTTTGCGAAAGTGGTTGTCGTCCGCCTGCGCATGCCTGACCCCGGCTTGTTTCACAGCCGCATCATCGACTTTGATCAAGGGTGTGTATTGCGGGTGGTGATGCTCTAAGTACGGGTTATTGCGCGCTGCGTTGTAGCAAAACAAAACCGTCCACCGTCGGTGTTCGGATCGGTTTTCGTCCGAGCGGTGCATCAAGTTTGAATGGAAAAACAAACCATCGCCGGGTTCGAGTTCGGCATAGACCAGTTCCAATGATTTGAGCATTTCCTCGACACGACGAGGGTCGGCCCCGACTTGCTCACCCTGCAAAATACCATGCTCGACCCGACCGGCCCAATGGGAACCTTTGATGACTTGCAAGCAACCGTTTTCCCGGTTGCTGCGATCAAGCGCCACCATCACGCTGGCCATGTAGGGAAACACGCAACCGTTGTGGTACCAGTAACCATAGTCTTGGTGCCATTCCCAGGCGCCGCCGACGCGAAGCTCTTTGGCGGTCAATTTGGAGTGGTAGTGGTACACCTCGCCGCCGAGCATGTCCTCCATGGTGTCAACCACACGGTGGCTGCGGGCTGCCAAACCGTACACGCTGTCTCCCGGGTGGTTCCATGTCGCCATGCGTGTGGACTTGCCACTGGCATCCTGGCGGTCGTACAGGCTTTCGCGCAATTGAGGATCAGTTTCAATCGCGTCTCGCAATAAACCGATTTCCACCTGGTCAAACAACGCGCGGATGATGACAAAGCCGTCACGTTCATAAGCAGAGCGCTGTAGGTCTGTGAACAAGCTGGGCATGACGAACTCCTGTGATTCTTGTAATGTCTGACGTACGCATCAGCGCTTGGAAACGCCACTTGGAATGTATAGCTTTTAGCAGTGTATGCATATGGCTGCAAATACTGACCGCGTGAAAGATCTCTGATAAATGAGCCAGCTTTGTAATTGCCCCGTGTGTCATGCCTGACAATGGCGGATATGCACGCTCACCACCCCACGCCAGACAAAGACGCCATCGCTTTGATGCCAGCGTTTGAGCGCTTAAACCTTGACCGCATCCATCTGGTGAGCAATGAAAAACAAGCTTTGCATGCACGGGAACAATTGCTTCAACACCCGGCCTGGGGCTTTGACACCGAGTCCAAACCTACGTTCAAGGTCGGCGAGGTATCCGACGGTCCCCATGTCTTGCAATTGGCCACAGCAGATGCGGGTTGGGTGATTCAATTGCATGACCCTGCGTGCAGAAAGATTGCCGCTGAATTGCTGGCCATGCCGGGCATCGTCAAAGCTGGCTTCGGGTTGGGCGATGACCGCAAACGCATCATGCACAAACTGGGCGTTGACATCGTGGATATGCTGGAACTCAACACGGTGTTTCGCGAGCGCGGTTACCGCAAAGACATGGGTGTGAAAGGCGCGGTGGCTGTGCTGTTCGAAAAACGTTTCATCAAATCTAAAAAAGCCGCGACCAGCAATTGGGCTAATGCAGTTTTGTCAGAGGCTCAATTGATATATGCCGCTAACGATGCGTATGCGGCTTTCAGAGTCTGGCAAGCGCTGAACGCCACTGAGTTGACAAAGAAAAGCTGAGCTGGTTTTTGGATGGTCATTACCCGTGCATGAGTATTTTTTGCAATGCCAGCATCAACGGCACAGACACCACCGCACACATCACTGACAAAGACAAACTCAGCGACACCTCGGCTTCCATTACCTTGTAACGCGTGGCAAACAAATACGAATTGATGCCAACGGGCATGCAAGCGGTGACCATCATCACGGTCATGGGCAACAAGGGCAAACCCAGCCACCAGCCACCCGCCAATATCAGCAAAGGATGAAGCAGGTTTTTCAGCGCCACAACCTGCAACACCTCGTGCCAGCGGATGGATGAACCCAAGGTGTTGGAAGACGAACGCCAAGGCAAGCCTTTGCCCAACACTTGAAACAACTGTATGCCCACCAACAGCAAGGCCAAGGGCGAATAAGCCTGGCCCATCCACCCCATGGGTTTGTCGATGGCTTCAGGCAGCACCCAACCGGTTTGGGCAAACATCAAACCCGCGAATGCAGGCAGCGACACAGGGTGCAGCACAGCGCCTTTGATCGTCTTCCACAAGGTAACCAGCAGTGACTGCGGCGCAGCGGTCTGCCCGGCTTGGTTGTTCGCTCGCGCACCAGCAAGTTCAAACAACAAGGTGGCATAGGTCAAGATGATGAGTGCATGCACCGACACCAAGGTCATGATGTAGACCTGCCCCTCGGGTCCATAAGCCAAGCTAATGAGAGGAATGCCGATCATCACGGCGTTGCTATAGGTGCCCGCCAATGCCCGCATGCAACCGCGTTGCGTCAAGCCGTACACCGCTACCCACAGTGTGAGCCAGACCAATGTCAGCGTTTGATACATCATCACCGGCTGCAAATCTAGTTGCTCTAAATGCACCCCAGACAAGGTGTGAAACAACAACGCAGGACCCAGCACATTGAACAAGAGCTTGTTCAAATCTTGCAAGCCTTGGGCCGACACCCAGCCCAGGCGACCGGTGAAATAGCCGCAAGCGATCAACACAATCACCGGAAGCAGGGCTTGAAAGATGGCGGGCATGTCAGTAAGCGTAGTTTTTATAGCGGATTGAATATGGCGAAATATTTATTTTTCAGCGCCATTGTGCCTAAAAGCTTTTGGAGAATTTTTTACACGCATGCGCCATACATTCAGTGGTAGTCACTTACACGCTGATGGCGCGCAGCAGCGATGGTCACTGTTTGTGAATCAGTGATTTCGAACAAAGCCACGTAGCCGGTTGCACCAAAAGGCACGATGAGTTCGCGCAGCAGTGGGTTGTTGGACGCTTTACGGCAGGTAAAGGGTGAGCTTTGTAAAGTGGCAAAACCGTTTTCCAACGCAGAAATCGCTTTGTCTGCTAGACCTAAGTCACCCTCGCTTGGGCGGGTCAGTTCTCTGTGCAGCAAAAAATCAAACAGCTCCCGCACATCCTCTTGTGCGTCTCGTGTCAGCCGGACTTTGTAGGTCATGGACGCGGCTGTTTGACTTTCGCACGCGCCTTGGTCAACCGGGTGCGTAAATCCGACAACACATGGTCAGCGCTGACATAGTCTTGGCTTTGCTCAGCAGCCGCCAGCGAAGCGAGGCCACGTTCAATGAATGTATGTTGCTGTTGCCTTTGTTGCACTGAATGACGTATCGCAGTTTCTACAAACTGGGACAAGGACTCTCCTTCAGCCAGCAAGGACTCCACTGTGGAACGCAAAGCAGGTTCCACGCGTATGGAAGGTAAGGTGGATGTTTTCATGAATAAAGTGTAGCGCAATTGCGATGCAAATAAATGACGCAGCTTATGTGTGGCTTGTCATCTATTTATCGCCTAGTCGGCGGCAAATCCGTACAACTGCCATGCGCCACTTCCGCTGCCATGCCAATGCTCTCGCCCAGCGTGGGATGCGGGTGAATCGTCTTACCGATATCCACCGCATCAGCACCCATCTCAATCGCCAATGCAATCTCACCAATCATGTCGCCGGCATGCGTGCCGACGATGCCGCCACCCAAAATCTTGCCGTGGCCATGCGCTGATTCGCTGTCGCCAAACAGCAGTTTAGTGAAACCTTCGTCGCGGCCATTGGCAATCGCGCGTCCTGAAGCCGCCCACGGGAACAAGCCTTTTTTGACCTTGATGCCTTGCGCTTTGGCCTGCTCTTCTGTCAAACCCACCCATGCCACTTCGGGGTCGGTGTAGGCCACGCTGGGAATCACACGCGCATTGAAAGCGGCGCTGGCCAGTTCATGCTTGCCTTGCAATTCACCGGCGATGACTTCAGCCGCCACATGGCCTTCGTGCACCGCTTTGTGCGCCAACATGGGTTGGCCCACGATGTCGCCGATGGCGAAGATGTGCGGCACGTTGGTGCGCATTTGAATGTCCACGTTGATGAAGCCGCGGTCGGTCACATCCACACCGGCTTTATCGGCAGCAATCTTTTTGCCATTCGGTGTGCGGCCCACGGCTTGCAGCACCAAGTCGTACAACTGAGGCGCAGGTGCGCCCTCGCCTTCGAATGTCACTTCAATGCCTTTGGCCATGGCGCGTGCTGACACGGTTTTGGTTTTCAGCATGATGTTGTCAAAGCGCGGCGCATTCATTTTTTGCCAGACTTTCACCAAGTCGCGGTCCGCGCCTTGCATCAAACCGTCCATCATTTCCACCACGTCCAAACGAGCGCCCAGCGTGCTGTAGACGGTTCCCATCTCTAAACCGATGATGCCGCCGCCCAAGACCAACATGCGCTTGGGCACCTTGGCGAGTTGCAATGCGCCAGTGCTGTCGATCACACGCGGATCATCCGGCATGAACGGCAAATGCACGGCCTGACTGCCTGCGGAGATGATGCAGTTTTTAAAACCCACGACTTTGTTGACGCCGGTTTTGTCTTGCGCTGTTCCCGTGGTTTCTTCCACCACCACATGGTGGCTGCCAACGAATGCACCATAGCCGCGCAACACGGTGACCTTGCGCATTTTGGCCATGGCAGCCAAACCGCCAGTGAGTTTGTTGATGACTTTTTCTTTATAGCCGCGCAATCCATCTAAGTTGACTTTGGCTTTGCCAAACTCCACGCCCATGCTGCTCAAGTGGCTGGCTTCATCAATCACCGCCGCCACATGCAACAAAGCTTTGGAAGGGATGCAGCCCACATTGAGGCACACGCCGCCGAGTTGTGCATAGCGCTCGACCAAGACCACGTTCAAACCCAAGTCCGCAGCGCGAAACGCCGCCGAGTAACCGCCGGGGCCGCCGCCCAATACCAACAGATCACATTGCACATCCACCGCGCCCGAGTAGCTGCTGGCGCTGGATGAAGCAGGTTTGGCGTTGGGTGGCGTTGGTGCGGCCAAAGTAACTGGCGCGGCCGTGCTGCTGGTTGATGCAGCGGATAGAGGTGCTGGCGAAGTTGGTGCAGGCGAAGCGGATAAAGGCGAAGCGGGTACAGTCGCGGATACAACCGCAGCAGTGGCAGCCTCCACCGTCAACACCACCGAGCCTTGCTTCACCTTGTCGCCGAGTTTGACTTTCAGCTCAGTCACCACACCGGCGTGAGATGAAGGAATTTCCATCGACGCTTTGTCGCTCTCCACCGTGATCAGGCTTTGGTCCACGCTAACGGAGTCGCCAATTTTCACCAATAGTTCAATGACAGCAACTTCATCGAAGTCGCCAATGTCCGGTACTTGTATGTCAATCTGTGCCATGTCTTGATCCAGAGGGGCAACGTCTGCGCTGTATGTTCAACAGCGTCTGCGCTGTGTGTTTAAAGAAGTACCCGGCGGAAGTCGGCCAGGACGTGTCCGAGGTGTGCGTTGAACCGCGCTGCTGCCGCACCATCGATGACGCGGTGGTCCCAAGCCAATGACAAAGGCAGCATCAGGCGCGGCACAAATTCTTTGCCGTTCCACTTGGGCTCCATCTGGCTTTTGCACACACCGAGGATGGCGACTTCAGGCGCATTGATGATGGGCGTGAAATAACGCCCGCCTATGCCGCCCAAACTGGAAATGGTGAATGTTGCTCCGCTCATTTCAGCGGGGCTTAACTTTCCTTCACGCGCTTTTTTAGCCAACTCACCCATCTCTGCGCTGATTTGCAATATGCCTTTTTTATCTGCGTCTTTAAGCACCGGCACCATCAAACCGTTCGGCGTGTCTGCGGCAAAACCGATGTGCCAGTAATGTTTGTAAACCAGCGTATCGCCATCTAACGAGCTGTTGAATTGCGGGAATTTTTGCAATGCACTGACGCAGGCTTTGATGAGGAAAGCCAGCATGGTCACCTTAACGCTTGCGTTCATTCCAGCTTTCGCCGCCTTCTCAGTCTCTTGGTTGGTCAACACGCGAAACGCTTCAAGCTCGGTGATGTCGGCATCGTCATGGTTGGTGACGGCAGGAATCATCACTGCGTTGCGCAGCAAATTGGCCCCGCTGATTTTTTGAATACGTCCAAGTTCTTTGCGCTCGATCGGACCGAATTTCGCGAAGTCCACTTTCGGCCAAGGTATCAAGCCCAGACCCGCGCCCTCGACTGCGGGCGCTTTGGCGGCTTGCGCTTGTGTGCGTGTTTCGCCCGTCATCACAGCGCGGCTGAAAGATTGGATGTCTTCCGCAGAGATGCGACCCTTGGGCCCGCTGCCTTTGACTTCATTCAATGGCACACCGAGTTCGCGTGCGAATTTGCGAACCGAGGGAGACGCATGCGGTAAATCGCCAGAAAGCGCGTTAGCTGGTTGATGCGCAGGTGCAGCGACGACGGCCACAGCAGGTGCAGTGACAGACACGGCCATGTGCGCAGCACCGGCGACAGCGGGAAATGAAGTCACAGGTGCAGCAACGGCAACCGCCGGTGCAGCAATGACCGGCGCGCTCGCAGTTGTCACTGCAGGTGCGGCAGCAGGTGCAACGGATGGAGGGGTTGAAACAGCAGCGGTATCAGACGTTTCCAATTTCAAAACCACCGAACCTTGCTTGACCTTGTCGCCCAGCTTGACTTGCATTTCCTTGACCACACCTGCGTGGGAAGAAGGAATTTCCATCGAGGCTTTGTCAGACTCGACCGTGATCAGCGATTGTTCTGCACGAACTTTGTCGCCGGCTTTGACCAGCAGTTCGATGACAGCGACTTCGTCAAAGTCGCCGATGTCGGGAATGGTGACATCAATGATTGCCATGTGAAGTGTCCTCTTGCTTTATGCTTTCAGCGGATTGATTTTGTCCGCTGACAGTTTGTATTGTTGAATGGCCTTGGCCACAGTAGCTGCCGGCACCACACCTTCTTCGCTGAGCGCTTTCAATGCAGCCACCACAATGTAATGCCGGTTGATTTCAAAATGCTCGCGCAATTTGCTGCGGAAATCTGAACGCCCAAAACCATCGGTGCCTAACACTTTGTAACTGCGACCTGCAGGTATGTAGGCGCGGATCTGGTCTGCATATGACTTCATGTAATCCGTAGAAGCCACCACCGGACCTTCGTGGGCACCCAGTTGCTGCGCCACAAATGACACACGCGGCTTGTCAGTCGGGTGCATCAGGTTCCAACGCTCGGCCTCAGCGCCGTTGCGAGCGAGTTCGTTAAAGCTGGGGCAGCTCCAGACATTCGCGGCCACACCCCAATCAGCCGCGAGCAATTCACGCGCGGCCATAGATTCGCGCAATATGCTGCCCGAACCCAACAAGTTCACGCGCGGCATTTTTTTCGCACCTTCTGCCGCTTGCAACAAATACATACCTTGGATGATCTGCTCTTCGGTGCCCGCTGTCAGCCCTGGCATGGCGTAGTTTTCATTCAGCAAAGTCAGGTAATAAAACACGTTCTCTTGCTTTTCCACCATGCGCTTTAAACCATGCTGCATGATGACCGCGACTTCGTGTGCAAACGTCGGGTCATAGCTGATGCAATTCGGAATCGTTCCCGCCAAAATATGGCTGTGACCGTCTTCGTGTTGCAAACCTTCGCCGTTCAAAGTGGTCCTGCCGGATGTGCCGCCGAGCAAAAAACCGCGCGCTTGCATGTCGCCCGCTGCCCAAGCCAAGTCACCCACACGCTGGAAACCGAACATGGAGTAGTACACATAAAACGGAATCATGATGCGGTTATTCGTCGAGTATGAGGTCGCTGCTGCGATCCAACTGCTCATGCCACCTGCTTCGTTGATGCCTTCTTGCAATATCTGACCGGCCTTGTCTTCTTTGTAAAACATCACCTGGTCTTTGTCCACCGGTGTGTACTGTTGACCATCGGGGTTGTAAATGCCGATCTGGCGGAACAAGCCTTCCATGCCAAAGGTACGCGCTTCGTCCACCAAAATGGGGACCAAGCGTTTGCCAAGCGCCTGATCTCGCAGCAATTGCGTGAGGAACCGCACATAGGCTTGCGTTGTAGATATCTCGCGGCCTTCGGCTGTGGCTTCAGTGATGGGCTTGAAAACATCCAGACTTGGCACAGTGAAATGTTCATCGGCCTTGGTGCGGCGATGCGGCAAGTAACCGCCGAGTGCCGCGCGACGCTCGTGCAAATAACGCATTTCAGGCGTATCGTCAGCCGGTTTGTAAAACGGCAGCTTAGACAATTCGCTGTCAGGGATCGGAATATTGAAGCGGTCGCGAAACGCTTTGATGTCTTCGTCGGTCAATTTTTTGGTCTGGTGAACCGTGTTCTTGCCTTCACCTGAAGTGCCCATGCCAAAACCTTTGACGGTTTTGATCAACAACACGGTGGGCTGGCCTTTGTGCTTCACCGCTGCTGCATATGCTGCATACACTTTTTGCGGATCGTGTCCGCCTCGGCGCAAATTCCAAATGTCGTCATCGCTCAGCTTGGCGACCATCTCTAAAGTGCGCGGATCGCGGCCGAAGAAATGTTTGCGCACATAAGCGCCGTCGTTAGCCTTGAAGGCCTGGTAGTCACCGTCCACGGTTTCCATCATGATGCGACGCAGCGCACCGTCTTTGTCGCGCGCAATCAGCGAGTCCCAGTTACTGCCCCAAATCAGCTTGAGCACATTCCAGCCTGCGCCTCTGAATTCGCTTTCCAACTCTTGAATGATTTTTCCGTTGCCGCGCACCGGTCCGTCCAAACGCTGCAAATTGCAGTTGATGACAAAAATCAGGTTATCGAGTTTTTCACGCGACGCCAGACCAATGGCACCCAGCGATTCGACCTCGTCCATTTCTCCATCGCCGCAAAACACCCAGACTTTGCGGTTTTCAGTGTTGGCGATACCCCGCGCATGCAAATACTTTAAAAAACGCGCTTGGTAAATCGCCATCAACGGGCCTAAGCCCATGGACACCGTGGGGAACTGCCAAAACTCGGGCATGAGTTTGGGATGCGGGTAGCTGGACAAACCTTTGCCGTCGACCTCTTGACGGAAATTGAGCAACTGATCTTCGGTCAACCGGCCTTCCAAATAGGCACGTGCGTACACACCGGGAGACACGTGTCCTTGTATGTAGAGCAAATCGCCGCCGTGGTTTTCGTTTTCGGCATGCCAGAAATGGTTAAAGCCTGCGCCGAACATGTGGGCCAGCGACGCAAACGAACCTATATGGCCGCCGAGGTCGCCGCCATCAGCGGGGTTGTGGCGGTTGGCCTTGACCACCATGGCCATCGCGTTCCAGCGCATATAAGCGCGCAAACGCTCTTCAATTTCTATATTGCCGGGACACCGTTCTTCCTGGTCTGGCTCTAAGGTGTTGACATAACCGGTGTTGGCCGAGAAAGGCATGTCGATGCTGTTTTCTCTGGCGTGCTCCAGCAGTTGCTCTAATAAAAAATGGGCTCGCTCCGGGCCTTCGGATGCGATGACAGCGGACAGTGCATCCATCCATTCGCGCGTTTCTTGTGAGTCGCTGTCATTGGATGCAAACGTATGCAAGTTGTCGGGCAATGCGGACATGTTGGTCTCCTCGTATGCGCTAGCCAATTGGCTGCTGTTGCGATGGTCGCATTTTGACATAATTTCAAATAGCGCCATTCAATTTCATATTACGAAATATCTAAAACCCTTGACATCTCATAGCCTAAACTCGAGGGGAAATGAAATTTGAATTCATCAAACCAATCACATTGCGCTTGTCCAATTGGTGGAAGCGACTCAGCCCGAGCAGACAAGACCGGGTGGCCATGGTTGCGCCTGTGGCGGCGGTGGGTATATTTTTATTAACCATTGTCAGCAGCGTTGGCTATTTGCGAATTGAAGAAAGAGAACGCGAACAAGAAAGCGTTCAGCGCGACTTGGAATATGCCAACCAGAAAATGCGTTTGCATTTACTCGAGCAACAAGAGCAATTGCTGCGATTGGCAAGAGAAGTCGGCAGCGACAAATACACTGCGATTGAATTTGCTTCAACCGCCATGGACTTGGTCAAACAGTATCCTGAACTGGCTGCCATCAACTGGATAGATCAATTCAGGCAAAGCAGATCCAATTACGTTTCCGGCTCAGCGCAATGGATGCCCTTTCTCCCTCAGGGCAAATGGCAGGATCAACCACAAACAGAAGAGTCTTTTTCGCTTGCCAAAGAAATCCGGCGCTCCATTTACTCGGCACCGTTTTTAATAAAGTCGGATGACGGTTCGGGTATGCAAGAGGCGCATCTTCAATTACACATACCTATTTTTTACAACGAGACATTCAAAGGTGTGATCCTGGTTGATTACAACTTGGACAACTTACTCAGATTTGCGGTACCGGCCGAAGTGACTGCACGTCACGCAGTGGCATTGGTTAACGCCAACAACCTTCTGCTAGCGGGACAAAGTATCAAACCGCGCAGTGGCTTGTTTGACTCTTCCCTGTGGGAGAGCAAAGCCTACGAATACAGTGTGCCGGTTTCAACCGTTGGCAACACTTTGCAATTGCGCGCTCAGGCTTACCGGACATCCCAGGTATTGATCGGCAATGGTTTGTTTTGGCTGGTTTTATTGCTCAGCGGATTGACCACTTGGATGTTGATCGGCACTTGGCGACATACCCGAAGGCGTTTACGAGCACAAGAAG
Source organism: Bordetella parapertussis (assembly GCA_945900685.1). Classification (GTDB taxonomy): domain Bacteria; phylum Pseudomonadota; class Gammaproteobacteria; order Burkholderiales; family Burkholderiaceae_C; genus Limnohabitans; species Limnohabitans parapertussis_C. The sequence goes on from CAMDJS010000003.1 coordinate 23,719, forward strand.
CATTGATTGCTGAAACCAATTTCAGGCGCGCCATGGAGAACTCCATATTGACTGGCATGCGTGCCATGGACATGAACGGGCGCATTACTTATGTCAATACCGCCTTTTGTCAAATGACAGGTTGGACGGACAAGGAATTGGTCGGGCTGCGCTCGCCCTTTCCTTATTGGCCTGAAGAAGACCATCAGTTGATGACCACCAAATTGGAAAACCAACTCAGCGGACGCACCACGTTGAGCGGCTTTCAAATCAAGGTCAAACGTAAAAACGGCACTTTTTTTGATGCGCGTTTGTATGTGTCTCCTTTGATCGATGCCTACGGCCAGCAAACAGGTTGGATGACCTCCATGACAGACATCACCGAACCTAACCGGATTCGTGAGCAATTGTCTGCCTCGTACGAACGCTTCACCACAGTGCTTGAAGCATTGGATGCATCGGTTTCTGTGACACCGCTGGGCAGTACTGAATTATTGTTTGCCAACAAGTTGTATCGGCAATGGTTTGGCAACCAAAGTGAAGGGCATTTAAACCTGGTGACGCAAGCCGGTATGCTCAATGCAGACATGTCCAGCAAGGATGAATCAGTAGACGATTTGTCGGGTATGCCCGGCATCACCCTGACACAAGCCAAAACCGAAAACTCGGAAATTTATCTTTTTGGGTTGAACAAGTGGCTGGAAGTCAGGTCCAGGTATTTGAATTGGGTGGATGGGCGTCTGGCGCAAATGGTCATCTCCACAGACATCACCGCCAGACGAAACGCCGAGGAGCAAGCCGCGCTGCAAGCTGAACGCGCCCAATCAGCCAGTCGGCTCATCACCATGGGCGAGATGGCATCCAGCGTAGCTCACGAACTCAACCAACCGCTGACCGCCATTTCAAACTATTGCAACGGCATGCTCACGAGGATTCAATCCAAGCAAATCAGTGAAGAGGAATTGCTCAAAGCGCTAGAAAAAACCTCTCATCAGGCACAGCGCGCCGGACAAATTATTCAGCGTATTCGCAGTTTTGTCAGACGCAGCGAAACCAACCGGGTGTTGACATTTATTGCGCCTATGGTGACCGAGGCGGTGGAATTGGCAGACATTGAACTGCGTCGGCGTCAAATCAAGTTGAGCTTGTATGTGTCTGACCGTATCTCGCAAATTTTGGTTGATCCGATTTTGATTGAACAAGTGCTCATTAATTTATTGAAGAATGCGGCAGAAGCAATTGAACATGCCAATCGCCCCCTCAATGAACGCCATGTAGAACTGCAAATCGTGCCCAAAGTAATAGAAGAACAAAATGTGGTGCATTTTTCAGTGACCGACAGTGGTGACGGCATGCCCGCCGAAGTGATGGCGCGAGTGTTCGAGGCTTTCTACACCACCAAGACTGAAGGCATGGGCATAGGATTGAATTTGTGCCGCACGATCATTGAGTCGCACCAAGGCAGAATGCATGCCGAGAACATCTACAATGGAACGGTGATTGTCGGGTGCCGTTTTTCTTTCTGGCTGCCAGCCAAACCAGCCTTAATGAATGTTTAATGTTTGTATGACCTATTGCATTTGGAGTAACTGATGAGCTTGATTCCCAAAAAAGGCAATATTTATGTAGTGGATGACGACGAAGCTGTTCGTGACTCATTGCAATGGTTGCTTGAGGGCAAAGACTATCGTGTTCGCTGCTTTGACTCTGCCGAATCTTTTCTAAGCCGCTATGACCCGCGTGAAGTTGCCTGTCTTCTGGTTGATATCCGTATGCCAGGCATTTCCGGTCTGGAATTACAAGACCGTTTGATAGAACGCAAATCTCCATTGCCCGTGGTTTTCATCACCGGACACGGCGATGTCCCCATGGCCGTGACGACCATGAAAAAAGGGGCCATGGACTTCATCCCCAAGCCTTTCAAAGAAGATGAATTGCTCAGTGTGGTCGAGCGCATGCTGGACCAAGCCCGCGAAGCTTTTGCTGACTATCAGCATGCGGCCAACCGAGATGCACTGATGGGCAAACTCACAGCGCGTGAGTCCCAAGTACTGGAGCGCATCGTCGCGGGTCGCTTGAATAAACAAATTGCGGACGATCTAGGCATCAGCATTAAAACGGTGGAAGCCCACCGCGCCAACATCATGGAAAAGTTGAACGCAAACACCGTGGCTGACCTGCTGAAAATCGCCCTTGGCCCCAACTCCACCAAAGCATAAGTACCATGAGTGCTTCTATCATTGATGGCAATGCGTTGTCTGCGCAGATCCGCCAACAGGTCAGCGAACGTGTCAAAACCCTGCAAACGCGCGGCATCAACCCCGGACTGGCTGTGATCTTGGTAGGCGACAACCAGGCAAGCCAAGTTTATGTTCGCAATAAAGTCAAAGCCTGCGAACAAACCGGCATTCATTCACTGCTTGAAAAACACGATGTATCTTTGAGCGAAGCGGATCTGCTCGCGCGTGTGCATGCATTGAATCAAGACAATAGTATCCATGGCATTTTGGTGCAACTGCCCTTGCCGGCGCATATCGATGCTCAAAAAGTCATTGAAGCCATTGCGCCTGAGAAAGACGTTGACGGTTTTCATGTGGCCAGTGCAGGCGCTTTGATGACCGGACTACCGGGCTTTTGGCCTTGCACACCACACGGTTGCATGAAGATGCTGGAACACATTGGCTATTCATTGCGTGGCAAACACGCAGTCGTCATCGGACGCAGCAATATTGTCGGCAAGCCCATGGCACTCATGCTGCTTCAACAAAACGCCACGGTCACGCTGTGCCACAGTGCAACCGTCGATTTGAAAGCCCACACCTTGCAAGCCGATGTCGTTGTGGCCGCTGTCGGCAAACGCCATGTGTTGACCGCTGACATGGTCAAACCTGGTGCTGTTGTCATCGACGTCGGCATAAACAGAGATGATGAAGGCAAGCTCTGCGGCGATGTTGACTTTGCCGGTGTCAGCCAGGTTGCCTCTCACATCACGCCCGTGCCAGGTGGTGTGGGTCCCATGACCATCACCATGCTGCTGGTCAACACACTTGAATCTGCCGAACACCACACCACATAGTTTGCATGAACAATCCTTTGCTTGATTTCTCCGGTCTGCCTTTGTTTGACCGTATCTCCCCTGCAGATGTCAATCCTGCTATCACCACCTTACTCGCACAAGCAGATGAAGCCCTAACGCAAGTCACACGCGAGGACTTTCCTGCTGACTGGACAAAAATTTCTCAGGTGCTCGATGTCGCCACAGAAAAACTCTCCCGCGCATGGGGTTCGGTCAGCCATTTGCAATCTGTCGCTGACACACCTGAGTTACGAGCGGCCTATAACGCTGAATTGCCGCGCATCACCGAATTCTGGACGCGGTTGGGTGCCAACGAAGCGCTGTATGCCAAATACAAAACCATCAATCCATCCACATTAAATACGGAACAAAAACACGCCCGCGAGCTCGCCTTGCGCAATTTTGTGCTGTCAGGCGCTGAACTCACAGGTGCAGACAAAGAGCGTTTTGCCGCCATTCAAGAGCGACAGGCAGAGATAAGTCAGTTGTTCAGCGAACATGTGTTGGATGCCACAGACGCGTGGTCCTTGCTGATCAACGATGAGGACACCGCAGGTATTCCACCAGATGTATTGCAAGCTGCACAAGCTGCTGCTCTGGCTGACGGCCACACCGGTTACAAGCTGACATTGAAAATGCCTTGCTATTTGCCGGTGATGCAATATGCGCACAGTTCTTCGCTGCGCGAAAAACTCTATCGCGCCTACGCCACCCGCGCCTCTGACCAATCTGAACACAAGCAGTTTGACAACAGTGCCTTGTTGCAGGAAATATTGCAATTGCGTGAAGAAGAAGCTGTGCTTTTGGGCTTTCAAAACCATGCGCAGGTTTCGCTGGCCAGCAAAATGGCCGAGTCACCCGATCACGTCATTCGCTTTTTGCGAGACTTGGCTGTCAAAGCACGACCCTATGCTGAAAACGATCTCAAGGAGATGCGCACATTGGCGGCTGAGCAACTGCACATGACCGAACCGCAAGCCTGGGACTGGACTTTCATAGGTGAAAAACTCAAAGAAGCCCGCTACGCTTTCAGCGACCAGGAAGTCAAAGCGTATTTCACCGCGCCCAAAGTGCTCGATGGTTTATTCAAAATTGTGGAAACATTGTTTGAAGTGAGCATCCGCAAAGACAGTGCACCGTTGTGGCACGCTGGTGTGTCTTTTTACCGAATTGAGCGCAATGGCGAATTGGTCGGTCAGTTTTACCTCGACCCCGGCGCTCGCCAAGGCAAGCGCGGCGGTGCATGGATGGACGACGTGCGCGCACGTTGGATACGACCTGACAACGGCCATTTGCAAACGCCAGTGGCCCACTTGGTATGTAATTTCGCCGAAGGCATCAACGGGCAACCGCCGCTGTTAACGCATGATGATGTGATCACTTTGTTCCACGAATGCGGTCACGGCTTGCACCATATGTTGACGCAGGTGAATGAACGCGACGTTTCCGGCATCAGCGGTGTCGAATGGGATGCAGTCGAATTGCCCAGTCAATTCATGGAAAATTTCTGCTGGGAATGGTCAGTGCTCAAGCACATGACGTCACATGTAGACACCGGGCAACCACTGCCGCGCGAATTGTTTGACAAGATGTTGGCCGCCAAAAATTTCCAAAGCGGTTTACAGACATTGCGACAAATAGAGTTCTCGTTGCTGGATATGTTTGTGCATTCACACGCCACCCAATCGCTGGATGTGATGACAGTGCTGCAGCAAGTGCGTGATGAAGTGGCTGTGATGCACCCACCGGCCTTCAACCGCATGCCGCATTCCTTCAGCCATATTTTTGCGGGTGGTTACGCTGCCGGTTATTACAGCTACAAATGGGCGGAGGTGCTCAGCGCCGATGCTTATGCTGCGTTTGAAGAAACCGCATCCGCAGAGGGTGAACACAGCGTAGATACAGGGCGGCGTTATCGCCAAGCTATTTTGGAAGCAGGCGGAAGTCGGCCCGCGATGGACTCATTCAAAGCCTTCAGAGGCCGCGAGCCCTCTTTGGACGCCTTGCTCAGGCATCAGGGCATGTCGGTCGCTCAATAAAGAATGGTTTGCACGCCCTCTGGTGTGCCAAGCAAGCAGACGTGTGCGTGTTGGTGAGCGAACACGCCAACGGTCACCACCCCAGGCCATTGACTGACTTTGTCCTCAAAAGCCAGGGGCTTGTTAATTTGTAAGCCTTTGACATCCAATATGTATTGGCCGTTATCAGTCACCAGCGGCTGACCATTCACGCTGCGTGTCAAAGCATCCGCGCCCAAGGCCTTAAAGCGACGAATCAACTCCGGTGCGGACATGGGGATGACTTCCACCGGCAAGGGAAAAGCACCCAGCACCTGAACCCGTTTAGAAGCATCCGCAATACACACAAACCGGTCTGCTTGCGCAGCCACAATTTTTTCGCGGGTCAATGCGGCGCCGCCACCTTTGATCATGTAGCCTTTGGCATCGATTTCATCAGCGCCGTCAATATAGACAGCCATGCGTTCAACCATGCTCAAATCAACCACCGGAATGCCCAGAGACTGCATTTTTTCGCTGGAGGCCTTGGAACTGGATACCGCGCCTTTGATGGCGATCTTGCTGGCTGCCAGCGCTTCTATGAACTTGTTCACCGTCGAACCGGTGCCGACACCAAGGTATTGGCCAGGTGCCACGTAAGTCAAGGCCGCTTGGGCGACCCGAGTTTTCAATTCGTCTTGTGTCGGTGCAGTCTGGCTCATCGGTGACAATTCCTGATTCATCAAATACGGATTATCCATGTCAGCGCTGCCCTACTCCTTGATTCGCCCTGTGTTGTTCGCCTTGGATGCTGAAACAGTGCATGACCTCACCGTTGCGATGCTGGCGTCCACCCAACGCACGCCTTTGCGCCATTTGTACCGGCAGAGCCGCATTCAAGATCCTGTGAAGCTGTGCGGCTTGAGTTTTCCCAACCGCCTGGGATTGGCGGCCGGGCTGGACAAAAACGCCCGCTGTATCGATGCCTGGGAGGCCATGGGTTTTGGTTTTGTAGAAGTCGGCACGGTGACACCCTTGGCGCAGCCGGGCAATGACAAACCGCGCATGTTTAGACTGCCGAAGGCCAAGGCGCTGATTAACAGATTAGGTTTTAACAATCAGGGCTTGCAAAGCTTTCTCGCGCATGTGGGGCAAGCCAAATTCCGCAAACAGCCTGGGCAAGAGATGTTGCTCGGCTTGAACATAGGAAAAAATGCGCTCACGCCCATCGAAAATGCTAACAATGATTACTTGGCGTGTCTGGACGCGGTATACCCGCATGCCGACTATGTCACGGTGAATATCTCCAGCCCGAACACGAAAAATCTGCGTCAACTTCAAACCGATGAGGCGTTCACTAGTTTGCTGCAAGTATTGCAGCAGCGTCGTTCTGAATTAGCGCACCAGCACACCAAACAAGTGCCTATCTTCATCAAAATCGCACCTGATCTTGACGATTTGCAACTGACCCAACTCTGCGCCAATTTGCGCGCGGTGTGCATGCAGGGCGATCAGGTGATTGACCAAAGCTGGGGCGTGATTGCCACCAACACCACGCTTTCAAGAGACGCGGTGCAAGGCATGAATCACAGCCAAGAAATTGGCGGCTTATCCGGCGCGCCAGTTCGAGAGGCCAGCAACCGGGTGATCCGATTTTTACGTCGTGAACTCGGCCCCCACTTTCCCATCATCGGTGTAGGCGGCGTGATGTGCGCCGCAGATGCGGTTGAAAAACTGCAAGCAGGTGCCGACTTGGTGCAAATTTATACCGGCCTGATTTATGCTGGTCCGGGCTTGGTTTCAGAGGCAGCAACAGCGATGAAACACCATCAATGAACGATGGACATTAACGGCTGTGGTTCCAGTGGTTTTGCCAATTGGCTTTGTAGCTGTCTGCCAGTTCGGTTGATTTCAACACCAACAAATTTTCAGCATTGCGGGTTTGCGCGGAGTTGGTGAAATTGAAACTGCCTGTAATCACCAGTTCACCGTCCACCACAATCACTTTGTTGTGCGCGATAGCGTGACCGGCATCCAAACGCAATGGAATTTGCTGAGTGACCAACAAATCGGTTACGTAACGATTGGTGGAAACCGTTTTGGCATCCAATAAAACCTTGACCTGCACACCCCTAGCATGCGCTCTGAGCAAAGCCTGGGCAATCCCATTGTGCGTAAAACCATAAGCTTGCACGAGCACCTCGGATTGACTTTGGTCAATCACTTCAACCACGACAGCGGCCACATCGGAAGGAGGCGTGAAATAAATGCCCATCACTTCAGCCTTTGCCAAAGATTTTGAATCAGGGGTGACATAGGTTTTGGCAGGCGTTTGCGCCATGACATTGCCCAACGCCATAACCATGCAAGCCATCAACAGCCATTTCACGAATTCTGAGAAATGTCGACTGCGCTTGACGGCCTGTTTCACAGCAAGGCTTACACTGAGTACCTGAAGATATACATTTTCCATTTCAAGCATTTTATGAACCCCACGATTCCTTCAGACAGTCAAGCCGCAGAGTTAGCCCGTCAACTTGAGATGCATCCCGGCTACAGGGTTTTGCGTCAACTGGTGCCACGCCAATCGTTCGCAGATGCCGCCCCCGGTCGTCGGCTACAAAAAGGCGTGGTACTGGATACCGAAACCACGGGCTTAAGCCCTGACAATGACAAATTGATTGAACTTGGCATGGTGATTTTCGAGTTTGATCCGGAGTTAGGCACTGTGCACAAAATTGTGTCGGTCTTTGATGAACTGGAAGACCCGGGTCGCCCCATACCGGCGGAGACCACCGCAGTCCACCACATCACCGATGACATGGTCAGGGGTAAACGTATTGATGACGCAATGGTGGAAGATTTATTGAAAGACGTGTCTGTCGTGATCGCCCATAACGCAGCATTTGACCGACCCTTTGTTGAAAACCGCTGGCCTATTTTTGAATCCAAACATTGGGCTTGCAGCATCAAAGATATCGACTGGAAGGCCGAAGGCGTGGGCTCAGCCAAGTTGGAATATTTGTTACAAACTTTAGGCATTTTTTACGAAGCCCATCGTGCAGAAACCGATTGCTGGGCATTGCTTGAGCTATTGAACGCAGTGCTTCCGCAAAGCCAGCAACCGGCCTTACTGAAACTGCTGGAGACATTGAATCAACCGCAACTGCGTTTGTATGCCCTTGGCTCACCGTTTGACAGCAAAGACGCGCTCAAAGCCAGGGGCTACCGATGGGACCCGGAAAAGCGCTGCTGGCACAGAAATTTTTCAAGCGACAAGGCTTTGGAAGAAGAAATCGACTGGTTAAAGCGAAAGGTTTATACCGTCAAGACAACCCATATGGTTCAAATTGAATCATTGGGTGGGACTGTTCGCCATTCTGCAAGACAAGGCGAACTGGTGATGCGTGAAATTTAAACTCAGTAACTGACCAGTTGCCATGGCATCTGGCAAGTGGGAACGACCGGGTAATACTGTTGACTCGCAGGACAAAAATAGGCGATGCGAGGCGGACTGTATTGAACCACTGGCGGTGTCACATACACAGTGGTGACGGAAGGCGTGGCCAGCGAATTGGCAATGTAAAAACCCGAGCCAATAACGGCAGCGGCAGCAAGTGGCGACCAACCCCAACCGCCTCTGCGATGGTGGTGATGACCGCCTCCGTCATAACCTCCTCGTCTTTCGTAAGTACTGATTCGCACCTCTGAGCTTGCACGAGAGTGCCCACGTCCGGGGTCAGCCATGGCCCCATTTCCTGAACCCATCAACATCACAAACAATACGGCCAGAATGCGGTGTGTCATATCCATCTCCAGTGTGCGCACCCTTTGTGGGCTTGCTAGGTATGTAACGCCACCAAGTGAGCGTCGGATGACAAGCAAATGTCATAAGATACGCGACATGATGAAAGCAGTACAAACAATTCTCAGCGCTTGGGCTCTGATTCTGACCTCAACTGTATTTGCAGAGCCTTATGTATACCCAGCTGTGCACCTACACGATTTGCCAAGCGCACTGCAAGAGGCGTACAGAAATGAAAAGCCAAATCTGGGCGACATTGGCAGATGCGTGGTGAGTTATGACAACAACATGGACCAGGAAAAAATGATTTTCACCTGCTCTATCTACGTCAAGATGTCTGCTGTTGCTGAACGCAAAGCCATGGAACGTTGCGAGCAAATGAAAGAAAAACGCGGCATCAAAGGAACATGCAAAGTCATCAAAGAATAATTAAATTTGATGCTTAGCGTGTCAATAACTGTATATAAATAGCTATGCAACTGGCGTAACCTATGACCCAGCATAGCGTTCGAAATAGAGCGGCATCTAACAAGTAAGCCAAGAGATAAAGTATTCTGGCAGCAATGAATACCAAACAATAACGTTCCAAAACAGTCGACTCTAACTGCATCACCAAGCCAAGCAACACAGCAACCGCGAAAAAAGGAAATGCCTCAAAAGCATTGTGCTGAGCCGCATTGGCTCTGGCGCGAAAACCTGTCTGTCGGGACAGCCATTCGCGCGGCTGGTGGTTATCGAACTGGTGAAAGCCCCATTTGGCAATAGCGGTGCTGCAAATGGGCAAAACCCCGGCAATCAATAGCGAAGCGACTGGAATATTCAAGACATTTCTCCTACAAGGCCTTGCAAAGCCAACACATAACCTTGAACGCCAAATCCCAGCACCACCCCTTTGGCGACCGACGACACATAGGAATGGTGACGAAAGGCCTCACGGGCGTGTACGTTGGAAATATGGATTTCCACCACCGGTAAACCGGTGCCCTTGATGGCATCATGCAAGGCAACTGAAGTGTGCGTGAACGCCCCGGGATTGAAAACAGCACCCAAGGCCAAGCCATCGCGAAAAAGTAGGCCATATTCGTGTAACTTGTCGATCAATTCGCCTTCATGGTTGCTTTGAAAACATTCGACTTCGTGACCCAGTGCGTTGGCTGTGCGCTCACACAAATGTTGCACATCTGCCAGTGTGGCATGGCCATATTGCGCCGGCTCACGAGAACCCAGCAGGTTTAAATTCGGGCCATTCAGGACGAGTATTTTCATGAAATGAGTATACGATGACGCCCTTCTGGCAGGGTTTTTCCCTTGAACAAGACTGATACAAAGGTAACGACATGATTCGACTGGTGGTATTTGATGCCTACGGAACGCTTTTTGATGTGTATTCGGTCAGTGAGATGGCTGAATCTTTGTTCCCAGGACAAGGTTCTGCGTTATCAATTTTGTGGCGCGACAAACAAATTGAATACAGCCGTTTGATTTCGCTGAGCGATCCGCTCAACCCTATGGGCAGTCGACATTACCAGTCTTTTTGGGATCTGACCCGACTTGCCTTGCAATACAGTTGCCAGCGCCTGAAACTGGAATTGACGCCAGCCATACAAAAACAATTGATGGATCAATATTCACACCTTCAAGCGTTCCCCGAAAATTTAGAGGTTTTGCATACTTTGAAGCAGTCAGGCATGCGCTGTGCCATTTTGTCTAACGGCAGTCCTGAGATGTTGAATTCAGCCATCCACAGCGCGGGCATGCATGGATTGATAGACAAGGTATTGTCGGTTGATGAAGTCAGGCAATTCAAAACATCACCTCAAAGTTATGGCTTGGTAGCCGACCATTACCCGACCGACGTCAGAGAAGTTTTGTTCGTCTCCAGCAACAGCTGGGATGCACTTGGTGCCACTTGGTTCGGTTTTAAAACTTTTTGGGTGAACCGCCAAGGCATGCCGTTCGAAACACTGGGGCCGCGACCCAATTACAGCGGCAACAACCTAAAGCAAATCTTGGATTTGTTGTGAAAGTAATCTATTAAAATTTCGGCTTATGTCAAGAAGTGTCATAAAAACTTGGCCGGCCTGGTTAATCACGACTGTCGGGGTTTTAGGGTCACCATGTAGTCACGCCATGGGTTGGTTTTCCAATCAGCCGTTGCTTCACCAAACCGAGTTAACGCCGTCAGAACTTAAAAATATTGCCATTCAATCCGGTTGGTCAAATGATGATCCCAGCTTGATGATGTTTGAAGTCAAAAATCAATTAAGCGGTCCGATTTTTTGTACCGGCGCCAACTTTGAATTCAAAGATGGCAAAAAACGTTCGCAGGCCTTTGACCCCAAGCTTTATATTCCGTCAAACAGCATCAGGCGAACAGCCATCAAAGGCATTGAAAAAAAAGATATCAAGACCTTTGGATTCAGTTGCCTTTGCATGAAGACAAAGCCAACTGAACCCTGCGAGAACGCATTTAATTAGGAGGCGTCTTTACTGGCTGGAGCAGCCGCTGGGTTGCTTTGGGGATTGGCAACCGCAGGCTTGTTGGCTTGGTTGGCAGCAGAAGCGGTGTTTGGCGGATAAACAGGCGCCGCACCGACTTGCTGCATTTCACCGCGGAACTCGCCACCGCGCTCAATTTGGATCTGTGAGTACTCAAGTTTTCCTGAGACCTTACCAGTTGCACGGATATGCAAGTGGTCGCGGCAGTGAATAACTTGATGCAATTCGCCTTCAACCTCAATACTGCGGGCAGTCACCTTGCCTATGATTTTTCCAGACTGACCGATAAAAATTTCTTCAGCTGTCAACTCTCCGTCCACAGTACCGTAAATGGTGGCTTTCTTAGGGACATTGAGTGTGCCCTTGAAAGTGACGCCATTACCGATCACGAGGTTGTTTGATTGATCCATATTGGTTGCCATACGCGTCTTTCAGTCTAGAGTGTTCAAAAAAAGAGAAAATATCCATTGAGGGTACAAACCGTTCCAACGATACCCAGCATCAAAGCCACAAAAGCCATGGATCGCCTGCCGGTAATGATAGCAACAGAGGTCAGCACAATCGACAATTGTAAGAGGCCTTCAGCATAATCAAACCAAGGATCCTTTTTCAAGGCCAAGTCGCGCTCAAGCTCAAACTCTTTGGCCTTGACCATCAGTTCCTTTTTACCTTCACCGGTTCCAGGCTCAGATTCGTAACGGTCCAAAGTTTTTTTATAAACGGCCAATTTAGCCTGTGTTTGTTCTCTTGCAGCCGCAGTCAATTTGTCAGATGCCAATTGAATTTCAAGTTCATCTGCGGCGATTTTGTACTGCGTTTGTTTTAAACTTTTGGCTTGGTAGAAAGAATACATGTTGGACGCCAAAATATTATTCATCGTGGCATCTTTTCCGGTATTGCTCCCACCTAAGTTACTGATGGCCAACACCATGGCCAAAAGCGACACCAACAAAGCACAATAGGTTTTGAAGGGATTGCTTGATTGTTCAGCCAGTTCAGAGGGATCCGTATTTTCCATGCTATTTGATAATTGACAAAACCTATTGTAGGTCAGCGCTTGGCGGGTTTGGTTTCATAGGGTGCAATGCTGATGGCCTCTAGCATGTAGCCGCTGACGCCTTGCGAAGTGCTGACTCGGCCTTCTTTTAATTCGCCCTCCACCCACAAGACATCCATCGACTCGGGCATTTTTTTGATTTTGCTTTGCGCGGTAGGCCGCACCAGCACAATTTGGTTTGCCGGTGGAGGCGGCGTATGTATGCAAGCGCCGAAATAAGGAACCAATAAAAATTCGCGTTTTTCGGATCTTTCTGCATCCAACGGAACCGCATAGCCTGGGATGCGAATTTTTTTGTTGAGTTGTGTTTTGACGATCGGTGCATCGTCTAGTTTTTTGCGCATCGCATTCATGGCCTTGTTGGCTTCATCGCTGCTGTCCTGCAAATAAGACATCTTGCTCAAAGCCGCCATTTCCTTGGTCATCTCCTTGACCCAAGGATCGGGCATCAAATCATTCCATTCAATGGTTTTGTATCCCTCAGTCTCAGCCATTGCCATACGGTCAATCGCCAAGCCAAGCAATGCCAGCATCGCGTGGCGGCGGTTTAAATGCAAATAATGTGAAGACATGTCAACTCCCAAACTAAACAGACGGTGGATGCAAACCATCCATCAAAGACAAACTGTAAGCTCGCCAGGCGGGTAACAAACTCGCCAATACGGAGACGCTGAACAATGCCCCGATACTGATCAGCGCTTGAAGACTCGGCAGTCCAGGTTGCACCATCACACCAAATTGAGTTCGAAGCATATCTTGCGCAATCAATATCAAGCATTGCGTGAAAGCATAGCCGATGACAATACCGATGAGGCAGACCATCACAGACTCAATCAACACAAAACCCATCAATGCGCGAGGCGAAGCTCCCATGGCGCGCAAGATAGCGAGTTCTTTACGGCGACCGCTCATGGCAACAAGCAACACCGCAGCCACACTGAACATCGCACTGACTGACACCATCATGCCAATCACCACCAAACTGTTTTCAACGATCTTCACCACTTGCCACAACTCATCCAAGGCCACGCCAGGAAGTACGGCCATCAAAGGATCACGGCTGAGACTTTCAATTTTGCGTTTGACTGAAAACACCTCCGCCCGGTGATGCAAGCCAACCCAGACCGCAGATAAATTGACAGGTTGCAAGTCAACAGCCGATTGGGCTTGCGGCAATGCCGTAGCAGCCGATTTCAGCGCTTTGGGTGATATTCCCATGCCCCAGCCTTGGTGCATGGATTCAAAACCTTCTAAATTCACCAACACGCTTCTATCGATGGGCGCACCCGTAGGTTTAAGGATGCCCACAATCACCAGTGGATGGTCATCATGGTCAGTATCCTCAGGCCCACCATTTGCACCATGTGTCAGGATGAGTTTGTCATTGATCTGATGGCCGAAATGTGCAGCCACTTCAGCACCTAAAACCACTTCATTCACTGCAAGCGCGTCTGAGAGGGGATTGCCAAAAGCGCGACCGTGGGCCCATTCGAGCCCGCGGCCTTGGCTCTTGAATTCAGCAAACAAAGTTGCGGTGGTGCCCAACACCGGATAGCCTTTGTAGGTGTCTCCTAGCTGAATGGGTATTACCCAACGGACTTGAGGCATGAGCTTTATGTCTTCATACCCTCGTATACCCATGTTTTTGCTGGGACGACCGATCTGGAAAACGCTGTAGAGCATCAATTCGGTGGCGCTTCCCCTCGGCCCCACAATCAAATCGACGCCGCTGACGGCATTAGAAAAACTGCGTTTGGCATCTTCACGCAATTGTTGTACGCCGAGCAAAATCAATACAGAAACACTGACCGATACGGTCACCAATATAAGTGCAAATCGACGCGACCATGCACTTTGCCATGCCAGTGACAACCAGAGATTCATTCGCCAACCCCAGACTTCATTTCAAACAGTTGGTCAAACCTTGGGGCGAGCTTAGGGTTGTGACTGACCATCACCACACTGGCGTTTTGCCTTTGCGCCGTGCTGAGTAAAAGCTCAATGAATTCCATTTGATTAGATTCATCCAAAGCCGAAGTGGGCTCATCTGCAATCAACAATTGAGGCGCACCCATGAGCGCGCGAACCGCGGCCACCCGTTGTTGTTGTCCGACCGACAAAGTGTTGACGGGTTGTCGCCATAAACTGGGTTTGAGTCCAAGCGAGTTAGCGAGAGACTCGGCTTGCTTTTTTGGGCTGCCCCACTCCTTTGCAGCTGAAGCAGCACGGCTTGGAAATAAACGGGTGGGTAAGAGCGCATTCGCTTCGACATTCAAGTAGGTGAGCAAATTGAACTGCTGAAAAATAACACCGATTTGCTCGCCCCGTAAAACGTCACGTTGAACCTGATTGAGTTTTGCCATGTCACGACCAAGTACTTCACACACACCTGATTGCACTTGTATGACGCCCGCAAGCAAGGAAAGCAGAGTGCTTTTGCCACAACCGCTGGGGCCTTGAATAAACAAATGCTGCCCTTGGGGCAAAGACAGATTGTCAATTTCAAACAACGGCGGACGATCAACCCAAGCATGGGTCAAGCGGCTCAAATGAAGTGCATGGGATGTAGTCATAGAAAATCAGATCAATATCAATCTGCCGCAACTTTCAACATGATTTTTCCAATGTGCACAGAGGACTCCATCAGTTCATGCGCTTTAACCGCCTCCGACATGTCAAACACCTGATGGATCACCGGAAGGCATTGGGCTTTCTCCAGCAGTGGCCAAACCTTTGTCCTTAATTCACTGGCCATTTGAGCTTTATCTGCTGCAGTGCGCGGACGCAGTGTCGAACCGGTGAATGTCAATCGTTTGACCATCAAACCGATCCAATCCACTTCGGTTTTTGAGGGCTGCAAAAAAGCAATCTGAATCAATCTGCCATCAACTCCTAAGCTTGATAAATTGCGCTGCATATAGTCTCCGCCCACCATGTCCAAAATTATATTGACGCCTTTTTGATCAGTGGCATTGAGCGTTTCTTGGACAAAGTCCTGAGTGCGGTAATTGATGGCCACATCTGCACCCACGTCCAAGCACGCCTTGACTTTATCTTCATTGCCCACGGTGCATAAGACTTTGGCGCCGAATGCTTTGGCAAGTTGAATGGCGGTCAATCCAATACCCGAAGATCCCCCATGCACAAGCAAGGTCTCGCCGCTTTGCAAGTGCCCACGTTGAAACACATTGGTCCACACCGTGAAATAGTTTTCGGGCAACGCGGCCGCTTGCAGCAAACTTAATCCCTTGGGGACAGGCAGAACTTGTCCTTGCGGTATGGCCACATACTCTGCGTAAGCACCCCCATTAGCCAAACCGCAAACAGCCTCCCCTATTTGCCATTGGGTCACGCCTTGACCCAAAGCGACCACATGGCCGGAGGCTTCCAAACCCAAAATCGGTGAGGCGCCTGCAGGCGGCGGATAACGTCCACTGCGCTGTAAACAATCCGGGCGATTAACGCCCGCATAAGCAACCTTGATCAGAACGTGTCCCTCTACAGCAGGAGGCACTTCGGTTTCACCCATGAGCATGACATGGGGTGAACCACCTGACCCGTGTTCAATGTATTTCATCATTTTTGTCATTCATCTACCTTGGTAAAGCTTTGAAAAATCACAAGAACCATTTTGTTATAGCCATTTGGTCGTTTCAAAATTGACACTGCCCAGATGGCTACTGAGCGTCATGCCGCCCTCTTGAATAGTGGCCTGCAACTGCATACTGCGCTCTGCCATGGCCGCCATCTGCTGTGATGCGTCATGAGGAATTCTGAACACGCCTAACTTTCTCTGCCGGTGCAATTTATTTTCTATGCTCTTCCACCAAATATCAGCTGAGGATGAGAAGGCATAAACCAAAACGGAATCAGATTGGCTGCTCGCGCGTTGCAAAGTTTTTTCATCTGGCTGCCCAACTTCAATCCAAAGTCTTTTTCGACCTGTGAAATCGGTCAGTGAAACATCGGGGTCATCCGGGTCAGACAGACCCGCACCGAAGGCCAACACACCATCACCTTGGCAAGTAACTTGTAGTTGAAAAGCGTTTAAAGACAGCGCCGCCAATCTAACCATCATCCGTTCGTCGGTCTCACTGGGATGACGCGCTAAGGTCAGTGCATGATCTGCGTAATATGCATTGTCTATGTCAGCAATTTGTAACTGAGCTTTAAAAACAGTAGATTTAAGTGCCATGACGAATCATAGTCGTCAAGCGCGGTTATGGCGACCGTCAGGCCTTGACTGCTCTGAAACCTGAATAAAGGCGAGAAACCGGGCGACTTTTTTGCTCAGCTTCCTGAGCGAGTTGAGAACGAATACGCTCAAATGTGTTTCTAATGGACTTATGCTCAGAAGGTACGTATTGATATCGGTAATCAATTTCAGCTGAAAGCCTGTCTGTTTGTACCTGTGTTGACTTATTCATTCAAGTTTCCGTTAACAATCTTATGGCTGTTAACGAACCGGGACATAAATAGGATGACAAAAACCTGAAAAAATATGAATTTATTTATAAAAAGTAAGCCAATAAACCAAATGAGCTATTTAGAACTCAAAATAGCAATTGATCAAGAGTTTATATTTTCTTTGTTGAATTTGGTTTCTCCGGGAGGGTGTTGAACCATTTTTCCCTTGAATTGCCCGCCCCGCTCAATTTCAATATCGGCGTAATCCAGTTGGCCAGTGACGTTGCCACTGCGATGAATTAAAAGATGTTCGTGGCATATGATGTTGTCAGACAAAATACCGTGAACATCAATTACTTTGGCTTCAATGGTGCCGGCCACATTACCCTTGGGCCCAATTTGAAGGTCAGATACTTTGATCTCACCTTGTACTGTGCCATTGATACTGGCTAAACCAGGGGCGTAGATAGAACCTGTGAAAGTAACGCCTTCACCAACAAACAAACTGCTTGGGTTTGAAACTTGATCTGTCATGTGTATCCTTCAAATCGGCCATACATACTAAGAAATAAATTCTAACTCCAAAAAAACAAATAGTCATCCGAAGTAGTACACAAGATAAATGCAAATTTTAACCTTAATTTTATCATATCAAAGTCAATTTATCCCATACTCGCAAGCAAATATCCTCAAGTAGGCGCATGATCATCCGATCCACTTGGTACAAGACCCGTCTGCAACCCATCGCCAATATTGAATTTTTTTAAATCCATGACCAATTTGAATAAACTATTTGCACTGACACTATTGATGACTCTCATCAATGTGCCTATGTATTTTTATTCAAAAACACTGTTTAAAAACTCAGGCAGTCAACAGGAAGTTGCTGCCGCAGAACAAGTAAATAGCCATCAACACAATGCTGAACAAGGCCATGCTGGTGCTAGCGACCCGTCCGGCAAAGAGCAAGCGGCCATCCAAGCGACTGAGGCAGTTCAACTGAATCAAGACATGGCTAACGAGGAGAAACCAGAGCGCTTTAAATCTCTGGCCAACTTATACAGGCCCCCTTTGTTCGGGAAATGCAAAAAATTATTTGAAAGATTTAACCGAAAAATATTTCCCGACAAACCCTACAAAGCCTTTGTCTATAGTTTTGATGGTGAAACGGCCTACTGTGCAGACGCATACACAGACAAGGGACAGCGAGAAGCAGAAGAAATTGTGATCAGGGATTGCGAAGAACATCATGCGGGCTCAGGTAAATACTCCCCGTGCCGAATTTATTCATCTGAATGAAAGACACAGGAAACAAAATGGATTGCGTTGCTTGCGGAAAACCTATCTCGATCACAGCCAAGTTTTGTGGCAAGTGTGGTGCGCCCGTTAAGCGCGATGAACCATCCCAAGCGGATGAAGCGTCAGCTGCGCCTCAAGCGCTTGAGCCCACGCCTCATCAAACAGAAGAAGTCACTCACCAAAATGACTCAATTCATAACCAGAGTACAGAACAACTGGATGAACTGGTGTTGACGATTGACCTTCCAGTAGCAACAACCGAGCACAAATCCCTGTTAGAAATCGATTTAAATCTCCCGCCTCCAGAAAAATCTACAGCTGCTATTCAAACTGAAGCGGTCACCCATCCAGAACTACCGATAGATTCTCACGGGACACATCAACCTACCGCGACTTCTCATTGGCAAGCGAAGTGGGAGGCCGATCAAGAAGCCATTAAGAGTTTGCTTGAAAAACATTCTCACGTGCTGGACTTCATTTCCTTGTCTGCTCAACAGCAATCCCATTTACAAAATCAACCCAACCCGCTTGAGCCTTTGCTCAAAGAAGTGATTCAGCAACAAGGGCAATTACAAGCAGCATTGAATGCTCTTGAGGTGCCTGCGCATCAGCCTCAAGCCGAGGTCACGCTCAAAATGCCTGAAGAATTTAAGCTTCTTTTGGAAAAGCAAAAAATTGAATTACAAAAGTTTTTCAGTCAGAATATTGCTCATAACTCTTCGAATATTGAGGCGACCAACTCCGAGACCATCGTTAAAATTGAAGCCATGTTGTCGGCAAATGCCACTACGACGGAGAACCTAGAGAAAAGTCTGGTACCGATAACGCAAACCGTCGCAGATTTGAGAGCCAAATTACAAGCCGTATCCAAGAAAATAGATGACGCTTCTAGTCAATCCAAAAAAACAACCGCTGCCAGTGCAGGCGATAGCAGCGAAGGCAGCGGCGGATTCATTATTTTTATTATTGGTCTGATGTGCGGCTTAACTGTTGTCTTGAGTTCATTGGCCATTTATAACTTTCTCAGCCATGAACCACCTCCCACCGCTAAAACATCACCTGATGAGCCAGGCGCGGAGCACAGCAAAGCACCTGCCAAAGATGAACATGACAGCGCAGCTTCGAGTCACACTGCCGCTTCAAATGACAAGCCCGCCGCTGACAGCCATTCCAAAGACAAAAGCCATTAAACTTGATGCATACTGAAAGACATTCATGATCTGCACCAGTTGCTATTTCATCAATCCAAGCGAAAACGTTTTTTGCCAAAACTGCGGGGCTCACCTTCCGCATGTACAAAGCCAAAAACCAAGCATTTCGCCTTTGGTGTTGGCAAATACATTGGACAACAGTTCACTGTTGATTTCACGCGGCTCTTGGCAGATGAGGATGGATTTGTTAATGCCTTTTTTGTGGGTAGCTATTGCGGTATTTGTCGTGACTTTGAACAATACCTATGCGCTCAGTATTTTGGGTCTAGGGCTTGCGTTTGCTCTTTACAAGTCACATGACACACGCCAAATCATTCAACAAACCATACCCGTTGAATTGATCAATAAAACCATCATTGCCTATGGACCAGCCAACACCACCAGCCGGTTTTCATTACCGACGGGTGTGTTGTATTTATTGTCAGATGGTTTGTATTTCAAATCATTCGACAGCAATGAGGATATTTCATTCATTCATATTGAAATTTCATTCACTGACACGGCTGTTCGAAAAGGTGGTTTTTCTATCTTTCCCCATTGGCATGAAATTGAAATGAACAATGGCATGAAAGACAGATTCACATTCACGGTACAAAACGGTGGTGAATGGATGTTACTGATGAAAGTGATTCGCAGCGAGCTGAGCAAACGTTGAAGCGACGTGTGTTAGGTCTTGAACAGGGTTTCCATTTCGCGGCGAACCTTGTAAGCCGGTAAACCGGTGTCCATGGCGACATCGTCCCAACACAAAGACTGTCCTTTTTTCACCGGCCGTATCAGCTTGACCTGGTGCGCCAAGCCCAGCGGTAGGCCGCCTGAACGAGCAGATGTAGCTGCAGGAAGCAATTTGCCCCAGACCGTGTAACCGCCCTCGCCGTCCAACATTTCACCGGCTTTCAAATCGCGCTTGGCTGTGGCAACTACATCAGCATGCCAGCCTTGCGCTACGCCTGTTGCCTCACGGCGCAACGCCACACTTGCCACCGACATACCTACTTCCAAACCAATCAGGTGCCAACGCTTGTACAAAGTGAAATAACGACCGCTGGGATCTGTGTGAGCGTTGTATTCCTCAAAACAATGTTTGATGTAGTCGGTTTCAGCCTCAACCGTCACCCACACACCCATGCGTATGTCGTAGGGAATGACACGGCCATCAGCCTCAAGAGACGAAATCACTTCTACCATCCCTTTGCGTTCCAGCACGCCGCCTTCGCTGATGGGGCGGGTGACGAAAGGTATGTCTTCGACGCTGGCTGGCGGGTACAACAAACCGTTGGAGGGCACATGCAAACCGGTGGCGTTGGCCACGGCAGTACATTCAATCGAAGGTTTGGAGCCATCCAAAAAGCTGTTGAACATTTTGGGATTCAAACCGCCACGCGCGGCTTGCTCAGGCGTTAAACCGTAATTGCCCCAAACTGTTTCAGGTGTGGACTCGCTGAAATGCGGCAGCCATTTGTGGCCGCGACCAGCAGCCGTGACCGGAAAGCCGCAGGTGCGCGCCCAATCCACCAAATCGCAAATGAGCGCAGGCTGATCGCCAAAAGCCAAGGAATACACCAGACCTGCGTCAGCCGCTTTGCGAGCCAGAAGCGGTCCACAGAAAGCATCTGCCTCCACCGTGACATTCACCACGTGTTTACCGTGGGCGAACGCAGACAGGCAATGCTCTACCGCGGCAATCGGGTTGCCGGTGCATTCGACAACCACATCGACCAGCGGGTGCGATACCAGCGCCTGCCAGTCTTGGGTCAAGTAGGTCAGGCCTTGCTTAAACGCATCATCCAGACTCTGGGCCGAGGCCTGGTACGCCGGCCAGCCAACACGCGCCAAGTTGGCACGCGCGTTATCAATCGACAAATCAGCAATGCCGACCAGATGAACACCGGGGGTACGCGGCACTTGCGCCAAGTACATGGCGCCGAACTTGCCAGCGCCAATCAGCGCGACCCGTATGGGCTTGTTGTCAGCGGCGCGTTGTTGAAGTTGTTGGTACAGGCTCATGCAGCAGTTTTGGTCTGGTCAATCGGTACATCCGTGGTGACCAGCGCACTGGCAGGCAAGCCCTTGGCCCAAGGCAAATCAACAGGGTATGACTTTGTC
>CAMDJS010000004.1 GCA_945900685.1 Bordetella parapertussis
TGAGAAATGAAGCTGCGAATTTCTCTCCTAGGCGCTTTCGCCTTGGTCAGCTTGACAGCTTGTGACCAACCTGCCAATGACAACCCGCTGTTTCCCTTGGCCGCTGGCAAACAATGGACCTATCAAATCGAAACGGTGTACGACGCGCCGGATGCCAAAACCACCACTTATACGCTGGAAATTCGCAACCTAGGCAGCGCCCAGTTGAGCGACGGCAGCCAAGCTTGGGTCAGACGAAGTAACAACGGCCACGAATATTGGCTGGTCACCGACAACACAGGCATCAACCGTGTGGCATTGAAATCTCCCTCCAAAGAGCAAGCGCTGATGGACATTGAACCACGTACCGTGTTACCCGCCGGCTTGGCGGTTGGCAGCACGTGGACTAACACCACCGTGCCCTATTTTTTGCGCAGGCGTAATGAAAAGCCGGCGGAATTTCGCTATCTAGATAAATACAAAAACCTGCCAATGGTGTTCAAGGTGGGCGACATGGATACGGCATTGCAAACACCGGCTGGCAATTTTGAACACTGTGTGCGTGTAGATGGCAGCATGGAAGTGATGTTGTGGCACGACGAATCGTTCGCCTACAAACCCACGCCTATCCTGTCCCGTGAATGGTATTGCCCTGGTGTGGGTCTGGCACAGGTTGAGCGAGTCGAACCCACCACCGCAAAGTTATTTCAAGGTGGCAGCATGCGCATGCGCTTGTTGTCCTACCACTGAACGCAAGGCGGGTAGCCGTCAGCCTCGGTGAAGCGCTTTCATTCAGACATTAAGAAATAGGCCCCAAGCCTGACAAATAACCTTAGTGGAATGTCTCTTTTTGAGAAATTCAGGCATATCAATAACCCGACTAGGGTTTATTCTAGGTTCTGTCTTATACAAGTCTAGGAAAATCTCCGTGTAAGTTGTGTTTCCCTTTGATAAACCATGAAGGATTTTTTGTATGAAATTTTTATTTAAATCAGCTGCCATGGCCGCCGCCTTGGGCGCTGCCTCACTGGCAAGCGCACAAAGCTGGCCGGTTTACGGCGGTGATGATGGTAATCAGCGTTACAGCAATGCTGCTCAAATCACGCCCGCAAACGTCAACAAGTTGAGCGTTAAATGGGCGTTGCAATTGGGCACCAACCGTTCACAAGAATCGACCCCTATTTTGGTGGGCGACACTTTGTACGTCACTTCCTCATTTGGACCGAAAAACGTTTTTGCTGTGAATGCAAAAACGGGTGAAGTCCGCTGGAAGTATTCTCCTGAAATGCCAAAAGGCGTTGAACAATATGCATGCTGCGACGTCAATAGCCGTGGTGTTTCTTACAACGACGGCAAGATTTTCTTTGGCCGCCTCGACGCACAAGTGACTGCACTTGACGCCAAGACTGGCAAAGAAATGTGGACAACCAAAGTGGTTGACTACACACAAGGGTCAGTCATCACTTCACCTCCTACACTGGTCAAAAACTTGGTTATTACCGGTTTTGGCGGCGGTGAGTACGGTGTGCGTGGTGCCTTGGTTGCATTAGACCAAGCCACTGGCAAGGAAGTCTGGCGCACATATACCGTGCCCATGGGCAGTGAAAAACATGCTGACACATGGAAGGGTGACACTGGCAAAACAGGCGGCGGCACTGCTTGGTTCATCGGATCCTACGACCCCAAGTTGAACCTCGTTTACTACGGCACCAGCAACCCAGGTCCTTGGACTGCAATTGTTCGTGGCAACGACTCTTCTGACATCGGCAAGTTCACCAACCTGTACACCGCTTCTGTGGTGGCTTTGAACCCCGACACAGGCAACATCGTGTGGCACTACCAGTTCACACCCCATGATGCATGGGACTATGACGGCGTGAACGAACTCGTTTTTGCTGATCTGCCAGTCGACGGTAAAAAAGTGCCTGTCGTAATGCAAGCTAACCGCAATGGTTTCTTCTACGTGATCGACCGCGCCAACGGCAAATTGATTTCTGCCAAGCCTTTCATCAACGGTGTCAACTGGGCCACTGGTGTTGACCTGAAAACAGGCATGCCTATCGAAGCCGCAAACAACGAAAAGCGTCCTCGCCTGAAAAAATGGGCCCGTGATATTTGCCCCAACTTGGTTGGCGGTAAAAACTGGATGCCTATGTCTTACAACCCTAAAACAGGTCTGGTGTACATCCCCACCATCAACCTGTGTATGGACTTGGAAGGTGTTCAAGAAGAGTACAAACGCGGCCAGTTTTATTTGGGCGTGAACTTTGACTTGGACAAAGTGGGTCCTGGCGGCCACGGTGGCGGTTTGAAAGCATGGGACCCTGTGAAACAGAAAGAAGTCTGGTTCAACAAGGAAGAACTGCCATTCAACGGCGGCACCATGACCACCTCTACTGGCCTGGTCTTTGCAGGTGACATCAAAGGTGCTTTCCGCGCCTTGGATGCCACAACTGGCAAAGAACTGTGGAAATTCAACACTGGCTCTGGCATCTCTGCTGCCCCCATGACTTACGTCTTGGACGGCAAACAGTATTTGGCCGTGGTGTCTGGTCGCACACAGTCCATGCCTGCTTTCTTCGGCAAAATGGGTGAGCGCATGGTTGCTGCCAGCCCTGAAGGCGGCACACTGTTTGTGTTCGCTATCAACTGAGATTGATTCAGTCTAAAAACACCGCCCTCGGGCGGTGTTTTTTTATCCAGTGTTGCGCTTTTTAAAGTGCCAAATTTAAAAATAGTTTCTTATACAAATATTTTTTAATTTGTCTCTTTGCATAATTTTTTTAAACAAAAAAATTCAACCCCATGATCGTGCTATGAATCAATTTATTCAGCCTGTTGTCAGTTGCTTCCTCATAATACAAACATTGCTTGATTCGATTTTTTTCAACTTTTAAACATGCCACCCAACTTCAGGAGTATTTGCACCATGTCCAAGTCGTTTCCCCGTATCCTCAAGTTTGCAGTCAGTGCAACAGCCTTGGCGGCTGTCACCATGTCTGCTTCATTTGCGGCTGATGCGCTCAGGGTTTGTTCTGACCCAGATAACTTGCCATTCAGCAAGTCAGAAGGTGCTGACAAGGGTTTGTATATCGAGTTGGCTGAGTTGGTGGGTAAGCGCCTGGGCAGCCCAGTGGAATATGTTTGGTGGCTGTCATTCAACCAGCGCCGCGCGCTGAGAACCACCATGGAAGGTTGCGACGCTTATTTTGCTTTACCTGCTGATGCGCAGTACCGCGTCAGAGGTTTGGTCAAAAGTAACGCCTTTTTGTCTGTCAGCTACGCCATCGTGGCGCCGCAAGGCATGAAGGTGACAGCTTTGTCAGACTTAAAGGTCAAAAAGATCGGGGTATTACACGGCTCTCCCCCGCAAATTTTGTTGGCCACCCAAGAAGGTTACACGGCCAGCACTTTCCGCTCCCAAGAAGAAGTGTTTGCTGCTTTGAATGCCAAAGAAATTGACGTTGCTTTGTTGTGGGGCCCAAGCGCTGGCTTTGACAATAAAACCCAATACAGCAACCGCTGGCAAGTGATTCCCATCAATGGTGAAAGTTTGGGTGGACAGGTTGCTGTGGCTATCTCGAATGAGAAACCTCAGCTCAAAGATCAGATCAACCAAGCCTTGGAAGATCTCAAACCTGAAATTCTGCAACTGAGCGCAAAATATGGTTTTCCCATGCAAGCGCCGTTGCAAGTCAAGACCACCAATGCTGAAAACCGATATGCACGCTTGGATACGGTGCAAGAAAAGTCGTCGGCTTATCGTTCCTCTGGTTTCATCAAGGTAGCTAGCAACCAAGCTCAACAACGTGAATGGATGGTTGCAAACAGTGGTGATTCCATAGCTGAAGCCCAGTCCAACTTCAACAATAAATGCGGACATTGCCATGGCAAAAACGGTGCTAGCCCAATCTCTGAGCGAGATTTGCGCAAACTCAGTATGCGTTACAAAGAAGAATGGAAAAGCGTTACTTACACAACCATCGTAAAAGGTCGCCCTGATTTTGGTATGCCCACTTGGGATGGCATATTGCCAGACAATGAAATCAAAGCCATTGTTGAATTTTTGGCGACTGTGCAAAAGAACTGATCAGTCCAACACTAAGCAATAAACCGACTGTGTAAAAGCAGTCGGTTTTTTTGTGTGTGTTTTGCAAAAATGCAAAAAGTTTTTGCCCATGAAAAAAGCGGGGATAAACCCCGCTTTTTATTTGCCATCGCACTGTTCTGCCTTGCGGCAAAACAGTGGACAGTTCATTAGGCTTGCTGGATCGCTTTGCCAGTGATTGGCAATGTACGAACACGCTTACCGGTCAGCTTGGCAACTGCGTTGGCCAATGCAGGCACGATGGCTGCAGTGACTGGTTCGCCGATACCACCAGGCTTCTCGCCGCTCTTAACCAAAACAATATTGACCAACGGTGATTCGTTGGTACGAACCATCGGGTAGGTATTGAAGTTGGTTTGCTGAACGCGACCGTTTTCCAAAGTTATGGAATGCTTGAGCGTTGTGCCCATGCCCATGATGATGCTGGACTGGATTTGTTGCTCAATAATCTCTGGGTTCACAATCATGCCCATGTCGGCAGCCACAGTGGTTTTGACCACTTTGACTTCACCGTCAGCGCCGACGTTTACTTCAGCGACCACAGCCACATAAGTGTCATAACCTTCCATGATGGCCACGCCCATGGCATTGCCTTTGGCAGCACCTTTTTTGTAACCGGCTTTTTCAATGGCCAATTTCAAAACGTTTTGAAAACGTGGCTTGCCTTCGAGCATGGACATACGGTATTCGACGGGATCTTTGCCAGCAGCCAGAGCCATTTCGTCAACGAAACTTTCGTTGGCAAAAACGTTCATGTTGTGGCTCACAGCACGCCAGTAACCGACACGCAAACCAGCGTCGTGGATGACGAGGTCATGCTGTGTGTTGGCAATGTTGTAAGGAGCGACTGCAGCTTCGACCATGAACGGATCCATGGTGTCTTTTGGCAGGCCAAAAGCACGCTGTGTGATCGACTGTGAAGTCAACTTGAAATGAAGACCAACTGGCTCACCACTGGCGTCCAGACCAGCATGAATCTGGTTATAACCAATGGGGCGGTAGAAGTCATGGGTCATGTCGTCTTCGCGTGACCAGATCAATTTCACAGGCAGTTTGACCGCTTTAGAAATTTGGGCAGCTTGAACCACGAAGTCTAGTTCGATACGACGACCGAAACCACCACCCAAGTAAGTGGTTCTGACATCCACATCTTCAGGCTTCATACCCAAAGCCGCAGCAGTTGCGCCTTGTGCGCCTTGCTGGAACTGGGTTGGGCCAATCAACAATGCTTTTCCACCGGTCACATGCGCTGTGAAGTTCATGGGTTCCAGGGGTGAGTGCGATTGCAATGGGGTAATGTAAGTGGCAGACAATTTCTTAGCTGCACCGTTGATAGCGGCTGTGGCATCGCCTTTGGCAGGCTGGATCGGCAGCACTTTGCCAGAAGAAGAAGCCTGCTTGTGGGATTCGATCATGCCGTCAGAAGACAGATTGGCACCTTCGCCATTGTCCCATTCGATTTTCAGTGCACGACGGGCTTTGACAGCCGCCCAGTAGGAGTTGGCAACCACAGCAACGCCGTCAGGGATTTGCACCACATCAACCACGCCGGGCATGGCTTTAGCAGCTGCACTGTCAACGCTCTTGACCTTGCCACCAATGACAGCGCATTGTTCCAAGCTGGCGTAAACCATGCCTGGCAATTTCACGTCGATACCGAATTCGGCAGTGCCATTGACTTTGGCAGGCACGTCGAGACGGGGAATGCGCTTACCAACAACGCGGAAGTCTTTGGCCGCTTTGATGCTTGGCTTTTCTGGCACAGGCTGCTTGGAAGCTGCTTCAGCCATTTGGCCGTAAGTGGCTTTTTTGCCGCCAGGGCCAGTCAACATACCGTTTTCAGCTTTGACAGCGCTGGCAGGAACACCCCACTCAGCGGCTGCACCTGCAACCAACATTTCACGCACTTGAGCGCCAGCTATACGCAATTTTTCCCAGCCTTCACGAACGGAGGTAGAACCACCGGTGATCATGGCGCCGAGGAAAGCATTGGCGTAAACAGCACCGGGAGGGGCTGCAGCGACAGTGACTTTGGTCACGTCAACATTCAACTCTTCAGCAATCAACATAGGCATAGATGTGTAAACACCTTGGCCCATTTCTGAACGAGCAGAAATCAGGGTGATGCTGTTGTCATCTGCAATGTGAACCCATGCATTGGGTGTGTGCAGAGTACCTGCAGCCATGGTTTCTGCAACTGTGCCAGGCAGAACCACACCCATCATCAGACCGCTGGTGGCGATGCTGGTGGTTTTGATAAAGTCGCGGCGATTTGTTTCTGTGCTTATCATGATGTATTTCCTTTGAAATTAAGCAGCGCGCAACTGAGCTGCAGCGTCTTTGACGGCAGCACGGATACGAGTGTAAGTACCGCAACGGCAAACGTTACCAGCCATGGCTGCGTCGATGTCGGCATCTGAAGGGTTCTTGTTTTTGCTGAGCAGAGCAGCTGCGCTCATCAACTGACCTGATTGGCAGTAGCCGCACTGTGGCACTTGGTGCTTGACCCAGGCTTTTTGCAAAGCGTGTGTGCCTGAACCGAGGCTTTCAACGGTGCTGACATTAGAGCCAGCGACATTGCCGACTTGCGTCTGGCATGAACGAACAGCTTCACCATTGACATGCACGGTACAAGCGCCACACAGTGCAGCGCCGCAACCGAACTTGGTGCCGGTCAGGCCGAGTTCGTCACGGATGACCCAAAGCAAAGGCGTGTCAGCCTCGGAATTGGACGAAACGGATTTACCGTTAACTTTGAATTGAAGGCTCATGGATACTTCCTTGATTGATGGGATTCGGGACTGAACGATATTAATGATTTCCAGCCTGTCATCACCCTAGGGAAACCCCTTATATGGGTAATTAAATTCTCGATTTGAAACATAAGCGACATTGAATTTTTTGGCTTTTTTTGAAGTCTTTGCCTAATTTTTAATCAAGTTTTCATAATTGCCAGTCAGCAGGAAATTTCCCCTTGGCAAATCAATATCTCTCGGCAAGATTATAGTTTTTGCAACCCGAGTTATAGCGCCATGTCTAACTATACCCATCGAATCCCGCTCGCAGTCGCTGTTTTTGCCAGCTTAACACCCCTATTTCCGGCATGGGGTCAGTCTGACTCCAGTAACGCGCCTTTGCTCAGAGAAGTGCAGGTTATTAATACCTCACCTCTTCCCGGCATTGGCATTGAAAAATACAAACTTCCCTACGAAGTGCAATCCGTAGACAGTGAGGCCATTCGCAAATCCGGCACTTTGAATATGTCTGAATTCATGAACGAGAACCTGACCGGTGTGAATGTCAATGACATTCAAGGCAGCCCCTACCAAGCTGACGTGACCTACCGTGGCATGCGCGCCTCCGCAACACTTGGCGCATCACAAGGACTATCGGTCTACATGGATGGTGTTCGCATGAACCAGCCTTTTGGTGATGTGGTCAATTGGGACATGTTTCCCGAAGCCGCCATTGACACCGTGACCTTGGTGCCAGGCTCTAACCCGATGTATGGTCTCAACACCTTGGGCGGCGCTTTGGCATTCACCACCAAATCCGGCTTAACCACGCAAGGCAATGAAGTGGTTTCCACCATCGGCAGTTTCGGTCGCCTCAAATTGGATGTCACCCACGGCAGCAAATCCGCTGACGGCTGGCACCGTTTTATCGCAGGCACGGCTTTCGATGAAACAGGTTGGCGTGATCACTCTGATGGCAGTTTGCAAAACCTGTTCGTGAAAATCGGACGCACCAAAGAAGACACCAATTGGGATGTGTCTTACATGTTTGGCAACAGCAATTTGTTGGGTAATGGTTTGACACCAAGTACCAATTACGGTCAATTAGACAGCCCGCCGTCATTCACCTCTACATCAACGGGTCTGTATGAAGCTGACCGGGCATCGGTCTATAGCTGGCCAGACCAAACCATCAACAAAGCCCATGTGCTCAGCTTCAACTTGCAACATGTGTTGGACGCAAAAACAGAGCTGGCATCCACAGCGTATGTGAAATACGGCACGCAAAGCAGGTTAGGCGGGGATGTAGTGTGGGAGGATTTTACGGGTAGCGATATGGCTTGGGGAACTATAAATCGCAACAGCAGCAAACAAGTCACTGTTGGCTTGGCCACAAACTTAACTAAATTAATTGATAAACACCAAATCACCACAGGCGCCTCTCTGGAAAGAAGCAAGATGAGCTACGGCGCAACTGCCACGGAAGGATGCGACATCTCATCTACACGCGAAGTCTCTACCAGCGGCTGCGATTACAGCGAGCTAACAACCGCTGGTGTCACAGGAACATCAACTGCCTTTGGAACGTATTTGGCTGACACCTACAAATTGTCTGACAAGACATTTGTGACTGTAGCTGGAAGGTTTAACCAAACTACAGTGGCAAATACTTTAACTTCTTATACAGTACCGGGTACCGCCGAAACTCCAGTTTCTGAGTCCTTCACATACCGCAAATTCAATCCTTCATTTGGCATGACGCACCAATTCAGTCAATTGACGGTGTTTGGCAACTGGGCACAAAGCAACCGTGCACCTACCGTTATGGAGCTAGGTTGTGCTGATATAGATAACCCCTGTGCCCTGCCCACAGGATTGCAGGCTGACCCTTACCTGAGCCAAGTGGTTTCACAAACCTTAGAAGCCGGCATGCGTTGGAAAAACGACCTTGGATACAACCTTAGTGTTTCTGCGTACAGAACTATCAACAAAGATGATATTGTTTTTCTCATGGCAAACCCTGCAACAGGGGAGGGTTATTTTAAAAATATTGATAAAACCCAATACATGGGCCTGGATATCAATGCAAGCAAAACATGGCAAAACTGGTATTTGAGCACCACATACAGCTATTTGAAGGCCACCTATGAGTCCACGGCAGCATTACCCGCAGCCGACTATGACGATGGAACAGGGGATGTTGTTGCAAGAGAAATGGACATCACCCCCGGCATGCGTATGGCGGGCATTCCCCTGCATAAACTCAAAATGCACCTTGATTGGTCTGCTACTGAAAAATGGAAGCTGGGTACATCCATGATTGTCAGTTCCAGCATAGTGACCCAAGGCAATGAAGATGGATACATCACCGATGGTGTCGGCGGCAATGCCAAAGTCAAAGGCTATGCCATATTTAATCTGAACACCACCTACACGGTTCAAAAAGGTTTCGAGGTATTTGGAAAAATCAATAATGTATTTAACAATCGCTATGAGACATACGCCATGATGGCTGCTAACAACCTTTACAGTGACGAACAAACCCTGTCCAAATTCGTTGCCCCAGGCGCTCCACGTACGTTCATGGCAGGACTGCGCTACAAATTCTGATTTCCATTTGTTTGAATGAAGCTAGCGTGTCCCTGCCAAGCGATTGGCAGGGATTATTTTTTAAAAACCACCGCCGCCAATCACGCCGTGGCGTTGCGCAAAATGAACCATGGCGGCCAAAGTCTGGATATCTAATTTGTCTTTGACTTGCGTTTGATGATTAGAAATTGTTTTCTGACTTAAGTTCATGAGGTTTGCACATTCCGCCACCGTGTGCCCCTGGGTCAACATACGCAATATTTCATACTCTCTGGGTGTCAAACTGGCTAAACGCTGAAACTCTTCTTGCAGGTTCAGGGATTGCGAGTTGTTACTCGTTGCTTCGCTATTGAAAATACGCCCAGCACAAACTTCATGCACACCATGCAACAAGGTTTCAGGCAAGGCATTTTTAGAAACAAATCCCCTGGCGCCGGTTTGGAAAACAAGTTGAATCAACTGAGGCGAATCATGCATGCTGCAGACAAGCAGTTTGGCATCTGATTGACGCATCAAGATTTTTTGCAAAAGCCCCAAACCGCCCACACCGGGCATCGACAAATCTGTCACAGTGATGTCCGGCGCAAACTTTAAAAAGGCCTCGTATGCGGCATTGGCAGACCCCACATCAGCAACCACTTGCAAGTGGGTATCCTGCGCTATCAATCGCACATAGCCTGCGCGAACCACCGGATGATCATCCACCAAAAGAATGCGAATCATGCAGTCTCCAAGGGTAAGCAAATGTGAATTTGAACACCAAGCTGAGGCTGACTTTGAAGCTTGAACGTCCCCTTTAAACTGGCGACTCTTTCTTGCATACCGAGCAATCCAAACCCACGTTGGGGTGAATCCAAGTGAGCCATGCCTTGCCCATTGTCAGCCACACTCAATTCCAACGAATCAGCTGACATCAATCGAATCTCAACCCTCACCGAACTGGCCCTCGAATGACGTGCTGCATTGGTGAGAGCTTCTTGAACCAAGCGGTATACGGTCACACAAAGATAGTCTGACAGGTTGTCTGGAAGCTCAGTGATTTGTACTTGACAAACAATGCCACTGGACTGTTGCCATTGTTGGCATAAAGCCAAAACTGCTTCGCCTACCCCCATGCTATCGAGCACCATGGGTCGCAATTGCTGAAGCATATGACGGGAGATCAATGACAATTGCTTTGCCGCATCAGAAATTCGCATTGCGCTTTTTTTGACTTCTTCAGAATTCAAACTGGACATGGACAACACAGAAGCTTCCGTTCTGATGGCCGTACATGTCTGGCCCATTTCATCATGAAGTTCACGCGCGAGTAATCTTCTTTCGTCTTCTTGTGCGGTAAACAAGCGTTGGGCCAAGTCACTGTTATGGCTGAGCAACTCCTGCACATTAGATTGAGAAAGTATGCGCGCTTGAATCTCTTTTTTGGCATCCACACTACGCCGCCAAGAATACCAAGCAAGGCCGATTGAAAGCACAAGCAAGGTCAATGGCAATTCATCTAGCTGTATGCGCTCGTACAAGGTACTGAAAGCCGAAATCTCTTCAGACAATTCATAATGGGTTGCCAAAATCCAAAACAGCACAGAGCTGAAAGTAACTATGGCGAGATCATGGTGCGTTCGATTAAATTTCATAGCATTGATTCATGCCTTGAAAAAATATAAACATAAACCTTCTTCCATTGATTGATCACCATTTGTTTCTCAATTCTCTCAGAGCTGAAAACACTGTTTCTTCATCCGGACAACTGGGCAAATTCGGAAATTCGGTTCTTAATTGGGCTTGCACACTCATGCTGTTGAGTCTGAAAAATGTGTTGATGTTCCTCTCAATGTGCAAAGTGCTGACGTAAGCATTGTTGACATCTTGACCGCTTACCTGTTGGAGCAACTCAGCGGCAAAAGCATTGTCAGGCTCTCTGTTTAAGGTGAATTGCAAATTATTCTCAATATAGTCGTGTCCTGGATAAACCAATGTATCTTCAGGCAATAGATTCAATTGCTGACTGAATGTTTGAAACAGTGATTTCAAATTGCCGCCGTTGTGGCAGTTACCAGCACCTGCATTAAACAAAGTATCCCCAGAAAACAATGCGGGTTGATCTGTGTGAGAAAGCAAACAAATATGGCACAGGGTGTGCCCGGGTGTATCTAGGGCTTCAAGTTCAACGGTTTTACCTACTTTGATGATGTCGCCTGCAATTAATCCGCGAAACATTCCTTCAATGGCGTGACCTGCTGCAGCGTGCGCCAACACCTTTGCGCCAGTCGCCGCCACTACTGCTGAGTTACCGCCCGTGTGATCATGGTGTTCGTGTGTATTAAGTATTTGCGTGATTTGCCAGCCCCGGTCTTTGGCCACTTGAAGACATTTGGAACTGTCCAACGGATCGATAGCCAGTGCCTCGCCGGTCTCACTGCATGCAATCACATAATTGAAATTTCGGTAGGGATTGTCAGTCCAGATTTGCTCAACCAGCATGCCCATGATGAAACTACCTTTAAATGAATTACTTGTTTTTCAACACATATGAATATTATTTCATCATTTAGTCATATAGCCAAATTAAGCTGCACCCTGCATTGAGCAAGTCAATTGTGTCCGCAACTTAGTTCATCACCAATGGGGAATGCATGCATTACAGAGCTGTATTTATCTCTGACTTGCACCTGGGTACGCCAGGTTGTCAGGCTGAAGCATTACTGGATTTTCTGAAATCACACACCAGCGATACCCTTTATCTGGTTGGCGATATTGTTGATGGTTGGCAACTTCGAAGAAAATGGTATTGGCCACAAGCACACAATGACGTTGTTCAGAAATTATTGCGCAGGGTTAGAAAAGGCAGTCGTGTGGTTTACATACCAGGCAACCATGATGAATTTGCCCGCGACTTTGTTGAACACCACTTCGGCGGAATCGAAGTTCTTGAAGAAACAACGCATACTTTGCTTGATGGACGCAAACTCTGGTTGATTCACGGTGATTATTTCGATGCTGTTGTCCAATACGCCAAATGGCTCGCCTATGTCGGTGACTCTCTTTATGAGTTAACCCTGAGATTAAACAGGCATTTCAATAGAGTCAGAGCCAAGTTTGGTATGCGCTACTGGTCGCTGTCTGCATATTTAAAAGGCAAGGTAAAAAAAGCTCTGAATTTTGTCACCGATTTCGAAAATGCTGTCGCTAATGAAGCAATGAAACGAGGTTACCAAGGGGTTGTATGCGGTCATATACATCGTGCAGAAATTCGTATGATCAACGGCATTCTTTATTGCAATGATGGAGATTGGGTAGAAAGCAGATCTGCTTTGGTAGAGCATGTGGATGGGCATTTAGAGTTGATATTCTGGGATCAAGAACTTGACTTCTTACCGACAAAGGTTCGTCCTAACGATTTACCATTAATTTCTGAACCTGCAAGTTTGATTTCTTGAACTAAAAGCAAATCAGATGCCGCGCGGTTTTTATGCCTTGATTGCTGCGCAATTCTTTTCAGCGCTTGCAGATAACGCATTGCTCTTACTCGTTATTGCTGTGCTGCAAGCACAAAATCAAGATGCATTTTGGATACCCGTCATCAAGCTCATGTTTACTCTGTCATACGTTTTGGCAGGGCCTTGGGCAGGTGCTTGGTCTGACAATCACTCCAAACATAAAGTAATGATGCAAGCAAATGGCATCAAGTTCATAGCTTGTGCTTTTTTGCTCTTCGGCGCAAATCCGATTCTGGCATTCACCATCACGGGTTTAGGTGCCGCGTTTTACGCACCTGCCAAATACGGTCTGGTCACTGAATTGGTACCGAGTGAGCAACTTGTTCGAGCTAACGCATGGATTGAAGTCAGCGTTGTTTGTTCAGCCTTGTTAGGCGTCATGCTAGGGGGAGCACTGGTGGCTGACCGCTGGCTTGATTCCAGTTTATATAAATTCATTAGCCAGTCCTTGCCTGTCAATCAATTATTTGACGCATCCCTATTGTTCGTTTTATCCCTGTATTTCATGGCCGCTTTGATTAATCTCAAAATCCGCGCCAGTGGCCACCAATATGCACGAACTGCTTGGTCATTTGATTCTGTTTGGAATAATTTTGTCAAAGATCAATTAAAACTATGGAGAGATCCGCTCGGAAACATCAGCTTATCTGTCACCACTTTATTTTGGGGGGTGGGTGCGAGTATGCAATTACTCGTACTCGCTTGGGGACAATCTATGCTTGATTTAAATCTAACTCAATCTGCTTATCTTCAAGCAGGAACTGCATTGGGCGTCATAGCTGGAGCAGTCCTTGCCTCACAATGGGTATCGCTGAAAAATGCACCGCAAGTGTTGTTCGTAGGTATCCTTTTGGGCTTATTTCTTCCCCTGATGACGATCATCAATGATTGGGTATGGGCATTGGTACTGACATTTAGCCTAGGCATGCTGGGTGGATTTTTTGTAGTGCCCATGAATGCCATGCTGCAAGCACGCGGTGTCCAACTCTTGAGCGCAGGACGTTCAATTTCTGTTCAAAATACCTGTGAGAACAGCAGCGTTTTAGTCTTACTTGCCCTCTACAGTGCACTGGTGTTTATGCACATACCCGTGAGTGGATTGGTGTGGGCCTTGTCCGCACTGATCGTGACAGGCATGTGCTTCACCACATGGCGATACAAAAGGATGCGTCAAAACAAATTACTGTGAAGGTAAATGCATCAGCGCTTCACCCATTTTTAACACCTTGCCTTCTTTTATTTCATCAGGAATGACGAATTCCTGAGGCGCGAATACGATGATGGTTGAACCATGTTGAAACCATCCTAATTCGTCACCTTTTTCAAAATCAACATCACACGTGGTGATCGTAGGCGAATTGCATTTGTCTCGCAGCAGCCCATTCAATGCATGTAAACGAATACTTGCGACCAAGACAGCGGCTACAGGCACCAATGCAACTGGATATGCTTGAGGTCCGACTTCAATTTCTAAAAGTGCTCTTTCATTTTTACAAAATAGTTTTTCCACACGCTTGAGCGCAATAGGATTGACATTCCAAGTGTCTCCTGAAAAATACTGGACACGCTTTAATTTCCCCTGATAAGGCGCATGAAACCTGTGGTACATGGATGAGGTGATTCGAATCGTAATGAACCATCCATCTTCCCAATGAGATGAGGAGGACTGCTCACCAAGCAAGTCTTGCATGGTGTATGGAAAGCCCTTGGCTTGGTAAAGCTGTCCACTTTCGACTCTTCCTATCGCGCCAACGATGCCATCACATGGACTGATGAAAACCTTGCCTGTGTGATCAACTGTTCGTGCCCCGGGCTTGAGCTCTCGGATAAAGCAATCGTGAAGACTGTCGAATTGCGTTTTACGCGCTTCAGATAAATCCAAATCCGCGAAACTTTTCCATAGCGATATGGATAAATGTTTAACGATTGGATTTTGTATTTGACTGAACCAACCCATAAACCTTGTCAACGCAATCCTAGGGATTCGGTTAGTCAACAAAAAGTTCACGTCTTCGTTAGCCGCAATTTTTTTGAAAATATCTCTGATAGTCATCATTTTTTAACCCAGTCGTCATACAAAGGAGGTTTTGAAAGGAATCGATTCATGGAACCGCTCAACACATTGACCTTGACAGCTGCTGCGCTGGCTTGTGCTGTACTTTTGAAAAAATTGCATCAGAGGTTGCAACTCTCTATGGCGAAGCATCCTTCGCTTGGTGGCCATTTGCGCATGTCTAAAAGTGTTGCTGCCTGGATTCCTGGATACAGTTATGGTGAAGACAGTTGGTTCTCTGCAGATGATGCACCGCCAGATACAGTGCTGCAACGCAAAGAAGGATTGCAGACATTGGCATACCGTCTGACATCGCGCAGTCCAATGACCCTGGCCATGTCTCAAGAGGTCAAGCCCATGATTTCCGACTTGCAACTCATCAGCCAATACCGGGTGCCCTTTCAATTTCACAAGGAGCTCAGTCAATACATATCTCTGGGAAGTTTTTGGCGTGAAAGTGAAGGCGTGTACTTGTGCGATATGGACGGCAACCGGTTCTTTGATGTCACTGGTTCTTATGGCGTCAATGTTTTCGGTTTGGATTTTTACAAACAATGCATTGCTGAGGGAGTGGCGCGCGCACAGCAACTCGGGCCTGTATTGGGTTCCTACCATCCGAGTGTGCTGGATAACGTGAAGCGTTTGTGTGAAATTTCCGGCATGGACGAAGTGTCTTTTCACATGTCGGGTACTGAGGCAGTTATGCAGGCGGTGCGACTGGCCAGATACCACACAGGCAAACGAAAAATTGTGCGGTTTACAGCTGCCTACCATGGCTGGTGGGATGATGTTCAACCGGGACCTGGAAATCCCATGCCGCCGTCGTCTGACACACTGACTTTGAATGACATGCATCCCAATACATTGCGTGTGCTGAGAAATAGAAACGATATTGCCTGTGTGCTTGTCAATCCGATCCAAGCCATGCATCCAAACAAAGCGGCGCCCACGGATTCGACACTGATTGACAGCAGCAGAAGTATCAACTTCGACCGGGCTGCTTATGCGGAGTGGTTGCAGCAGTTGAGAAAAGTTTGTACTGAAAAAAATATTGTGCTGATATTGGATGAAGTTTTTTTGGGTTTCAGACTTGCGCCCGGTGGCGCTCAAGAATACTTCAATGTCAAAGCGGATTTGGTGACATATGGAAAAACATTGGGTGGCGGATTGCCTGTTGGTGTGATCTGCGGAAAGTCCAAATGGATGAAACGATTCGATGAAAGTAAACCAGCCAACCTTTGCTTTGCCAGAGGTACGTTCAATGCGCATCCCTACGTCATGACCACCATGCAAGTATTTTTGGAAAAAATACTTACCCATGAAATCCAAGAGATTTACAAACATAGCCACAGAATTTGGTCTGAACGAATGCAATTGCTCAACAACAGACTGATGCAAGCCGACCTGCCTGTGCAAGTTGCTGGCATGGAGACTGTGTGGACAATTTTGTACACCTTGCCATCTAGGTACAACTGGCTGTTTCAGTTTTATTTGAGAGACCAAGGTGTTGCGCTCAGTTGGGTAGGCTCAGGGCGAATGATATTTAGCTTAAATATCAGCGACGATGACTTTGAGATATTCATTCAACGTTTTGTCAGAGCAGCACAGCAGATGCAAAAAGACGGTTGGTTTTGGATGAATATCGATCAAACCAACCGTCGTATCAAGCGCAATCTTTTAAAAGAAATGGCTATGAAGAAATGGACTAAAGATCAGTGCACAGATGTACGAACATGATCCATGGGGTCGATCCATTCACCGCGCAACAGATATAAAGGTGATTTGTAATACATCTTTATATCGTGGATGGGGTCGGTAATGATTTTCAATGCCCATGCCAATCCTGCAATCAGGCTTTGCTGGTGCCAAAGTTGAAACACACGAAACAACAGACCACCAATGCCTAAGAACAACCACAACATGCCCGTGATTCGCACAGGCGTATCTTCATAAGCAGCAGGTACGGCCCATGACAAATACTGAGGCATCCAGTAAGCCAATACGGGGATCATGGCGCAAATTGTCAACAAGACAATCTTGCGTTTGAGGTTGTAACCTATCTTGATATCTTCTTTGTATTCATGTGTCGCTAAATTTATTTCGTCATAGCCTTTAGGCTCAAAGAAGAAATGACCGATTTGTCGAGTACTCATTGAGAATAACCAAGCAATCAAGGCTGACACCACAGGATCAATGAATAAAAAAACATAAGCCACCAAAAAAGATAAGGCGCTGATCAAATGTAATGCTTGATTAACTCGACTATGGTGATAGTAGCGGTGATCGTCCCAACGCTGAATCTCAAGCGTTTTCAAAAAATCTTTCATGTCTTGTTCCTTTTTAAAAAAGTGCGGTTTGATTCCACAATCATTCCGTCTCCGAACTGTCACCTTTTTGAATGAAATTTTCATGACATTGAAAAATTATTGCGATGGTCACCTATTTGTCATTATTTCTTCATTAATCTGTTTTATTTTGAGGTCACATTAAGGGGTATGAATACACACATTATTGTTGAGAAATTTGGGCAAACCAAAAGTCCTTTGAATATTTCAGTTGTGACTGAAACATTTCCCCCGGACATCAATGGCGTGGCTCACACCTTGTCTAAAACTGTAGCTGGCCTACAAAAGAACGGACACAATATTTGGTTAGTTCGACCAAGAATCGAAAAAAAGGAACTTGCAAAAAGTCAGAACGGCTTCAATGAACTTTTAGTCAAAGGAATGCCCATCCCTTTTTACAAGCAGTTACGCATGGGTTTACCTGCTAAAAAGGAATTGCATCGTCTTTGGACATACAAAAGACCCGATGTGGTTCATATCGCGACTGAAGGCCCCTTGGGCTGGTCAGCTCTCCAAGTCGCAAAAAAACTAAAGATACCTATCAGTACCGACTTTCGCACCAATTTCCACGCTTACAGCAGTCACTATGGCATTGGTTGGTTAAGTGGCGCAATACTGGCATACATGCGTAAATTTCACAATACTGCTGGCGCGACCATGGTACCTACACATCAGCTAGCTCAATCATTATCAAGTGCTGGCTTTGAACGACTGCATGTTGTTCCTCGCGGCATTGACACGGAACTATTTTCGCCAAGCAAACGCAGTCAGACGTTGCGTGAATCATGGAACGCTGATACACAGACTGTTGTCATGCTTTATGTAGGCAGATTAGCGGTTGAAAAAAATCTTGAACTTGTATTGCACACCTACAAGATGGCCAAGCGGCAACATTGCAATATCAAACTTGTACTTGTGGGTGATGGCCCCTTAAGGCATGACTTAGAAGCCTCTAACCCAGATGTCATATTCGCAGGTTTCAGAACGGGTGAAGATTTAGCCAAACACTATGCAAGCGCAGATATGTTTGTTTTTGCCAGTCAAACTGAAACCTTTGGTAACGTCACTTTAGAGGCAATGGCCTCTGGATTGGCAGTTGTTGCCTTTAAACACGCGGGTGCAGGTGAACTGATTCAAAACGGGGTCAATGGAATGCTTGCTGATTACGATTCAAACTTTCAGTTTGAGATGGCAGCTCAGGCCTTACTCAATACCCCCGACCTCATGAAATTTGTAAGACAGCAAGCGTCATTAAGTGCGAAGTCCATGGGTTGGGAAGTGATTGTTGCAAAGACAGAATCTGTGCTGCATGACATTTGCGAGAAGCAAGAACCCGTGGTGACAGTCAATTCGTCATTTTCAAATCCAATCCATTTACTTTCGCAGGAATCACAATGAAAGATACACAAGCGATTGATAAACATCTTCTGCAACGTATTCGTGAAGATATGCTTGACAACTTTGACGAAGAACTCGAAATGGAAATAGACGAGTATCTGGATCATGATGAAAATGCAGCGCTTAAGATGCGCCAAGATCGTATCCAATACTTTAAAAACCTATTAAGACTTCAAGGTGAGTTGGTCAAGTTACAAGATTGGGTAGTAGCAACCAAGCATCGTGTAGTGATTATTTTCGAGGGTCGTGATGCGGCGGGTAAAGGTGGCGTGATCAAGCGTATCACCCAAAGACTCAATCCTCGCATTTGCAGGGTTGCTGCTTTGCCTGCTCCCAACGATCGCGAGCGTACGCAATGGTATTTTCAACGCTATGTGGCGCATTTGCCAGCCGCAGGAGAGATAGTTCTTTTTGATCGAAGTTGGTATAACCGCGCAGGTGTTGAACGCGTCATGGGATTTTGCAGTGACGAAGAATATGAAGAATTTTTCCGCTCTGTGCCTGAGTTTGAAAAAATGCTTTCTAGAAGTGGTATTCAAGTCATCAAATATTGGTTCTCCATCACAGATGATGAACAACATGCACGCTTTTTAGGACGCATACATGATCCACTAAAGCAATGGAAACTCAGCCCCATGGATTTAGAGAGCCGCAAGCGGTGGGAGGCTTATACCCACGCTAAAGAAGCCATGATTGAGCGAACACATATTCCTGAAGCGCCTTGGTGGGTTGTACAAGCTGTAGACAAAAAAAGAGCTCGACTCAACTGCATACAGCATCTGCTTTCACTCATGGCTTATTCTGAAATTGAGCATCCCTCCATTGAATTACCAGCACGTGTACGTAACCCGGATTA
The DNA here is from genome assembly GCA_945900685.1 of Bordetella parapertussis. Lineage (GTDB taxonomy): Bacteria > Pseudomonadota > Gammaproteobacteria > Burkholderiales > Burkholderiaceae_C > Limnohabitans > Limnohabitans parapertussis_C. Next base: position 19,561 of record CAMDJS010000004.1, read on the forward strand.
CAGCAGGCATCCGGTGCCAGCAGACATGTACGTACCTGATATTTTTTAATTACTCTCTGCCAATTCCTTTGTAGATAAATCCCCGCTCTTTCATCCGAACGGGATCAAATAAATTACGACCATCAAATATCACCGGTTGTGACAAAGTGCTTTTCAACAATTCAAAATCTGGCGCTTTGAACTGTCTCCATTCAGTCATGATGACCAATGCATCTGCATTATTTAACGCGGCCTCTTTGGTGCCGCAGAGTTGCAGCATCGGTTCTAAACCGTAAATGTGTTGGGCTTCTTCCATAGCCGCAGGGTCATAAGCTTGCACTTTCGCTCCTGCTCGCCACAATGCTTCCATCAAAACTCGGCTAGGAGCTTCGCGCATGTCATCCGTGTTGGGCTTGAATGACAAGCCCCACAAGGCCAATGTTTTGCCGGACAAATCGTTTTCAAAATACTTATTGATTTTCTCAAACACCACCTGCTTTTGAGCCTTGTTTCGTGATTCGATGGCATTCAATATCAACGGATCAAAACCCATGTCTTCGGCAGTTTTAACCAAAGCACTGACATCTTTCGGAAAACAACTTCCACCATAGCCAGCACCAGCATAAATAAAATGGTAGCCAATACGTTGATCACTACCAATACCCTGTCGCACAGATTCAATATCAGCACCCACAGCTTCAGCAATATTGGCCATTTCATTCATGAAACTGATTTTTGCAGCCAACATGCAATTCGCTGCATATTTGGTCATTTCAGAACTTCGTATAGCCATGACAATGATTTTGTCGTGGTTTCTATTGAATGGCTCGTAAAGCTCTCTCAATATTTTTTCTGCTTTGAGACTGTCTGTGCCAATAATAATTCTGTCTGGTCTTTGACAATCAGCAACAGCTGAACCCTCCTTCAAAAATTCAGGGTTAGAAACCACATCAAATTCGATGCCAACGCCTCGAGCAACCATACTTCTCTGTATTTCTTCCCGAACCTTATCCGCTGTTCCTACTGGCACCGTAGATTTGTTCACAATGACTGCGTAATCTTGTAAATACTGCCCAATCGTTTGTGCAACTTTTAAAACATGTCTAAGGTCAGCACTTCCATCTTCATCTGGAGGTGTACCTACTGCAATGAAAACCACATCTGTTTGACTCAAAGCGCTTTGTGCATCCGTTGTGAATACAAGTCTCTGCTCTGAATAATTCGTCTTGACTATTGATTCCAGGCCCGGTTCATAGATTGGAATGTCCCCAGCTTTCAATTTGTTTATTTTTTGATTATCTATGTCTACGCAAGTTACAAGATGTCCCGCCTCGGCAAGAACTGCGCCCTGAACTAAACCTACATAGCCAGTACCGAATACAGTGATTTTCATATTTATTTTTTCCTCTGTTGTTTCTATCTTATGAACAAGACATGACAAATATTTTGCTAATTTATGAAGTTTTAATGACTTCATGTCACTGGTTCGTCATCTGGCACTACTACATTGACTAACGCAAGCGTTTTTAAAGTGCCTAAAATAAACTGAGTTCAAAATGGATTTAATTTTTTGGCGACATGCTGAAACTGCACACGCCGTTGATGGTCAGTCTGATTCAGATCGAGAATTGTCCCCTCGCGGTGAAAGACAAGCACAGCGCATGGCTCACTGGCTGGAGCGGCAGCTACCTGAAAGCACAAAGATACTTTGTTGCCCTACTGTTCGCGCGGAGCAAACTGTTGCCCCACTTGGCAGGAAATACAAATTGCGAGACGAACTTTCACCCAATGCCTCGATTGAGGATGTTCTTGAATTAGTGCAATGGCCTGTCAACAAAAGCAACGTGTTGTTGGTTACACATCAACCCTTGATTGGTGATGTGATTAAGAAACTACTCCAAATACAAATTCCTGAAGTAGTGATAAGAAAAGGAAGTGTTTGGTGGCTTCGTTCAAGGAACAAAGAAAATGAAGAACAGACAATGTTAGTTACTGTACAAACACCTGAAATGTTGTGACGGTTTTAACAGCCTTTCTTTTTCAATTGACAGAGGAATTTTTTGACGACAACTACGCTTTCCTTGCTATACATCGATTGCATCTTAATTTTCATTCTGATGGAATGGTTGGTCTTGAGTATTTATCACAAAATTTTTAAACGCGGCTTGAACATCAAAGAATGTTCAATCAGTTTACTGCCCGGTTTTTTCTTGATACTGGGCATCAGAACTGCCGCACCAGTTGATGTACCTATTGAAGTATTTGGGTGTCTCGCGCTCTCCGGTGTGGCGCATGCCTTTGACTTTTACAGCAGACACAAATCTCTTCGTTAGTGTCAACTACGAACAGTTCAGTTTGTCCGGTTGAGATAAAACTGGCGGAAAGAGAGGGATTCGAACCCTCGGTACAGGAGAACCTGTACGCCGGATTTCGAATCCGGTGCATTCGACCACTCTGCCATCTTTCCTGCACTCTCATTCATGATGATCAAATAATAATCAGCGCGAATATCAACCCATTCAAGGCTTGGATTGAATATCTACAACTTGCGGCATTTCTTGTTTGGTTGAAGCCGGGCTGACATCGTTGGCATTGCGAGGCGCTCTGGTGAGAATAACCAACGCAGAACCGGCGGCCAATACATTACCCTCTTGAATCTCTATGGTGACATTGTGATCTTGCTTGGTAAAAACCATCACACTCGTTTTGGCTCGCACGGCTGACAACAAGGTCCAGCCTTGGGTTGGATAGTTGTCTAAGAAATAACCGAATGCAGCTGCAGGCTCACGCGCTGAATCGATAACCACCCGCCCTACCCAGTTGTTTCCCGAGCCGATGACGGTGGATTGATCATGCAATATCTTGGCCCCTGCTGGCAACTGGGTTTGTGCCAGCAAATCTGCTCCGCTCATGTCTACGCTTGAAGCGGATCTCCCTGCGCCCATAGGCATATTCGTACAGCCTGTCATCAGCATTAAAGCTGTACTTGCAATCAATATATGCTTGATCATGGAGTTATCCTTTGAGTTTCAGGGTTTCAAAAATTCAAGTTGCCCCATATAGGGGCGCAAAGCTTCAGGTATTTGAACACTGCCGTCTGCCTGTTGGTAATTTTCAAGCACAGCAACCAGCGTACGACCGACGGCCAGTCCAGAACCGTTCAATGTATGCACCCATTCATTTTTACCTTGGGCATTTTTAAAGCGTGCCTGCATGCGGCGAGCCTGAAATGCCTCGCAATTTGAGCAAGAGCTGATTTCTCTGTAAGTGTTTTGGGCCGGCAGCCAAACTTCCAAGTCGTGTGTTCGTGCAGCACCAAAACCCATGTCGCCCGAACAAAGCAACATCACGCGATAAGGCAAACCTAGTTTTTGCAATATAGCCTCGGCATGGCCGGTCATTTCATTCAAAGCATCGTTGCTTCGATCGGGATGAACGATTTGCACCATTTCAACTTTGTCAAACTGATGCTGCCGAATCATGCCTCGGGTATCTCGCCCGTGACTGCCGGCCTCAGAACGAAAACAAGGTGTGTGCGCGGTCAGCTTGAGAGGAAGGTCAGATTCAGCCAGCACTTTGTCACGCACATAATTGGTCAGTGGTACTTCACTGGTGGGAATCAAGTACAAAGCCTGTCCATCGACATCGCCGTCTTGCCCGCCCTTTTTAGCCGCGAACAAATCTTCTTCGAACTTGGGCAACTGACCCGTGCCGCGCAAACTGTCAGCATTCACGATGTAAGGCGTGTAGCACTCGGTGTAGCCGTGCTCTTGTGTTTGCACGTCCAACATGAATTGCGCAAGCGCTCTGTGCAATCTGGCAATCGGGCCTTTCATGAATGCAAAACGAGATCCCGACAGCAATACGCCAGTTTCAAAATCCAGTCCCAAGGGCTCACCGATATCCACATGATCTTTGGCTGTGAAATTCAAAGGGACGGGGTCTTTTCCTGTGGGACTCCAGCGGCGCAATTCAACGTTGCCATGCTCATCAAAACCTGGTGGCACATCCGCCTGCGGCAAATTGGGCAAGGCTAACAACAGTTGCTGCAGTTCATTTTGAAGAATGTCCAGTCGCTGTGCAGAAGAGTCCAATTCATCTTTTAACTGCGCCACTTCTGCCATCAATGCATCTGTAGATTCACCCTTGGACTTCAATTGACCAATGCCTTTTGACAAGCTGTTGCGCTTGGCTTGTAATTCCTCAGTGCGGGTTTGAAGCGTTTTACGCTCAGCCTCCATGGCCTGAAAAATACCTACGTTCAAAAAAGGCTGGGGTAGCTTGCGGGTTTGCAAACGTTCTATGACTTGGTTTAGGTCTCGTCTAAGGAATGCAATATCTAACATGGTCGCTGTTTTAAAAGTTAATCGTTTCGCAAGCCCTTAGGCAGCGGGAATTTGACGGTTTCTTGAATGCCTTCGAGTGTTCGAACTGAGACAGCGCCTAGTTCGCGCAATCGAGCGATGACTTGTTGTACCAATATATCCGGCGCCGATGCGCCTGCTGTTAAACCAATTTTGTGTTTGCCAATCAGCCATTGCGCTTGCAGTTCAGACGCATTGTCAACCATATAGCTGGGCGTGCCGTATTTGGCAGCCACATCCCGCAATCTGTTGCTGTTTGAACTGGTTGGGCTGCCAACCACGATGACGATGTCGACCTGCGGACTCAACACTTTGATGGCATCTTGGCGGTTTTGCGTGGCATAGCAAATGTCTTGTTGTTTGGGTTCGCGCACCATGGGGAAATGCAGTTTGACAGCCGCCATGATTTCCGCGGCATCATCAACACTCAAAGTGGTTTGGGTCACCACAGCCAGCTTGTGTGTTTGCAATGGCTTGATTTTGGTCACATCTTCGGCGTCTTCCACCAGATGTATGCCAGAGGGCAATTGCCCCATGGTGCCTTCCACCTCTGGATGCCCTTTGTGGCCAATCATGATGAACTCATAGCCTTCTTTGTGCAACTTGGCAACTTCCACATGCACCTTGGTGACCAGCGGACAGGTGGCATCAAACACCCTGAAACCTCTTCTGGCGGCTTCATGCTCCACTTCTTTAGGAACACCGTGCGCACTGAACACCAGCGTCGCATCTGGCGGCACATCATCCAAGTCTTCAATAAAAATAGCGCCGCGCGCGCGCAAGTCTTCCACCACATGCGTGTTGTGCACAATTTCATGCCGCACATAGATGGGCGCACCAAATTTTGCAAGCGCATGTTCAACAATGTCGATGGCTCGGTCAACACCCGCGCAAAAACCGCGTGGCTCGGCCATGATAATTTCGGTGCCGACAGATTCAGTCATTCACAATACTCCAATCACTTTAACTTCCAGACTGACGGCTTGACCGGCCAGTGGATGGTTGAAATCAAACAGTATTTCATTCTCATTCACTTGCCTGACTGCGCCGGCATAACGACCGGCGTTTTCTGGTGCGGGGAACTCAACGACTTCCCCGACCGCGTAAGCCGCCCCTTTTTCACCAAACTGGTCCAGCATTTGACGTGAAACCCACTGCAACATCTGCGGGTTGTGTTCACCAAAGGCCACCCCGGCCGCCAATTCCAGAGTGATGTGTTCTCCTTCGGCCAATCCTATCAACCTGGTCTCAATAGCAGGCGCCAGCTCTGAATTGCCCAGCGAAAGCGTGGCTGGTGGACCGCCGAAGGTGTTGATGATGTCGCCTTGGGGGCCGCTCAATCGGTAATGCAATGTCAGAAAAGAGCCGTTTTGAATCAACGTTGGGGCTGTCATGGTCGCCTTTGTTATCTAACGCTATTGTAGAAAGGCTGCAAATCACAAATCCAACTGGTGATATACCACCCAATGAAGGAATGAAACTCCGCGAAGATGGGCTGCTCTGGCCTCTTTTAACCCGTCATTTGTCAGCCACCCATGCAGCTATTGGACATACCCAAAACAACCCGCCCGCGCGAAAGATTGCTCCAAATGGGCAGTCACACGCTCACTGATGCAGAATTGCTGGCTGTCATGCTCGGCACGGGCCTGCCAGGTCAAAACGTCTTGCAGCTCGCGCAATCCTTGCTTGACGACTTTCATGGCTTGGCCGGGTTGTTGCAAGCCAGCCCCGCCGACTTACAAACGGCAAAGGGCTTGGGCGGCTCAGCAAGACGAGCCCAATTGCTGGCAATTCTTGAACTATCACGAAGAGTCTTGCTGCAAAAAATGCGCAAGAGGGATTTATTGAACAACCCAGACAGTGTGAAACAATTTTTACAATTGCAAATGGGTGCTTACAGCCAGGAGGTTTTTGCCGTGGTTTTGATGGATGCGCAATACCGGTTGCTGGGTTTTCAAGAAATGTTCAAAGGGACATTGAACCAAACGTCGGTATACCCGCGTGAAGTAGTGAAGCTGGCTTTGGACCAAGGTGCAGCGGCTGTGATTCTTGCGCATAACCACCCCAGTGGCGATGTGCGCCCCTCTGCCGCAGACAGCGCGCTGACTCGAACCCTGCAAACAGCCTTGTCCATGGTGGACGTCAAAGTGTTAGACCACATCATCGTCGGCCCAGGCATACATTGGTCTATGGCGGAGCGCAGCCCATTGTGAAAGCTCGCAGCCTGCAAGATCTGGCAGGCATCAAAAAAACCTTGTCTGATGAAGCTGCGAAAAAAGCAGCCTTGGAAGCCGAGCGGCGAGCGGCCGAGCAAAAGGCCGCCGCTGAACGCAACTTGTTTAAACGTGCTGTGGGTCAAGTGCAGCCCGTGTCACCCCAAGCCAGGGTCTTGTTAGCGAAGGAGCCTGCGCCCCCCAAAGCTTTTCAACAAAAAATTGATGACGACCGCGTTTTGAAAGAAAGCCTGAGCGATGATTTTGATGTCAGCACTTTGCTCGATACCGATGATGAACTCAGTTACAGACGCAGCGGCATAGGTACCGATGTGACCCAAAAATTACGCAAAGGCCATTGGAGCTTGCAAGGTCAAATAGATTTACATGGCTTGCGCACCGATGAGGCCAGAGAAGCATTGGGGCAATTCATTAAAGATGCACACAAGCGCGGATGGCGCTGTGTGCGTGTGGTGCATGGCAAAGGTTTGGGTTCGCCAGGCAAATCCCCCGTGCTGAAGTCCAAGGTGCAACGCTGGTTGGTTCAAAAAAATGAAATATTGGCTTTCGTGCAGGCCAAGGCCTCTGAGGGTGGCGCAGGCGCGCTGGTGGTGTTGCTTAGCTGACGAGTCGACAGCGGTACAAAATCATTCCGCTGCCAAGCGCAAGGTTTGAACCACGGGTCGGCGCAACACTTCGCGCAGACCCCACCAACCGGCTCCCCAAGCCAAGAGAGCGCCTAAGCACGTGCCTATGACCAAAATCCAAGGTGAGGCCTGCCAAGTAAATTCAAATATGTACCTGGCTAAACCCCAGCCCATGAAGGCTGCCACCAGTGCAGCCAGCGTCCCGGAAAGAGCGCCAATGCCTAACAATTCAGCGGTTTGAACTTGCCGCAGGAGTTGGTTGCCCGCACCCAAGGCGCGCAAGATGGCATATTCTCTGGCGCGCTCTTCGCGGGTGGCTGTCACCGTGGCAAACAACACCACCAAGCCAGCCGCCAGCGTGAAGCCGAACAAAAACTCCACCGCACCAATCACCTGCCCCAAAACCTTTTGCACTTGATTGATAGTTGCACCCATGTCCACATTGGTGACATTGGGGAAACGGTTGACCAATTCATTGTCAAAACCTTTGCGATTCGGCGCCCGGTAAGCAGCAATGTATGTCGTTGGTAATTCTGGCAAAGTGGAAACCGGATACAGCGCGAAGAAATTGGCCCGCATAGAGGTCCAATCCACGCGTCTAAGGGACGTAATACGTGCACTCATGCTTTGTCCGGCAATGTCGAAACGCAGTTCATCGCCAAGCTTGAGTCTCAGTGTTTTGGCAATACCTTCTTCCATGCTGATGGCATTGGATTCTTCCGGCACCCAGCGTCCTTGCACAATTTGGTTGTGCTCTGGTGCGCGCGCAGAATGCGACATATTGAACTCACGCTCTACCAAGCGTTGCGCGCGTTCATCGGTATAGTCTTCGGGTCGGATAGGTTTGCCGTTGATTTCAATCAAACGAACCCGGATCATCGGGTACCAGTCCAAGCGCTTGATACCTGCCTCATTCACATAAGCCAAAAAATCCTGCGATTGATCTGGTTGAATATTGATGACAAACCGATTGGGCGCATCTGCTGGGGTGGCATTGCGCCAACTGTCAACCAGATCGGTGCGCAGTAAAACCAACAACATCAAAGCCAGCAATCCGACAGACAAAGAACTGATTTGTACGACCGTGTAACCCGGTCTTGCGCTGATCTGCCGAGTCGCCATGCGCAACCAAGTGGGTACGCCCGGCAAATTGACAGTTTGCCGCAAACCCCACACCGCCAGCCAAGCCATACCGGCAAAAACCGATGCGGCAGCGGCGAATCCACCCACCACCATCAGGCCCAGTGACAAGTCTCTGCTGGCATTGACCAACAGTCCGGCAAACCCAGCCAAGCCCAACGCAAATACGCCCAAGGATGCAGCTCTTATCGGCCCCAGATCGCGACGGATGACGCGCAGCGCCGGTACTTGCGCCAATTGCAAGATGGGCGGCAAACCAAAGGCCAGCAACAAAGTCAAGCCAGCGCCCAGACCTTGCCACACCGGCTGCAAACCGGCAGCCGGTAAATTGGTATCCACCAGCCCAACCAATAATTGCACGAACAAATGGTGCAAACCAAAACCAAATGCCAGTCCGAACAAGCTGGCCAACAAGCCCGCTGTCAAAAATTCACCCAGATATACCCACAGAATATGCCGCTGACTTTGCCCCAGAACACGCAACATGGCGCATTCATCCAAATGCCCGTTGGCAAATGACCTGGCTGCCAATGCCACAGCGACAGCGCTCAACAAAGCAGCCAGCAATGCCACCAGATGCAAGAATTTTTCGGCCCGCTCCAGTGTCTGGCGCATTTCCGGTCGCCCGGCCTCCAAGGTTTCAAGCCTGATGCCGTGGGTATCGGGCTGTTTGACATAGGCCTGCGCCCACAGCGTGAACTGCGACAGTTGCTGGGTCTCACCTGCCACAGCCAAACGCCAAGTGATGCGGCTGGCCGCTTGCACCAAACGGGTGGCGTCCAGATCTGCTTGGTTCATCATGACCCGGGGCGCAAAATTCATGAAACCCGCGCCCCTGTCGGGTTCAGAGGTCAAGATACGAGAGATGGTAAGTGTGCGCTCGCCTAGAGAAATAGATTCACCAAGCTTGGTCTCCAAGGCTTCCAAAATAGCTGGTTCAACCCAAACTTCACCTGCTGCTGGAATGTCCCGGGTAGCCACCGAGGGGCGGTCATACAAAGTTTCATTGGTCAACTCTTTGACCAGTGCTGGTTTGGGATGGGGTTGATCCAAGGGCGCCAAGACTTGCAGTTGGCCGCGCAAGGGGTAACCTTCAGACACCACTTTGAGAGCAACCAAACGGCTATTGCCTGAGTCAGCCGAGCCGCTGCGAGCCATGGTGGGAAACGTTGAGGTGACCACAGATCGCAAGCCAAAACTCTGGACTTTGTCTAAAACATCGGGCGAGAAAGCATGGTCACTGGCGAGAACCGCATCGCCGCCAAGCAATTGCCGGGCGTCTCGTTGCAAGCCGGCTTCAATTCGGTCTGCCAAAAAACCCACGGATGACAAAGCAGCAACACCGAGGCTCACCGCCACAAAAAGCAATCGCAATTCGCCCGCTCTCGTGTCGCGCATCAGCGCACGCCAAACCATACCTGGTAATTTCACAGTGAAGCACTCCAGCGGTCATTCCACGCATGCCCAGCTTGCTCTATGTCTCGACGGTCACGTTTGGTCGGTCTGCCATTTTCAATGCTCAGCGCTGGTTCGCGGGCGAAACGCCGCTGCAAGCTGTGGACCTCCTTGGCCTTCAAACTATCAGGCGTTTCCACATAAAGAAGTTGCGCTTGAGGTGCCGACCCGCGCACCTCACTGACCGCCAAGACTTCAATGCTTCGCGTCAGACCTTCGCGGCGAATTGACACCAGATCGCCCACTTTGACCTCGCGCGCCGGTTTGACCACCTGGTCATTGATGGAAATGCGGCCTTTTTGGATTTCTTCCGTGGCCAATGAGCGGGTTTTATAAAAACGCGCAGCCCATAACCATTTATCTATGCGTACTTTGTCCATGGGTGGGATTGTGTCTTTTTTAATGACTTTTTCACAGGCACTATTGGCTAATCCCTTCCGTATTTACTGAATAGCACAAAAACAACACGGTCCGCTGTCAAATTTGACAGTGATTCGAAAAAAGCTAATATTCACATCCCCTTAGAGAATTTAGCTCAATTGAATTCTGGGTTTCAATCTCAGACTTCAGCCCCTACCGGAGTTACAAATGGCATTCAAGATTTTGGTCACCAGTCAAAAGGGCGGTGTTGGAAAAAGTACCTTGTCAGCCAATCTGGTGGCTTATCTCAGCCGCAGCCTCAACTTGGGTGTGACATTGATTGATTGGGACCCGCATGGCTCTTCCAGCAATTGGCTAAAGCAAGCCCCGCCTGTAGGCGCAGTTGTGCAGCACTTGGCCTTGCCCGTAGACCAAGGCGGCAATCGCCCCATTTTTGAAGCCCGTTTACAAATGCGGCGAGCAGCCAGTGAATGTGACATTTTGGTCTGCGATTTGACCTGGTCAGATTCCTTGGCTGGCGAATTGATGTTTGAATTTGACATGGTGTTGGTGCCTACCTCGGTGTCTGAAATTGAATTAGCAGCAACCTCCGGATTCCTCAGCCGTCACCGCTGGGTGTTTGATTCCGCCGCTGCACGTCGCCCCATGTTGGTGGTTTGCCCGACACGCGTGCTCAACGAGCAACTGAATTCCGATGTATTCACCAAACAGCGTTTCCCCGTCAGCTTCATGCTTGCTCCGCCGATTCTGGAGGCGCAAAGTGCCCGTGATTTGTTTGAACGTGGCTACTTGATGGACGCCAGAGACTTAGGCGGTGAGTCTTTCCGTGAATTCGGCGAGGCCATTTGTGCCGCACGTGAAATTCGTATGGCGCAATCACAGCAACCGCGCACTGCCACGGTCAAATTGACAGCCCAAGACAGCGGCAGCCACCGGGTTCCGTTGACGCCGACTAAAGCCAGTGTGCTCGAATCCATACCCAACTCAAGCCAATATTCAGTACTCGGCCGTTACAAACAACGCAAACTGGCTACTGAAACACAAGAAACCGTGAATTCACGTTCATTGGTACAAATGGGTATTCCAGAGTTTTTGAAGCGACTGGCTCGCGGCAACTCAGCCAAACTTTGATTGCATTGATTCATGTCAGAAGAAAAATTCCTCGCCTTCAAAGGCCTCAAACAATACGACCCGGGCATGGGCTGGGCGGCTGTACATAATTTTTCTGAACCACAGATCAATACCCATCTTCAGACTGAGACTGAATCTGTTCGCGTGTCGAAAAACAGCCGAACTGACGACGAATTAGAAACTGCACTAGAAACCGCACGTCATGAAGCAGGCCACAGCTCCGCGGAGGTTTTGCATGATCCCTTGCTGGGCGAACTGTTTGAGCAACTCCACCAACCCCCCAAGGATGAATTGGCACAGAGTTGGAAGCTGATTGCGCAAAGTGTCAATTTACTCAGCCAACGCATGGCACAGCAACGCGAGTTGCGCCAGCACTTAGCCAAGATTGAACAGGAATTGGTGGACTTGCGGCAAAACATACTGCATGACCTCAAAGAAATCCAAAGTGCTTCGGACAGCCAACTGTCCATGGCACGCTTGCGGGCTGAGGTATCCTCTTTGGCACAAGCGCGTCTGTCTTCAAGATTGCGCAACACACACACCTGAACCTGTGAAGTCAGGGCTGCTGGAGAGGTAACGACAGTGCTTGATCTCAACAACATACGCTACCCCGTCAGGTACACCACGTTTTTTATCGCATTGGGCGGACTGTGCTTTAGTCTGCTGCTGGTGATGGCAACTGGCCAAGCTTGGATGGCTTTGATTATTTTTGCTTTGCTGACGGCAGTAGGCGTTCATGATTTGTTGCAAACGCACCATGCCATTTTGCGCAATTACCCGATTCTGGGACACATGCGCTTTTTGCTCGAATTCATCCGTCCTGAAATTCGCCAGTATTTCATCGAAAACGAATCTGAAGCCACGCCGTTTTCACGGGCGCAACGTACCTTGGTCTATGCCAGAGCCAAAGCGCAGTCGGACAAACGCCCCTTTGGCACCCAACTGGATGTTGAGGCCAATGGCTATGAATGGCTCACGCATTCAATCGCGCCCAGCACCATCGCCGACCACCGATTCAAAGTTCGCGTCGGTAACACCGCTTGCAGCCAACCGTATGACATGAGCTTGTTCAATATTTCCGCCATGAGTTTCGGCGCGCTCAGTGCCAACGCCATCATGGCCTTGAATCAAGGCGCACAAATGGGCGGCTTTGCCCATGACACGGGTGAAGGCTCCATTTCGCGCTATCACCGCATTCATGGCGGTGATTTGATTTGGGAAATCGGATCCGGTTATTTCGGTTGCCGGGATGACCAGGGCCGCTTCTCCCCTGAGCGCTTTGTCGCACAAGCGCGCGAACCCCAGGTAAGAATGATTGAAATCAAATTAAGCCAAGGTGCCAAACCAGGTCATGGCGGCGTGCTGCCTGCGGCCAAGGTGACCCCGGAGATCGCAGAGGCACGCGGCGTTCCCATGGGCGCTGACTGCGTATCCCCTGCAGCTCACAGCACTTTTGGCACGCCAGTAGAAATGCTTGAATTCATGCAAAGTCTGCGCGAACTCAGTCAAAATAAACCGGTGGGATTCAAACTGTGCATAGGCCACCCTTGGGAATGGTTCGGTATAGCCAAGGCCATGCTAGAGACTCGCATACTGCCGGATTTCATCGTGGTTGATGGCGCAGAAGGCGGCACAGGTGCCGCACCTTTGGAGTTTTCAGACCACATGGGTATGCCTATGAAAGAAGGCCTGCGACTTGTTCACAACACGTTGCTGGGTATTGGTCTGCGTGAACATATCAAGTTGGGCGCCAGCGGCAAGATCATCAGCAGTTTTGACATGGCTCGCACTTTGGCTTTGGGTGCCGACTGGTGTAACAGCGCGCGTGGCTTCATGTTCGCACTCGGTTGTATACAAGCGCAAACTTGTCACACGGGAAATTGTCCGACAGGTGTCACCACACAAGATCCACAACGGCAAATGGCCTTGGTTGTACCTACCAAAGCTGAACGTGTGAAAAATTTTCATCAACACACGTTAGAAGCTTTCAAGGAGTTGCTCCAAGCGGCTGGTCTTTCATCGCCAGAAGAGCTGCGTGCCCACCATTTTTCTCACCGCATCAATGGCAATGAAACATTGACCTTGGCGCAAATTTACCCGCCCTTGGCTGCAGGCGCATTGCTCAAAGACAGTGTGGCCAAACTGCCTGAGCCCTACAAAACATATTGGCCTCAGGCGAACGCTGAAAGTTTTCAGCTTAAATAACTTGTGAGTTCAGACCATAAAAAAGCGGACTGGTGGTCCGCTTGCTCTTTCAGTTGTCGCTGGAGGGGCGAGGATAAATAACCCGGTCTTCTTTAGGCGCGGCTCGTGGCGGCAAGGCTGGTGGCTGAGCGGCCGCCTTGGCTGCCTCGGCGGCAGCGGCTCTGGCTTCAGCGGCCAAACGCGCCTTGGCTTCCGCTGCTGCCCTGGCTTCCGCTGCCAGTCGTGCTTCTGTGGCTCTTAGTTCTGCGGCTTTAGCCTCTGCCGCCTTTGCTTCAGCAGCGGCTTTGGCCTCGGAAGCTTTCTTGTCGACAGGCTTGGCCGCCGGGGTAGGCTTAGGCATGACAAGCGGTTTGTCGAGAAGTTTTTCGCGCTCGCGCTCTTTGCTAGCCGCCTTCAAAGCTGCCGCAGTTGCAGCAGCATTCGCAGATTCAATGTCTTTTTTCAGCTTTTGAATTTCAGCAATCACTTCTTTCTGATTGTTGACCACAGGTGCTGCAACCGGTGCGGGCTTGTTCGACAGTGCTTGCACTTTGGTCTCTAAAGCCTGTATGCTTTTTTGCAAATCTTTGAGCTTGGCGTCTAAGTTTTTTTCGGATTGACCGTTGAGTTGACCTGCAATCTGGTCGGGAAATTTCACGATCAACTTATTCAAGTCTTCCATCTTCGCTTCGAATTTATCGTCAAGTTTGATTTGACGCTCTTCCATGCTGTCGAGCTTTTCTGTGGTGTCCCCTAAGCCACGGGTGGCGTCCCCAAAGGTGGCCAAAGTGGCATCAAGTTCAACCACACGTTTGCCCACCGCCAACGACAAACTGTCAAGCTGACGAATGTTTTGTTGAAGCCGTGTGGAAATGGCAAAGAAAGTGCCCACCGCAATGATCAAGAAACTGAGCAACCCGACCAAGATGACGCGGGAATGCAATATGTTTTTAGATGTCAGATCGCTGACGGTTTTCATCACGCCACGCATTTCATGGCTGATGTTTGCTGCGACTTCTGCTGAGCGCGTGGATACTTCAGCAGAGCTGAGAACCACACCGGTCAAATCTTCTATTTGACGCGCCACCTCTGAGCTGTCCAAAGACTTCGCCTCGAGTTCATCCAAACCGATAGCAAGTGCTTCGGTTGAAGCTTCTTCTTCCGTATGAACTGGCATATCTGGCAAGAAGTCGCCATCATCTGTGGCATCTGCTTGTTTCGAATCTTGCGCCATGTTGAATATCCTCAGGAAGTCTATTTGGGTTTTTTGCGTTCCAGCGCATCCAATTGAACATGCACCTGTGCAATGTCATCGTTCAACTTTTGAATGCGTGGCTGGATTTGCTCTTTCCATTGATCGGAGGATGTCAGACCAACTTGAGCCAAGTGGATCAACACTGAGGGTTGCTGTGACAAGAGGGGTGTTGCGTTCTGCTCAGCAACTTCGGTATCAGTGACCGTGTCGGTGGGTAGCACCCTGATAGGTGCGGCCAATTCCGTGGTGATTGCAGGTTGTAAATCAGGGTCATGCAACTCAAGCGTGGGGGCCGCAGCCAAACTGGCAGGGTCAGACAAACCATAACTACTGTGGTTCGAATTTAAGTGGGGTGCTGGCAAATGCGCGCTCATGAAGTCTGTCACTGCGTAGTCAAGTGTTGCATGGTGCGGCGCAGATGCATCTGCCGGACCTGGGTCTTGCGAATTCACGGCTTGGTCTACTAACTGTCCATCTGGCAACGGATCATCTGTGATGACAGGGTTCTGATTCATGAGCTACTCCGTATTAACACATCGACTCCGAACTGAAAATCTTGAAAATTCACTCTAACTTAATCCTGAAACTGTGCTTTGATCGATTTAGCGGAACGCACCCAAGCCTTGGCCAGCGGCGGGTTTTGCTTCATCAATGCTTGCGCTTGCTCACGGTCGTTGTAGGGACCCGTGATCAAAATGTAATAAGGCTTGCTGCCTTTTCGCTGGGTGAACAACACTTGCCCGGATTGGTAGCCCAGAGAGGTGGCCTGAAAATTCCGCGCCTCTGCCAAGCTCTCGAAGGCGCCGTGCTGCATGACCCAGACATTGGGATCCAATCCCTCCACCCAGGCGGAGCTGTCAGCTTGGCTTGATTTATCTGCGGCTTTTGACGGCTCTTTTACCGATTTGGAGGGTTCCGTTTTTGGCTTAACCCGCTCTTTTTCAGGTTTGGTCACTGGCGTTTTAGGCGGTTCTGGCAGCGGCGTTACAGGTTCAGCCTGGGCTTTGGTGTCTGTTGCCGTAGGTGCAGGAGTTGGGGCAGGAGTTAGGGCAGGAGTTGGGGCAGGAGTTGGGGCAGACTCTGGCGTAGCGGGCACCAATTCCTCATTACCAGGACTCAAAGCTTCCGTAGGCTTGACAGCTGAAGTGTTGCTAGAAGACATAGAGACTGTGGGCGGCGGTGGAGGCGGTGGCACGGGGGCAACGGCATCTGTGGTGGTCGCAGGTTTTGAGCCGGCCAGGTAGGCTCGCATGCCCTGCAATTCTTCTAGAACTCGCTCTTGGTAGATATAAGCAGACACACCTAAGGTCAACAACAACGCCAATAAAAGCACCATGGCAATCTTGCCGCCTGGAGGTTTTGTGGTGTCTTGAGACTCCCAGGATTTGGCCAACTCTTCGCCTGAGAGGGTGTCAGTTGGCGGGATGGGTTCACCCATGACGGGATCCTGACTCATCGTTTGCAAGGATGAATCAGAGGGCTTGTTGTCAGATAAATCAAGCGGCGGCGGCGGCACCGCGGGAAGGCTCATGCCTGCGTCTGGCGACTTCTCCAGAGGCGCTGTTTTTTTGTCCGCCAATACCTGCTTGGCGCCGGGCCAGTCACCCAAAGTTTCTACGCGCGGAGGTTTGGCTGTCGCCGGGGCTTGAGACTCGAGTACCCACTGGAGCAAATTTTTACCGAATGCGGATAGCTTTTTGTCGTAGGCGGTGTGGCTGTTGACTAACAAAATCACGTTGATATTGCTGGCAGGAAATCCGTTGACCAATCGAGCGAGCAACTGCAATTCAAAATCCTGAATGCCGTGGGTATCAGGAAAAATCATATAGCGCTTGGGCGCCGTCTTGTTAGATTTGTCCAAGGCCTGATCCAGCGTCAAGCTAGAGAGAATTTCATTGAATCTGTCCACCAAACGTTCAGAGTCCGCAGAGGTCCACAGTTCTACATTCGGTTCGCCTTGTTCACGCAGGTGCTGAAAAATTCTGCGCCCGTAGTGCGCCAGCGCCAATTCATCATCGCCCAATATGGCCAAGTTCAAACGGCCTTCGCGCAGAGACTTGAGCAAAATCTCAAATCGCAACTTATCTGCAGGGCTTTGGTAGAAATCTGTCATGGCGGGTTAAATATCATCGGATCGTCACTGAAAGAGAAAACCATTTTCGTCATATTTCATATTGTCGGGAATACGCAACGTAGGTTTCATCATGCGCTCATTGTCTGCATAACTTTGGTTCAAGCTAAACACATAAGCAATCACCTGAGCCACCGCATGATAAAGCCCTTCGTGAATCGGATGATCCAGCTTAGTCGTGAAATACAAGGCTCTTGCCAACTCAGGTGCTTCAAAAAGATAGACGCCGACTTTCTTTGCTTCTTCACGTATGCGTTGAGCCAATTCATCCGTGCCCTTGGCAATCAACGTGGGCGCGCCATCTGAATTTGGGTCGTAGCTGAGTGCCACCGCGAAATGCTGAGGATTGGTGATGACAACGTCCGCGTCCTTGACCTTTTCCATCATGCGGCCATTGGCCATTTCACGCTGACGTCTGCGAATCGTGGCTTTGACCTCCGGACGGCCTTCGGAGTTTTTCATTTCGTCTTTGATTTCTTGGCGCGTCATCTTCAGCCGTTTGTTGGTTTGATATTGCTGCAATGGAACATCCGCAAGTGCGATGACAATCAGACCCATGCTCATCCAAAAACAGGCATCCAAAATCATATTGCCGGCGTGATGTATGGCGGTGCCAAGGTCCAATCGATTGATAGTGACTAAATCATCAATGTTGTTCGTCACTGATATCCACAAAATCAAGCTGATCAAAAAGAATTTGACCAAGGCTTTGCCTAGATCAATCAAAGCCTTGAGTCCAAATATTCTGGACAAACCGGCCAAAGGATCGAGTTTGCTGAACTTGGGTGCAATCATTCCGATAGAGAAAACGAGTCCGCCGCTCAGCACAGTGGAGATCACTGCAACCACCGCGAGTAAAAACATTACTGGCAAGATCAAAATATAGGCATCCACCACGGATTGAAAGAATATGCCGGGCAGTAACTCTGCCTTGTCCATGATTTTGCGATCGAATTGCAGTTGAGAAGAAAACAAATTCCCCATACGATGGAAGATGTAGTTACCGGCCAGACTGAAAAACAATGTAGCTGTGATCAGCACGGCCGCTGTCGGCAGCTCAACCGAGCGAGCTAACTGGCCTTCCTCACGCGCTTTACTTAGCCGCTGCGCCGTTGGTTCTTCGGTCCGTTCTGATGAGTCATCAGCCATGACTTATCCTCCCAGCAGCATGCCACGCATCTGCCCGAATGTTTGAACCCACCACCAACTCATGCGGTTGATCATGCTGGGAATTGACAGCCAAACAACCACGAAGCCCGAGAGCAATATCGCAGGCAAGCCGACAGAAAAAATATTCAAACTAGGTGCTGACCGGGTGATGAAGCCAACGCCAATGTTGACGAACAACAAGGTGATCACCACAGGCAAAGAAATCAGCAAACCAGCGACAAACATCATGGCGCCCCATGCCGTCATCTTGCCCAACAAATCAGGCGTCATCAATGATTTGCCGATAGGAAACAAAGTGAAGGACTCCAGCAACAACCCAAACACGATCAAGTGCCCGCCAATAGATAAAAAAACCAGCGTGCCCAAAATATTGAAAAACGCAGAAACCACAGGCACACTGCCCATGGTTGGATCCACCATCGTGGCCATGGACAAGCCCATGGACCCAGATACCGCCTGGCCTGCCAGAACAATGGCTGCAGTGGCCAGTTGCATGATCATGGCCAAGGCAAAGCCAATAAACAATTGATTGAAAATTTCTTTCAGTCCTTCTGCCGTCACCGGATCAATCCGAGGCACTTCGAGTTGCATAGACAAGAAAATAGTCAGCACCATGCCAATGGCAACCCGTATCCGCAAATTGACAGCGCGGATAGAAAAAATAGAAGAGAAGGCTAAAAATGCAGAGATACGCAGCATAGGCCACAACAAGGCGTAAAACCTGTCGAGCAAGTTGAGCATTTCTATGTTCATGGTTTTCAGCCGAACAAGCCTGGAATACGTCCATACAACACCTTGGTGTAATCCATCAAGGTGTTGATCATCCACCCGCCAAACACTGCAGCTGTCAAGCCAATTGCAAGCAACTTGGGAATAAAACTCAGGGTTTGTTCGTTGATAGAAGTAGCTGCTTGAAACACACCTACCACCAGTCCCACCAGCAAACCAACGGCGAGCATGGGCGCTGACACCAGCATCGTCATCCATAAGGCTTGGCGCCCCAGATCTACCACCATCGATGTATCCATCTCAGTACCTCACTTGAAAATAAAACTCGAAGCAAGAGAGCCCATCAGCAAGGTCCACCCGTCGACAAGCACAAAAAGCATCAACTTGAACGGCATGGAAATGATCATGGGTGACAACATCATCATGCCCATGGACATTAAAACACTGGCAACAATCAAGTCAATCACTACAAAAGGTATGTAAATCATGAAGCCGATCATGAAGGCACTTTTCAACTCCGAAGTTAAAAATGCAGGCACCAAGGTAGTGAAAGGGACTTCGGCGGCACTGGCAACTTCTTTGCGCTGAGCAATTTGCATGAACATGGCGATGTCATCTTCTCTGGTCTGCAAGGTCAAGAATTGACGCACAGGCACCTCTGCTTTGGCCAGAGCTTTCTCAAAAGGCAAGGTGCCATTCATGTAGGGCGCGATGGCATTGGCATAGACGTCGTCAAATACCGGCGTCATGATGAAAAAAGTGAGAAAAAGCGCCAAACCCACCAACACCGTGTTGGGGGGCGTCTGACCGGTTCCCAAGGCTTGGCGAAGAATGGACAAGACAATGATGATCCGAACGAATGAAGTCATCATCAACAGCAATGAGGGCAGCAAGGTCAGGACTGTCATCAAGCCCAGCAGCTGCAAGGTCAAGCTGTATTGCTGACCGCCTTTGCCTGAGTTGACAGTCACCATGGGCAGGCCTTGAGCCAACGCCATGTCCGGCAACCAAAGCATGCAAAGTGCAATCAAAGGCAATATGAACTCTTTAATTTTCATCGT
>CAMDJS010000005.1 GCA_945900685.1 Bordetella parapertussis
GCGAACTTGAACAAACCCATGGTGCCTGGCTATCCCAAAATTGCTGGACAGTACAAAGACTATGTGTATGTGGCGCTCAAGTCTTACAAAACCGAGAACCAAGCCACTTGGGGCCGCAACAATGGCGTCATGGCTGGTATTGCCAAGCAGTTCACATTGGCAGAGCTGAAAGAAATCGCGGCCTATGTGAGCCAACAGCAAGGTGATTTGCAATCGGTACCCCAATCCAAATTCCGCTGAAATTTTTAATCTTCAGACAAAAAGTCCACCTCGGTGGACTTTTTTCATGGGGCTTTCAAGCTTTCAATCGCGCGTAGCACGGCGTTGCACCGCATCGATATACGCTTGACCATCCGGTGGTCGTCCGCTGCGCTGGCTTTCCCACAACATGGTTCCCAGACATTCCATCACCTCATGTTGCGCAGCATGCAAATCGGCTCGCTTGGCGGCGAGCAACTCAACCGCTTGTCGAATGCCTTGGGGTTGATCGATAGAACATTGCTCACTGATGGACAAATGCATGGACAAATGCAAAAAAGGGTTGCCTTGGCTGTCGTCAAATTGAGTCGTTAAAGCAGTTGCTTCATCAGCCAGTATGGCGTGGTACTCGGGGTGCAGGGCGATCCATTCACCCGCCAGCGTCTCCAGTGGGTCAGTCAATTGAGCTTGCATCAGCTTGACATAGACTTGGCAGAAGAAGCGTCGGACGTCTTGTTGCGAGGGACTGAACATACGCTGTATTGTCAACCAGAGAATTCCATGAACCAAGCTTTTATTTGTGATGCCATCCGCACTCCTTTTGGTCGCTACGGCGGCGCATTGTCCAGCGTTCGCGCGGATGATTTAGGTGCGATTCCTTTGCGTGCATTGATGGCGCGCAATCCGAATGTGGATTGGCAGGCTGTGACCGATGTGCTTTACGGCTGTGTCAACCAAGCGGGTGAGGACAACCGCAACGTCGCGCACATGGCCAGTTTGCTCGCCGGTTTGCCGCACCAGATTCCGGGTGCCACCATCAACCGTTTGTGCGGTTCGGGCATGGATGCCTTGGGCACAGCAGCGCGTGCTATTCGCGCCGGTGAAGCGACCCTGATGATTGCCGGTGGTGTGGAGAGCATGAGCCGCGCACCTTTTGTCATGCCCAAGGCCGAATCGGGGTTCGCGCGTAACCCGCAAATTTTTGACACGACCATAGGCTGGCGCTTCATCAACCCGGCCATGAAAGCCCTGTACGGTGTGGACGCCATGCCCGAAACCGCCGAGAACGTGGCCACTGATTACAAGATTGAGCGCGAAGCGCAGGACCGCATGGCGCTGGCCAGCCAATTGAAAGCCGTGGCGGCGCAAAAGTCGGGCGCATTGGCCGAGGAAATCACGCCGGTGACTATCCCGCAGAAAAAAGGCGATGCCATCATCGTGGACAAAGACGAGCACCCGCGCGAAACCAGTTTGGAAAAACTGGCGCAACTCAAAGGCGTGGTGCGCCCTGAGGGCACGGTGACCGCAGGCAATGCCAGCGGCGTGAACGACGGCGCATGCGCGATTTTGCTGGCCGATGAAGCCACTGCCAAACTGCATGGATTGATGCCGCGCGCCCGCGTGGTGGGCATGGCGACTGTGGGCGTGCCGCCACGCATCATGGGCATAGGACCTGCGCCCGCCACTGAAAAAGTGCTGGCGCTCACCGGCTTGAAGCTGGCGCAAATGGATGTGATCGAATTGAACGAAGCCTTCGCCGCACAAGGCATTGCGGTGTTGCGCATGCTGGGTTTGCAAGACGACGACCCGCGCGTCAACCCGAATGGCGGCGCGATTGCGTTAGGCCATCCACTGGGTGCCAGCGGTGCTCGCTTGGTGACAACGGCTACCAACCAGTTGCACCGCAGCGGCGGGCGCTACGCCTTGTGCACCATGTGTATCGGTGTGGGGCAGGGGATTGCCGTGGTGATTGAGCGGGTTTGAATTCTTTTATTTGATTCTTTGAACAGCGATCTGGTAAGCCTCGCCATGGTCGCGCCTGCCGATAGCAATCACGATCACGACCAAACGTTGATCAACCACTTCGTAGACCAGCCGGTAACCCACATCACGCAATTTGATTTTGTAGGTGTTTTGTAAATCCCCTCGCAATCTGGCAGAAGGGATATGGGGGTGAGTGAAGGCGTTTACTGAGCGCCTTGACGAATTGAGTCTTGATTGAGCCGTCTAATTTGTGCCACTCTTTCAGAGCTAACTCATGAAACTCAAGCTCATAAGTCTTCAAGCTTCACCTTGACGGTAGGTCCACCTGCGCGGGCTTTGACTGTTTGGGTCAGCGCTGCATCTTCCAATTGTTCCAGCATGTCTTCGTAGTCAGACGCTGAAATCAAATAAGCGGCTGGCTTGTTATGGTTCAAGATGGCAACTGGAGAAGACTGGGCGACCTCAATCACATCGGACGGATTGCGCCGCAAATCCGTCACGCTGAAAGTGTTTTTGGCAAAAATGGTTTGGGTGATTGACATATTGAGTACCTAAAAAAGTACATTATTTGGTGTATTTTTCAGATACCAATAAGACAGAAGAGAAGAAATTTTTACTGCTCCACAAACGCCCGTTCCACCACAAAATCCCCGGGTGTGCTGGTATTTCCTTCGGCAAAACCGCGCTCTTCCAACATGGTTTTCAGTTCTTTCAGCATTTGCGGGCTGCCGCACAGCATGACGCGATCTTCTTTGGGGTTGAAAGCCGGTAACCCCAAGTCTGCAAACAATTTGCCTGAGTTGATCAAGTCGGTCATGCGGCCCTGGTTTTTAAACGGCTCGCGGGTGACGGTGGGGTAATACAAAAACTGTTCGCTGACCATTTCGCCCAACAACTCGTGCTTGGGCAGTTTTTGCGTGAAGTAGTCGTGGTAGGCCAGTTCTTTCACTTCACGCACGCCGTGCACGATGATGACTTTCTCGAAACGCTCATAGGTGTCGGGGTCGCGCACAATGCTGAGGTAGGGTGCCAAACCGGTGCCGGTGCCCAACAAATACAGGTTTTTGCCTGGCAGCAAGTAATCGATCAGCAAAGTGCCTGTGGGTTTGCGCCCGACGATGATTTTGTCGCCGACTTGGATGTGCTGCAGGCGCGACGTGAGCGGGCCGTCTTGCACCTTGATGCTGAGGAATTCCAAATGTTCTTCGTAATTCGGGCTGACGATGCTGTAGGCGCGCAGCAAGGGTTTGCCGTCAACTTTGAGACCGATCATGGTGAAATGACCGTTGGAAAAGCGCAATGCCATGTCACGGGTGGTGGTAAAACTGAACAAGCGATCGGTCCAATGGTGAACTGTCAGGACGGTTTCTTCTAAGAATGCACTCATGGACGGATGTGTTGAAAAGTCAAAACAGAGATTTTAGGGGACGGCATGCACGCCTGAAAACGTGACGCACAGGATTTGCAAATACAAGGATACCCAGCAAATGAAAAAACAATTTAAAACCTTCGACGAAGTCAAGGCCTGTGTCGGACAAGATGTGGCCACCAGCCCTTGGTTTTCTATCACTCAAGCGCAAATCAACCTGTTTGCCCAAGCGACCAACGATCACCAATGGATTCATATCGACAAAGACAAGGCCGCTGCAGGGCCTTTTGGCACCACCATTGCCCATGGGTTTTTAACCTTGTCGCTGTTGCCCCAATTTTTTGAATCCGCGTTTGCCATTGACCAGACCCGCATGGGTGTGAACTACGGTTTGAACAAAGTGCGCTTCACCGCACCGGTGCCGGTGGACAGCCGTTTGCGCGGCCACATGCATTTGCTGGCTTGCGAAGACATTTCGCCTCAAGGCATTCAAATGACATGGCAAGTCACCATCGAGCGCGAAGGCAGTGACAAGCCGGTGTGTGTGGCTGAATCGCTGGTGCGTCACTACGCCTGAAGCGGCGGCATGGGGAAACCTTGCTGGCGCCAGGCTTCGTAAACCACCACGGCAACCGCGTTGGACAAGTTCAGGCTGCGTTGCCCGGGCAACATGGGTAAACGCAGCAATCTTTGCGGGTCAAAACTCAGGCGCAAATCCAAGGGCAAGCCTTTTGTTTCGGAACCAAATACCAGCCAATCGTTGGCGGTAAATGCGCACTCATGAACGCCGGTCGTGCCGTGCGTGCTCAAGGCGAAACAACGCGCGGTATCCGGTTGCTCTGTTTCAAGAAATGTGGACCAGTCGCGGTGTCGCTTGACGCTGGCGTATTCGTGGTAATCCAACCCGGCGCGGCGCATGCTTTTATCGTCCATGGAAAAGGCCAGTGGTTCAATCAAATGCAAGGCGCAACCGGTATTGGCTGCCAAGCGAATGATGTTGCCCGTGTTGGGCGGAATTTCAGGGTGAACCAGAACGATATTGAACATGTTTTCTCAGTCTATGGAGCCGAATTGTGCCTGCGAAACCGGCTCGGCTCTGGCCAACACCACGCAACTCACCCGTTTCACCTCGGCCGCATAAAGCGCCTGGGTACAGGTTTGCAACGTACTGCCGGTGGTCATGACGTCATCTACCAAAACCACGTGGCGTGATTTGAGTTGGCCTGCCATCAACGGATGAGCCGTTATCGAGTGCTTGAGATTGCTTAGCCTGCGCTCACGATCCAAGCCGGACTGAGGCGGCGTTTGTCGCCATTTCACCAGTGCATCGTCAAGGCAGCGGTCTTTAGCCATTGCGTGCGCCAGACACAAAGCCGGGTTGAAGCCGCGTTCTCTCAGCCTTTGTGTGGCCGCAGGCACTGGCACAAGCACATCCGCCGCATGCACCAACTCGCGGGCAAACGGGTTGTTCAAAATCATGGATGACAAAAACTTGGCCAAGCCGGGGTTGTCATGAAACTTGAAGTCAATGATCAGACTGCGCCAAGGATCTGCATAAGTCACCGCGCTGGCGCATGCCTGCCAATCGGGCGGCTGACTCAGGCACGTCAAACATATTTCCATCGCGCAGGGTAAGGCGCACAAGCGACAGCGGCGGGTAAAGGTTTGATGAAGTTGCAAGCAGTTTTGACACACGATGTGCTGACACCATCGATCACACACTCGACACAAGCTAGGCCTTGGGATAGGGATCAACTTTGGCAGTGCAAAGTGTTTTTTCCATTGTGGGTATGCTTTGATATTGAACGTCATCAAGCAAATTTAAAAATATCTCCTTCCCATGTCTGTGAGTGATTCACCCGAAAACGGTCAACTGCTGCCGCCCATGGATGCGCAGGCGGCCAACTTGGCCGCACGCAAATACAGCGCTTGCGGCCAGCCTTGGCTGTATGCGGAAGTAGCAAAAAGAATGGCATCTCGTTTGCCGTTGATCAAGCACGACACCCGGCACTGGGTGTTGTGGGCGCCCAGAACCGGCGGCTTGGACAGCCTACCGTTGGTGTCATCTCACTGCCCGAAAGCGGCGGTCACGGTGATTGAAAGTGACCCGCAAGATTTACGCTGGGCGCAAACTGCACTTGAACTGCCGTGGTGGCAATTTTGGAAACGCCCGACACTGAATTTCCGGCCGAAAGTTGCGTCACCTGCTGACATGGTCTGGAGCCATATGCAGCTTCACCAATGTGCTGATCCGATGCAACTGATGACAGATTGGAACCAGTCATTGAATGAACAGGGGTATGTCATGTTTTCCTGCCTTGGGCCGGACAGCCTGCAGGAGCTGAGAGCTGTCTACGAGCAACAGGCTTGGCCCGCGCCGCACCATGCGTTCACAGACATGCACGACTGGGGCGATATGTTGTTGAAGTCGGGTTTTACCCAGCCGATCATGGACATGGAGCGCATCACATTAACTTATGAAAGTGCAGACCCGTTGATAGCCGATCTGCGCACCCTTGGACGCAATTTGCATCCTCAGCGCTTTGCTTTTTTGCGTGGCAAGGCTTGGCGACGGCGCTTGGTTGAAGCTTTGAATGAAAAACTCAGCGCTTCAAAATCCACAGACAGGCTGACTTTGACTTTCGAGGTGATTTACGGCCACGCCTTCAAAGCCAAGACCGCAACGGGTCGCCAAAGTGAGACGGTGATTAGCTTGAATGACATGAAAAGCATGCTGGGCGGGGACAAAACTGCCCCCTCAAAAGCCTGATATTTGGCTTTCGGATTGAATGCCCCTTCGCACTGATTCCAGCAAGCTTCGCGTCAGGCAATGATTAAATTCGGGTTGCTACAATGACATGGTTAACCGGATGAATTTTTTTAGCTGAATTTTTAAAAACATGATGAACCACATTCTCAAAAAAATAGAAACAGCCCTTTGGGCGTCGGCCGTATTTGTTTCGAATGCAGCTTGGGCTGTCAATGATCTTCCCGGAGGTCCCGCAGTACGTCAATTGAATTTACATCCTCCGGTCACCAAAATCGCTGAACAGCAGGTCTGGTTGCACTGGTTCATGTTGATCATTTGTACGGTGATTTTTGTGGCCGTATTCGGTGTTATGTTTTATTCCATCTGGAAACACCGCAAATCTGTAGGTCATAAGTCTGCAAACTTCCACGAGTCAGTCAAAGTTGAGATAGCTTGGACAGTGGTTCCTTTCATCATCGTGGTGTTGATGGCATTGCCCGCCACCAAAGCGGTGGTTGCCAGTAAAGACACCTCAAACGCAGAAATCACCATCAAGGCCACTGGGTACCAGTGGAAATGGGGATATGACTACATCAAGGGTGAGGGCGAGGGCATCGGTTTCATCTCCACGTTGGATAACGCACATCGCGAAATGTCCAACTCCGGCAAGCCAACCCCCACCGACGATTACCTCTTGAAAGTGGACAACCCCTTGGTTGTGCCGGTGGGCAAAAAAATCCGCATCATCACCACTTCCAACGACGTGATTCACTCATTTGCTGTGAATTCATTTGGCATCAAGCAAGATGCCATCCCCGGTTTTGTGCGCGACACTTGGTTCAAAGCAGAACAAATCGGCGATTTCCATGGACAGTGTCAGGAATTGTGCGGTAAAGAACACGCTTACATGCCTATCCACGTCAAGGTTGTCAGCGCCGAAGACTACACCACATGGGTCGCAGCCGAAAACACAAAACTGGCAGCCAAGCAAGACGACCCCAGCAAAGTCTGGACATTGGCGGAGCTCACACAAAAAGGTGAAAAAGTCTATGCCGCCAATTGCGTCGCTTGCCACCAGGCCACTGGCAAAGCCATGGGCCCGATCAAAGCCCTTGACGGAGCGGCTGTCGTTTTAGACGCCGATGCCAGCAAGCAAATCAAAGTGTTGCTCAATGGTCAAAACAACGCCATGCCCGCATGGAAGCAACTCAGCGATTCAGAGATTGCAGCTGTGATCAGTTTCACCAAAAACAACTGGTCCAACAAAACAGGTCAACTTGTGCAGCCTGCCGATGTGCGCGCAGCCCGTATTTAATTACATATAAATCGAAGGAACCCCTATGAGCGCAGTTCTAGATCCCCACGGCCACGGTGCAACTGACCACGATCATCACGACCACCATGGTGCCCCTCACGGTTGGAAGCGTTGGGTGTATGCCACCAACCACAAAGACATCGGCACGCTCTATTTGCTGTTTGCCTTCACCATGTTCATCATTGGCGGTATATTGGCATTGTTGATCCGTGCCGAGTTGTTCCAACCCGGCTTGCAGTTGGTCAATCCCGAGCTGTTTAACCAATTCACCACCATGCACGGCTTGATCATGGTGTTCGGTGCCATCATGCCGGCCTTCGTCGGTTTTGCCAACTGGATGATTCCATTGCAAATCGGCGCAGCTGACATGGCATTTGCCCGCATGAACAACTTCAGCTTCTGGTTGATGATTCCTGCTGCACTCATGTTGTCTGGCTCATTTTTCATGGCTGGCGGTGCACCGGCAGCTGGTTGGACCCTGTATGCGCCGTTGACATTGCAAATGGGTCCTTCCATGGACGCCGCTATTTTTGCGTTGCACTTGTTAGGTGCTAGTTCCATCATGGGTTCTATCAACATCATCGTCACCATTTTGAACATGCGCGCACCCGGCATGACATTGATGAAAATGCCGATGTTCGTTTGGACCTGGTTGATCACTGCATATTTGTTGATTGCGGTCATGCCTGTGTTGGCCGGCGCCATCACCATGACGCTGACAGACCGCCACTTCGGCACCACTTTCTTTAACCCGGCAGGCGGCGGCGACCCCGTGATGTACCAGCACATTTTCTGGTTCTTCGGTCACCCCGAGGTGTACATCATGATTTTGCCGGCCTTCGGCATCATCAGCCAAATCGTGCCCGCTTTCTCACGCAAGAAATTGTTCGGCTACGCCTCCATGGTGTATGCCACTTCTTCCATTGCCATTTTGTCCTTCATAGTATGGGCGCACCACATGTACACCACCGGCATGCCTGTCACTGGTCAGTTGTTCTTCATGTATGCAACCATGCTGATTTCTGTGCCCACAGGCGTGAAAGTGTTTAACTGGATCGCCACCATGTGGAAGGGATCCATGACCTTTGAAACCCCCATGCTGTTTGCGGTGGGCTTCATCTTCGTGTTCACCATGGGCGGCTTCACCGGCCTCATTTTGTCCATGGCGCCGATCGACTTGCAATTGCAAGACGGCTATTACGTGGTGGCTCACTTCCACTATGTGTTGGTGGCGGGTTCTTTGTTCACCATGTTCGCCGGTTACTACTACTGGGCACCGAAGTGGACAGGCGTGATGTACAACGAAACACGTGGAAAAATCCACTTCTGGTGGACCCTGATTTCTTTCAACGTCACCTTCTTCCCTATGCACTTCTTGGGTCTGGCCGGCATGCCGCGTCGTTACGCTGACTACCCCATGCAGTTTGCTGATTTCAACGCCTTGGCTTCAGTCGGTGGTTTTGCTTTCGGTATCGCACAGGTCTACTTCTTCTTTTTCATCGTGTTGCCCACCATGCGCGGCAAAGGTGAGGCAGCACCCCAGCGACCTTGGGAAGCTGCCGAAGGTCTGGAGTGGGAAGTGCCATCTCCTGCGCCTTTCCACACCTTTGATACTCCGCCCAAGCTCAACCATGATGCCACCCGCATCGTTGCTTGAAACCGTGCATTGATCTTTGAGCCATGACACCAGAACAGAAAAAAGACAACTTGAAATTGGGGCTGATATTGGCCTCAACAGCGGTTGCGTTTTTTCTGGGTATCTTGGCAAAATACTTTTTATAAATCCCGCATGAAAATGACCTTGGGTTTGCAAACTGACAACTTACGCATGCTGCGAAAGCTGGCGGTTGTGGCTGTTTTGATGTTTGGCTTTGGCTATGCTTTGATACCCATTTACAAAGCCATTTGTGAATTGACGGGTATCAATATTTTGGCGCTGGGAGAAAAGGAGCTGCCTGGTTCAGGCAATGCCCGTCTAGCCGCCGCCCCCGCCAATTCGCAAATAGATACCAGCAGAACCATCACCATTGAATTTGATGCAAATTCTCGCGGACCTTGGCATTTCAAGCCCATGCAAAATTCTGTACAAGTGCACCCGGGCGAGTTGACCACGGTGATGTATGAGTTTCAAAACATTCAAAACCGCACCATGTCAGCACAGGCCATACCAAGCTATGCGCCCCGCGAAGCTGCCGCACATTTCAATAAATTAGAGTGTTTTTGTTTCAATCAGTACACCTTGGCACCGGGTGAGAAAAAACAATGGCCAGTGGCTTTCGTGGTGGACCCTAAACTGGCCAAAGGTGTGAACACCATCACCTTGTCTTACACATTTTTTGAAGTTGGAAGTAAAACGCCAGCCGCACCTTCAAGCACTGTATCGAGTGTCAAGTTAAAGGAAGACGGCGTATGAATCCCGATCAAGTTGATTTAGTCGCACCAGTAAGTGTCAGACATCCTTTTTGGCGTTCCATTGTGGCTGTGTCATGGTCTTTTATTGGTATCCGTAAAAACAGTGAATTTCAAGAAGATTTGTCACACATCACACCTTTGCATATCTTGGGTGTTGGATTGGTGGCGGATTTGTTATTTGTGGTTGGATTGATGGTTGTTGTCAATCTGGTCGTTGCAAAATAAAAGGAGTCGAGATGAGCAGCACAACACCTGGCGCTACGCCCTATTACTACGTACCAGAGCCTTCGCGCCACCCGGCCATGGCTGCATTTGGTTTGTTCTTTGTCATTCTGGGTGCCAGCCAATGGGTAAATGATGTGAGCTGGGGCAAATATTCATTGTTTGCCGGTTTGGCTATTTGGTTGTTTGTGCTGTTCCAATGGTTCAGCGAAGCGGTTCATGAAAGCGAGTCTGGTCAATATGGTCGCAAGATTGATTTGTCTTTCCGCTGGAGCATGAGTTGGTTCATCTTCTCTGAAGTCATGTTTTTTGGTGCATTTTTCTCAGCCCTGTGGTGGGCGAGAATGCATTCACTGCCCGCTCTCGGTGACAGCGAAAACGCACTGTTGTGGCCAGGCTTCAAAGCGGTGTGGCCAAGCATTGCGGCAGGCGTGACCGCATCTCCTGCCGGCATCATCGAGCCATTCCAGACCATGACCCCGTTCTGGTTGCCAACCATCAATACTGCCTTGTTGTTGTCTTCAGGTGTGACACTGACCATTGCGCATCACGCCTTGTTGGAAAACCAGCGAGCCAAAACCATTCAATTCATGTGGCTGACCGTGTTATTGGGTGTCGTGTTCTTGTGCGTGCAAGGTTATGAGTATTACCATGCTTATCAAGATCTGAATCTGAAATTGACCTCAGGCGTTTACGGTTCAACCTTCTACATGCTGACCGGGTTCCACGGCTTCCACGTTTTTGTGGGCATGTTGATGTTGTTGTTTGTAACCTTGCGTTTACAAAAGGGACATTTTTCTGCGGACAGTCATTTCGGATTTGAAGGTGCCGCTTGGTATTGGCACTTTGTGGATGTGGTTTGGTTGGGTTTGTACATCTTGGTGTATTGGCTCTGATACCAATGACTCACCATAAAAAGGCCGCATCCGCGGCCTTTTTATTTCGAAATTATCAAAACTTCAAACAGGGGTCAAAGGAATGCCGGTAGACCTGAGCCAACCCATCTTCCAAGACAGCAAAATGCAGAGAAATAAAACGATGGATATGCCTACCCTGAATGCCAGGGCGCGCATCATTCGACTGGACTTAGGGGCGCCCTCTGTATCACCACGCAACATAAAGAAAAGCGCAGTAGACAAGGCGGCCAATACGCCTAAAAAAGCAATGGCTATAAATATGTTCATGTGTGGGATTATCCTTTGATTTACATATGTCCTTTTCAACTATGAATAAAGTCAGCGTTAGGCGGGTCATTATTTTGTTGGCAGCAATGGCTGCCATGGCTTTGACGGCAAGGTTGGGCCTTTGGCAAATGTCTCGTGCAGAAGAAAAACTGGCCTACCAAAGAGATCTGGATTTGCAAGCGCAGTTGCCGCCGCTGACACCACAAGACCTTGTGGCTCAACCTGAACTTTGGCAGCAAGTTCATAGAAACATTGCGCTTGATGGCAAATGGGTCGCAGACAAAACGGTGTATTTGGATAACCGAAGCCACCAGGGACAGCCAGGATTTTGGGTGATCACACCTATGTCGTGGGCGCCGGGGCAAGTGGTCTGGGTGCAGCGCGGATGGGTGGCGAGGGATCGCACAGATGCCTCAAAGGCCGCACCGATTGATACACCGCAGGACAACATCAGACTCACGGGTCGCGTTGCTTTGGCGTTGTCTCAAATGACTGAATTGAAAAGTACTATTGCAGTTGAACCTGCGCCTGGTCAACTGAGAATTCAAAACAATTTGAGCCGCCAACACATGCAAGCCATGGTATCTGATAAGGTCAGTGGATTGGTGATACAAACAGGCCAAGACTCTGACGGTTTGAGAAGAGACTGGCCAGTCATTTCACAGACTGCAGACAAAAACAAGGGCTATGCTTTCCAATGGTTTGCGTTGAGTGGATTGATAGCTATTCTTTATTTCTGGTTTCAATGGATAGGGCCCCTGCGGCATGCAAGACAAGAACAATGACCAAACATCGCCTCAAGCGCTAGGGTTGACGGTATACGATTTACCGGATCCAGTGCAAGCAGCGCAGCAAGACGCAAGCCGTACCAGTGCCGGGCGAATTCGCATGATTTTTGTCATGCTGATTTGCGCGGCGCCGGTGATTGCTTCTTATTTGACGTTTTACGTGATCCGGCCTCAGACGCAGCGTAATTTCGGAGCCTTGATTCAACCTGTCAAACCTGTGCCCGAGATCAGCGCACGTAAGCTTGACGGCAAAGAAGTCAGCTTGGCCAGTTTGAAAGGCCAGTGGTTGCTCGTGAGTGTGGCAAGTGCTGCATGCGACAACGCTTGCCAAACCAACTTGCTGTTGCAGCGTCAGATTCGTGCTTCACTTGGCCGTGAGAAAGAGCGCACGGACTGGGTATGGCTGATCACAGATGACAAACCGGTACCCAAAGAATTGATTGCAGGTTTGAGTGATGCGGTTATTTTGCGTGTCAGTTCTGAAAGCATTTCTCAGTGGTTGAGTGCTGAGTCAGCGCACGGCTTGAGCGAGCATTTGTATTTGATAGACCCTCATGGCAATTGGATGATGCGTTTTCCTCCTGCTTTGAGCACGGAGCAAGCCACCTTATTGAAACGTGATTGGGACAAATTGCTGCGTGCTTCTGTCTCGTGGGATAAGCCGGGGCGATGATCTTATGAACGAAGTGGCCTTATTCAATGCTGCCCCCCTTTTGAAACTGCTGCTGCTGGCCGTCTTACTGGCCGTCGGTCCTTTGACATGGGTATGGCTGAAAAACAGACAGTCACAATCGGTTCAGCGAGTCCGGCATTTGACAGTCATCGCTTTGTTTTTGACATTTGATTTGATTCTGTTTGGCGCATTCACACGCCTGAGCGATTCAGGTCTGGGTTGTCCGGACTGGCCGGGTTGTTACGGATACGCCAGTCCGATTGGAGCGACACAAGCGATTGAGTTGGCACAAACAGCGATGCCAACGGGACCGGTCACTTGGCATAAAGCATGGATTGAAATGATCCATCGGTACTTTGCCATGCTCGTCGGTATTCTCATTTTGACATTGGCTGTTTTCTCTTGGCGCAATGAGCGAACTTTATGGGGCTGGCCATCGCTGACTCTGGTGTGGGTTTGTATTCAAGGCGCATTTGGCGCATTCACTGTCACCATGAAATTGTTCCCCGCCATTGTCACCATGCATTTGTTGGGTGGCTTATTGCTGTTGGTGCTGTTGACTGTTCAATGGGTGCGGCAACGTCATGTCGCCGACAAAATGACAGATCGGGCTTTGCCAGTGGCGGTTTATGTGATGACGGGTCTGACTTTTTTAAGCGTGCTCATACAGGCAGGCCTAGGCGCGTGGGTCAGCAGCAATTACGCGGTGCTGGCGTGTGACACCTATCCGCTTTGCCAGGGCAACTGGTTGCCAGAAATGAATTTAAACAAGGCCTTTGAGCTTTGGCGCCCACTCGGTCAGGACGCTTCAGGTCAAGCCATTCCATTCCAAGCACTGACGGCCATACACATGGTGCACCGTTGGCATGCAGTCATTCCGACTTTGTGCATTTTGTATTTGGCGCGAGGCTGGATGAACAACGGCCTGCGGCAGCAGGGAATTTTTTTGTTGGCATTGCTTTTATTGCAATTCGCGACCGGCATTTCAAATGCCGTGCTGGGTTGGCCCTTGCTGGCCGCTTTGTTGCATACGGGCTCAGCGGCTGCGCTGCTGGCTCTTCTCACCTGGGTTCTAGCCTCAACCCGTGCACGCAGCGCTGATCGAATTGCTTCGACTTTCAACAGGCATATGTTATGACTTCTCTCTCTCAGTACATGCCTTTGCGTTGGCAGCAGTTCAACGCCTTGACCAAACCGCGAGTGATTCAGTTGATTGTGTTTTGTGCGCTGATAGGCATGGTGTTGGCTGTCCCTGGTGTTCCCAACTTGGCTGACGTGAAATTGGCTGCTATCGCTTGTCTGGGAATTTGGCTGGTGTCCGGTGCGGCTGCCGCTTTCAATTGCATTGTTGAGCAAGCGATTGACGCTCGCATGAAACGCACTGCATGGCGGCCTACCGCCCAAGGTCAGTTGACCGACAGAGACACCTTGCTTTTTTCTGCCGTGTTGTGTGCTGCCGGTTCAGCCATTTTGTACATCTGGGTCAATCCGCTCACCATGTGGCTGACGTTTGCGACATTTGTTGGCTACGCCGTTGTTTACACCGTGATTCTCAAACCGCTGACGCCGCAAAATATTGTGATCGGCGGCGCTTCAGGTGCCATGCCGCCCGTGCTTGGTTGGGCGGCGATGACCGGCGATGTCGGCCCTGAAGCCTTGATACTTTTTTTGATTATTTTTCTTTGGACCCCGCCTCACTTTTGGGCCTTGGCTTTGTACCGCGTGGAAGATTACCGCAAATCTGGCTTGCCCATGTTGCCGGTGACGCATGGCAATGAGTTCACCCGCTTGCAAATATTGCTCTACACCATCGTCTTGCTGCCCGCCTGTCTGATGCCATTTATCTACCGCATGAGTGGTTGGTTTTATTTGGCATGTGCCATGGTACTGAGCCTGATGTTTTGCTGGTACGGATGGGCGCTGTGGCGTCAATACTCTGACGAGTTGGCGCGCAAAACATTCAAATTTTCTTTGGTGCATCTGAGTTTGTTGTTTGCTGCTTTTTTAATTGACCATTATTTGCCGAGTCTGTGATGTTTACAAAATACCGTTACCTCTTGCTGTCTGCGTGCTTGATGATCAGTGCATGCTCGCCTGACAAGCCGGAGTTCAAAGCGATTGACTTGACGGGAGCCGATTACGCTTTGGGTTTTGATTTGCCGGATCAGTTTGGCAAGAAGCGCACACTGGCCGACTTCAAGGGGCGGGTGGTCGTGGTTTTTTTCGGCTTCACGCAATGCCCAGACTTTTGCCCGACCACCTTGACCGAATGGGTGCAGGTGAAAAAAAACCTGGGTCCTCAAGGCGAACTGCTGCAAGCGGTATTCATCACCTTGGATCCTGAAAGAGACAAGCCGGAAGTTCTTCAGCCTTATATGGCTGGCTTTGACCCGACATTTTTGGCGCTGATTCCAACCGGAGAAGAGTTGCCTGCATTGGCCAAACAATTCAAGATTTACTTCAAGAAAGTGGCTGGCTCATCTGCAGACAGCTACAGCATGGACCACAGCGCTGGTACCTATATTTACGACACCCAAGGCAGATTGCGTTTGTATGCGCGTTATGGGTTGGGGCCGCAGGCCATGGCCGCTGATATTGCGACTTTGCTGAAATAAAAAAACCGTCTGCAACAAACGACTGCAGACGGTTTGGATGGTTTTAAAAATATCAGGCGTATTCCAACAATGCCTGTTTCATTTTTTTCATGGCGGCCACTTCGATTTGGCGAATACGTTCGGCGCTGACACCAAACTCATCCGCGAGTTGATGCAAAGTCATGCCGCCGCTGTTGTCATCATTCACCTTGAGCCAGCGTTCTTCAACGATGCGACGGCTGCGTTCATCCAAAACAGCCAGTGCTTGCGTGATGCCATCTGTTGACATCATGTCGCGCTGGTGCGCTTCGATCATGGCCGTGGGTTCATGCTGTACGTCGGTCAAGTAAGCGATAGGGCCGAATGCTTCTTCACCGTCTTCGTTAGAGGTGGGATCCAACAAAACGTCAGCGCCTGCCATGCGCGCTTCCATCTCAATGACTTCTTCTCGCTTGACGTTCAAGTCAGCTGCGATGCTGTCAATTTGCGCATCACTCAATGTGTCGCGCAACACAGCGTCATGGTTGTCACCTGCATCGGCTCTGAAGCCTTGCTTTTTGGAGCGCAGATTGAAAAACAATTTGCGTTGCGCTTTGGTGGTGGCCAGTTTGACCATGCGCCAATTTTTGATAATGTATTCGTGAATTTCAGCTTTGATCCAGTGCATGGCATAGCTGACCAGACGCACGCCGTGATCAGGATCGAAGCGCTTGACGGCTTTCATCAAACCCACGTTGCCTTCTTGAATCAGGTCTGCATGGGCGAGCCCGTAACCGGCGTATTGGCGCGAAATGGAAACCACCAATCGCAGGTGGGACAAAATCAATTTACCCGCAGCTTGCAAGTCATTATTTTCTTTGAGCTTTTTGGAAAATTCCTGTTCTTGCTCCAAGGTCAGCATGGGCAAACGGTTGACGGCTGTGATGTAGGCATCCAGATTTCCCAAAGGCGGCAGCACAGCCCAAGGGTTGACCGCGAGTTGTTTGGCGCCGGGGGTGGCAAGAGTCATGGCTGTCATGGACGTTCTCCTATCGGATAACAATGGTTCTATATTAGCACTCTCTGGTTTAGAGTGCTAATTTGAGTCCGCGTTTACCCGCAAAGACAGCCGTGTTTCCCAGAGATTCTTGTATGCGTAAGCATTCATTCCACTTGACCATGCGTTCGGACCGGGCAAATGAGCCAACTTTGAGCTGGCCAGTGTTCCAGCCGGTGGCCAGATGAACGATGGCCGTGTCCTCTGTTTCACCGGAGCGGGCGGACACAATCATGCCCATGCCAAGTCGGCGGGCTGCCAGCATGGCCTGGTGGGTTTCTGTGAGCGTGCCCACCTGGTTGGGTTTGAGGAGCACCGCATTACAGGCTTGGTCGCGGCTGGCAGCTTCGATCAAATCCACCCGCGTGACCAAATAGTCGTCACCAATGATTTGGATACGCTGGCCGACCGCCTTTGTGATGGCTTGCATGCCCGGGGTGTCATCCTCGGCGAACGGATCTTCAATGGAGATGATCGGATAGGTGTTGATCCATCGCACTAGTACCGACAACCATTCCTCTGAGTTGTAGACATGCTTGTCCAGGCCTAAGGTGTAGTTGCCTTGACTGCCAAATTCCGAAGCGGCGATATCCAAAGCAATCGCAACCTGGTCATGCGGGTAACCGGCTTTTTCAATCGAGAGTGTCAGTGTTTGCAAGGCTTCTTCATTGGAGGCGAAGTCGGGCCACCAGCCACCTTCGTCAGCCACGCCAAAGCGTTTGCCGCGTTCTTGCATGATCTGGCCCGCGCAATGGTAGATATTGGCCACCATCACCATGGCTTCATCAAAACTTTGCGCACCAATAGGCATGACCAAAAAGTCTTGCACATCCACACGCCTGCCGGCGTGTGCACCGCCACCGAAAATTTGAATTTGAGGCAGAGGCAGACTCACCGCTTCACCTTGCGCCAAGTATTGCCAAAGTGTTTGCGATTGGCTTGTCGCAGCAGCTTGCGCTATCGCCAAGGAGGTGGCGATGGTGGCATTCGCGCCCAATCGGCTTTTCAAAGGCGTGCCATCCAGTTCAATCAGCGTTTGGTCAGCACCGGTTTGATCCAAGGCATTTCTGCCGGTCAATGTTTTGGTTATTTCACCGTTCACATGGGCCACGGCGTGCATGACATCCAAACCGCCCAGATGCGTGCCGCCGTCTCGTAATTCCAAAGCTTCGCGGCTGCCGCGTGAGGCACCTGCGGGCGCAACACCGCGCCCCATGCTGCCGTCTTGTAAATGCACATCCACTTCAACCGTCGGTCTGCCGCGTGAATCCCAGATGCGTCTGGCGTGTATGTGTTGAATGCTTGTTTTCATGCTGTTTTCCATTGTGCGCGCATATCAGCCAGCTTGGCTTGTGGCTGGTTTAGCCATGCGATGGTTTGATGTCTGATGAACGCGTGTTGCCAGTCTTCACGCAGGTATTCCACAGGCGATTTTCCGTCCACCCTGGCCAGCAACATGCCCGCCAGTAAATCGCAAGTGCGTGCTTCTAGCGCTGCAGGCGATTCCCAAGTCACGGCTTGAAGATAAGTGTTTGACAGCAAATCAAATGAATGTAAGTACGCCTGCGCCT
This sequence comes from Bordetella parapertussis, assembly GCA_945900685.1. Lineage (GTDB taxonomy): Bacteria > Pseudomonadota > Gammaproteobacteria > Burkholderiales > Burkholderiaceae_C > Limnohabitans > Limnohabitans parapertussis_C. The sequence goes on from CAMDJS010000005.1 coordinate 17,876, forward strand.
TGGCTGGCCGCCACACAGATTTCAACATCAAATGCGTTAATACAAACGCCAGGTCAAAAGCCGGGTCGCCCCAGCAGGCGCATTCGGCATCTAAGAGCACCGGACCGTCGGGGCCTATCAATATATTTTTAGGACTGACATCGCCATGGATCAATGCCTTTTTATGCGACAGCGTTTGAGTGACCAAACGATTGAGCGCTTGTGCGCTGTCCGGGTGTTTTTCTGCGGTGAATAAAAAGTAGGGCGATAAGCGAATGGCTACAAAGTCATCGTCATGATCAAAGCTTCGGCATAAATCCAAGTTGTCAGCGCTGGCCGCGTGTAAGCGCGCCAACAATTGAGCCATGGCCACAGCGATGGATGGATTGACCACGCCTTCAAGCAATTGCTGCTTCCACACGGTATAGCGGTCTGAGGGCAAATAACTCATGGCGAAAATGCAATCTTGCTCATCCTCTCCCAACACCTGCGGTACCGATGTCGGTGCAACATCGCGAGCGAACTTCAGCCACGCCACTTCATCACGGTTACGCCGCACAGGCGCTTCCCACAATGCCGCGACTTTCAACTGGGGCAGTGCTCGTTTGACGCAAAACACTTGGTCTGTCGTTTCTACTTTCACAATCAGTGAAGACACACCGCCAGTCAATGCGGTGAACTTCACTGGCGCATCCGGGAGGCATAAACCCATGCGTTGCAACGCTGGCAGCAATGCGGCGTGCTCTGTGGCTAATGGGCTAAATGCTTGCGATGGTGTAGGTGTGGTCAAAGTAGAAAAGTCGGGCGCGAGTGCTACCAACGTATGTGAAATTTCATGAGCAGCGGTCTGAGCACAAACAATGGACCGATCCACAGGTATTGCACGTCTTCCAAAAACGAAGGTTTCTTGCCTTCTATTTTGTGGCCGATGAATTGCATCACCCATGCGCCGACAAAAATAGCCAAGCAAATGTACAAACGTTGTTCACCCATGGCGTGCACAACTGCCAGCATGATGGCCGACCAAACGGTCATGGCGGCTGCAAAGGGCAGCGACAAGCGCAGGTAATAAATCATGCTGGCCAATATGAACACATAAGCAGCCAAGGGGTGCAGACAAAACAGCAAGCCAATCAGGCTGAGCATGATGAGCGGAATGGCTGCGAAATGAATTCGCTCGTTGGTGGGATGGAGATGGCTTTGTGCGTAATGGTCCAACAACTCATCAATACGTCTGAAGGAGATTTCTGCGGAGGCATCCATGGACAGTCCTTTCAAGATGTCAAGAGATCAAGGCGCTTGCGAACTCATCGGCTTTGAAGCCTTGTAAATCCTCCAGCTTTTCTCCGATGCCAATGAAATATACAGCCAAAGAATTTGTTTGCGAATGCTGTCTTTCCTGCGCCCACAAAGCGATGGCGGCAAGTACGCCGCCTTTGGCCGTGCCGTCTAGTTTGGTGATGATCAGACCAGTCAGTCCCAGGGTTTCGTCAAACGCTTTGACTTGTGCCAATGCGTTTTGTCCGGTGTTGCCATCGATCACCAACAACACTTCATGGGGTGCTGTCGGATCGGCTTTTTGCACGACGCGCTGTATTTTTTTAAGCTCATCCATCAAATGCAATTGCGTCGGTAAACGACCGGCGGTGTCAACCAGCACCACGTCTTTGCCACGGGCAATACCAGCTGTGACCGCATCAAATGTGACGGCTGCCGGGTCGCCGTTATCTTGGCTGACTATATCGACTTGATTGCGGTCCGCCCACACCATCAATTGCTCTTTGGCTGCAGCCCTGAACGTATCGGCGGCAGCCAACAAGACGCTGGCGCCTGCATCATGCAAATGACGGGTTAACTTGCCGATGGAAGTGGTTTTGCCCGCGCCATTCACACCGGCAACCATGATGACCGTGGGCTTGAATCTACTGATGTCGAGTTCGCGCTCCAAAGGGGCGAGCAATTCAGTCAACACTTCGACCAACAGGGTTTTGATGTCGGACGCATTTTGGCTGCCGTGATGTTTGACCTTTAGCTTTAACTTGCCCAAGATGTATTGCGTGGCTGCCACGCCGGCATCTGCCATGAGCAAAGCGGATTCAAGCTCTTCATACAACTCGTCGTTGATCGGCTTGCCCGTGAACAGCGTGGTGAAGTGGCTGCCGGTACGCTGCAAACTGCTGCGCAGCCTTCCCAGCCAACTGCGCGCGGCTACTTGAGCAGCGGGAGAGGCAGAAGTGCCGGAGACAGGCGGGGCTTTACGCTTGAACAGATTGAACATGTCGACAGGTTTCTACAATGCGATGTATGTGCAAAACGCACTTTCAATGACAGGTCATTCTATGAAACCCCATCGAGAACTGAATCTGCGCCATGGTCGCAGCATGATTGGCACGGCCTTGTGCTTGCTCATGGCCTTGCTGCTTGTGGGCCAGGCGCTGGCGCAAGACGCCCAACAATTCACTTTGAAAAACGGCATGACTTTGATTGTGAAGTCAGATACACGCGCGCCAACCGTGGTGCACATGGTCTGGCTGAGGGTGGGCTCTATGGACGAAGTGGACGGCACTTCCGGTGTGGCTCATGTGCTCGAGCACATGCTGTTCAAAGGCACCACCACCATCAAGCCTGGTGAGTTTTCACGCAAAGTAGCCGCTTTAGGCGGGCGCGAGAACGCATTCACCAACCGAGACTACACAGGCTACTACCAGCAAATTCCCGCCAACCGTTTGCAGGAAATGATGCAACTCGAAGCCGACCGCTTCGCCAACAACCAATGGCCAGACGACGAATTTGTGCGCGAGCTTGAAGTAGTGAAAGAAGAGCGGCGCATGCGTACCGAAGATTCGCCGCGCATGCTCTTGTATGAGCAACTCAACGCAGCGCAATTCATCGCGTCGCCTTACCGCAGACCGGTCATCGGTTGGATGAGCGATCTCGATGCACTGACGGCGCAAGATGCGCGCGATTTCTACCGCCGCTGGTACCGTCCTTCAAACGCTGCGGTGGTGATCGTGGGTGACATAGACGTTCTCAAAGTCAAGGCTTGGGCAGAGGACATTTACGGTCGAATTCCAGCTGGTTCCTTGCCGGACAGAAAACCGCGCACAGAACCGGCGCAAACAGGCACACGGCGTATCCAAGTCAAAGCACCGGCTGATCAGGCTTACCTGACCATGTCGTGGAAGGTGCCGGGCTTCAAAGCCTTTGACACACAAGCTGACAACCAAGACGCTTTGGCTTTGACCATGCTGTCAGCCGTACTCGACGGCTACAGCGGTGCGCGTTTAGACAGGTCACTCGCGCAAGGTGAAAACCGAATGGCTGACAGCGTCGGCGCGTCCCACAGTTTCAGTGGACGAGGCCCGCAAGTGTTTATTTTGGACGGTGTGCCTGCCAAGGGCAAAACCCCTGAGCAATTAGAAGCGGCATTGCGTGAGCAAATCGCACGCATCGTGAAAGACGGTGTCAGTGAAGCCGAGATGAAGCGGGTCCGTGCGCAGTGGCTGGCGTCCACCACCTACCAGCGGGATTCCCTTTTCAACCAAGCGCGCGAACTGGGCAACTATTGGGTTGAAGGCTTGCCCTTGGACACAGCAGACAAACTGGTGGACGCATTGGTCGCCATCACAGCACAGCAGGTGCAAGAAGTGGCCAAGAAATATTTCAATGACGATCAACTGACCGTCGCCACTTTGATTCCACAGTCAGGACCGCGCCCGGCTTTTCGCAAACCGGCACCCGGCTCACGTCACACGGAAGGTACGAAATGAAAAAGCTGTTGGTATTGTGCGCAGCATGGCTGTGCGTTCCTGTGATTGCCGTGGCGGGTATCCCCATTCAATTCTGGACCATGGACAACGGTGCCAAGGTGTATTTGATGGAGGTCCAGAGCTTGCCCATGGTGGATGTCCAAATCGAATTTGATGGTGGGACCAGACGCGACGGCAAGGGCTTGTCAGGTTTGGCGCAGGCGACAGCCATGATGATGGGCAAAGGGGTGCAAGCCCGTGGCGATCAACCGGCTTGGGATGAAAACCAGTTGGGTGAAGCATGGGCCGATTTGGGCGCCATGGCTGGCGCATCAGCATCAACTGATCGCATGACCTTGAATTTACGCAGTCTGACCCGCCCCGAATTGCTGGATGCCGCAGTGGCTCTGGCCGCTCGCCAATTGGCTTATCCCTCATTTCCCTCTGCGGTTTGGCAAACGGAACGCCAGCGTTGGATAGCCGGTATTCGCGAATCGTCCACCAAACCCAATGTGCTGGCGTCCCGTGCGTATGCCAAAGCCGTGTACGGCGACCATCCCTATGGCGATGAGACAGATGAAGCGAGTTTGAGCAACATCGACACTGGCATGATGAAAGCATTTCATGTCCGCCACTTTGTGCCGTGCCGCGCCAAAGTCAGCATCGTCGGCGCCATCAATCGCGAGCAAGCCACGCAACGCGTCGAGCAATTGCTCAAAGGTTTACCAGCCTCTCAAAATTGCGATTTTCTTCCCTTGGTGCCAGAGATACAGCCTTTGGCAAAAGCGCAAAACACGGCCATTGCATTTGAGTCAGCACAAGCCCATGTGTTTATCGGGCAGCCGGGCATTGCGCGTCAGCACCCTGATTTTTTCGCGTTGACCGTTGGTAATTACGTGCTTGGCGGCGGCGGTTTTGTGTCTCGCCTGACCGATCAGGTGCGAGAAAAACGCGGCCTGAGTTACAGCGTTTACAGCTATTTTTCACCGGGTCAACACGCCGGCGCATTCACTGTGGGTTTGCAGACCAGGCCTGACCAAGCGACCAAAGCAGTTGAAGTCGCAACAGGTGTGGTGAGCGAGTTTGTACAAAACGGACCCACCGATGCCGAAGTCAAAGCCGCCAAAGATTTCTTGATCGGCGGTTTTGCTTTGCGACTCGACAGCAACAAAAAGTTGATGGACAACCTCAGTAACATCGCTTGGTTTGATTTGCCGCTGGATTACTTGGACACCTGGACCACCAAAGTGCAGGAACTCACCGCAGCCGACATACAACAAGCGTTTGCACGCAATCTGCAACCCGAGCGCATGGTGACCGTGGTACTTGGCGCGGCTCCATGAGCCCTGGAGAAGTCCGCATCATCGGCGGCCTGTGGAAGCGCAGCAAATTGCCCGTGGCCAATGTGCCCGGCTTGCGACCCACGCCGGATCGGGTGCGTGAAACTTTGTTTAACTGGCTGGGGCAAGACCTGAGTGGTTGGCATTGCGCCGATCCTTTCGCAGGTACTGGTGCCTTGGGTTTTGAAGCGGCATCCAGAGGCGCTGCGGCCGTGCTGCTGGCCGAAACCCAAGCCCCATGCGTGATCGCTATGGGTAAAAGCAAAGACCGCTTGAACGCCGCACAGATCAAAATTCAGCGTACTGACGGCATGTCCTTGCTCAGACAATTGCCGCTGCAAAGCCAGGATTTGGTTTTTCTGGATCTGCCTTATGACTCTGCTTTGTATGAACAGGCGTTGAAATATGCGCATGCATGCCTCAAGCCTGCGGGTTTTGCATACCTCGAATCCAACAAAGCCTGGAGTGAGGAAGCGTTGCAAGCGCTTGGTTGGAAACCGGTGCGCTACTTGAAGGCGGGTTCGGTACATGCCCATTTATTACAGACAGCGGCATAATTCGCCCATGAAGCCTGACCAAGGAATGTTATGTCTGAGCCAGTGATAGCTTTGTACCCCGGAACTTTCGATCCGATCACGCTGGGTCATGAAGACATTGTGCGACGCACCTCCCGCATGTTTGATACTGTGGTCATTGCGGTGGCAAGAGCCCATCACAAGAAAACCATGTTTTCACTCGAGCAACGCTTGGAGATGACGCGTCAAGCCATGTCAGACTGCCCCAACGTCAAGGTCGAAACCTTTGATGGACTGGTGATTGAATTCGCCAAAAAGCTCAACGCCAAAACCATGGTGCGCGGCATTCGTTCTATGACCGACTTTGATTACGAGTTTCAACTGGCTGGCATGAACCGGCGGTTGGCTCCAGCTATTGACACCGTGTTTCTCAATACTTTGGATGTGTACCAATGTATTTCCAGTACGCTGGTGAGAGAGATCTCCACGCTGGGTGGAGATGTAGAGCAGTTCGTGTCGCCTCGGGTGTTTCAGTACATGCAAGCGCATTCCGCAAACTGAGGGCAGGATTTCATGGCATTGATGATCACGGACGAATGCATCAATTGCGATGTGTGTGAACCCGAATGCCCGAACGCAGCTATTTACATGGGCTCGTTGATTTACGAAATTGACCCGGCCAAATGCACAGAATGTGTGGGCCACCATGACGAACCGCAGTGTGTACAGGTTTGTCCGGTGGCTTGTATTCCTATCCATCCTGAGCATGTGGAGAGCCAAGATACATTGTGGGAAAAGTACCGTCTCTTACAAGCCTTGCGGCTCTCACAGCCTCCAACTGCCAATCATTCGACAGCAGATTGAGTGGATTCGGCTTTCTTTTTAGCCCTCTTTTTCTTCTTTGGCTTGTCCATACCGTTGTCAGCCTGAGCCTTGAAAGCTTTCGGTTTGCTGGCTTTCTCAGTCGCGTTGTTGCTGTCAGACGGGCAAGGTTTTAAAACACCATCTTGCTCGCACTGAAGTGCAGGTGTTTGATTTTTCTCTTTGGCCAGCGCCGGTTGAGTAAGCCCTAAACACAGGCTAAGAAGAAGCAGGCTCAGTACCTGACGAAGTGGGGTTGGATTTTTCATGCAAATCGCCTTTCACAGTGGGTATGACCGCCGCCGGTCTTGGCGGTTTGGGTCTGGGCGGTTTGCTGGTGTGCACCAGTTGTGTGGCTTTCACCATGTCACCGCTCACCATCAAGGCTACGGCTTTCAGGGTTCTGTCAATGCAAGTGTCAATCACTGTTTTTTGATCCGGCACTGGCTTTTTCAATACCCAATGCAACACCTCAGATTTCACGCCGGGGTGGCCTATGCCTAAGCGCAAGCGCCAGTAAGCGTCGCTACCGAGTTGCGCATGAATGTCGCGCAGTCCGTTGTGACCGGCGTGGCTGCCGCCGAATTTCATCTTGGCTTCGCCCGGCACCACGTCGAGTTCGTCATGCACCACCAGAATTTCTTCGGGTTGAATTTTGAAAAATTTGGCCAAAGCCGCTACCGATTTACCCGACAGGTTCATGAACGTGGCAGGCTTTAGCAGCCAGATGGTTTGATCCTCAACTTGGGTGCGCACCGCCCAGCCATGGTAATTTTTTTCAGGCTGCAAGCTGACTTTGAGTTGCGCGGCGAGTTGGTCTATCCACCAGAAACCGGCGTTGTGACGGGTGTCCTCGTATTCAGCGCCCGGGTTGCCTAGGCCAACAAAGAGTTTGATCATGGGGAGTGATTATCAGGCGCAAAAAAACCCGCCGAGGCGGGTTCTTTGCAGAAGTAAAAAGAGATTACTTCTTGCCTTTGCCTTTGGCTGGCGCGGCTGCTGGTGCAGCAGCTTCGGGTGCGGCTTCTTCAGCCACGGACACGACGCTGACCAACACCGGGTTGTTTTTACCGTGGATGACTGCTTTGACACCTTTGGGCAGAGCAACATCGTTGACATGCAAAGATGTGCCCTTTTTCAAACCGCTCAAATCGACGGCGATGAACTCGGGCAAATCGGCCGGCAAGCAGGCGATTTCAAGTTCGTTCATCACAGGGTTGACCAAGCAAGCGTCTACCTTGACGGCAGGTGAATTTTCCTGACCGCTGTAGTGCAACGGCACTTTCATGTGCAGCATGGTGTCGGCCTCAACACGCTGGAAGTCGATATGCAACACCAGTTGTTTGAACGGGTGGTATTGCACATCGCGCAGCAGCACTCTGGAAGTCTGACCGGCCAGTTCCATTTCAAGAATGGTGGCGTGGAAAGCTTCTTTTTTCAGTGCGTGCCACAAAGCGTTGTGGTCAAGTTCGATGTTGACCGGTTGGTGGGCTTTACCGCCGTAAACGATACCGGGCGTGCGACCGGTGATACGCAGACGGCGGCTCGCACCCGTTCCCTGCATGTTGCGCTCAAAAGCGACGAATTTCATAATAATCTCCTGAAGAAGTCCACCGCGACCAGTGTGACTCCGGTTTCACAAACGAAGCAGCGAACTGCTTCAACACATTGCACCCCGCCAGCAGCAGCCTAGAAAAGCTGATCCTGATCGGAGAACAAACTCATGACCGACTCTCCTTTTGAGATGCGCTGAATGGTTTCAGCGATCAACGGGGCCACAGAGAGTTGGCGAATTTTTTGGCAAGCTTGGGCTTCTAGGCTGAGCGGAATGGTGTCGGTCACCACGACTTCATCCAAAGTGTCGCCCTTGGCGATGCGGTCGATGGCCGGGCCAGAAAAAATAGCATGTGTGCAATACGCATATACCTTTTTGGCACCGCGCGCTTTCAAAACCTCGGCCGCTTTGACCAACGTGCCCGCGGTGTCAATCATGTCGTCCATGATGACGCAATTGCGTCCTTCGATTTCACCGATGACATGCATGACTTCGCTGACATTGGCGCGAGGGCGGCGCTTGTCAATGATGGCCAGATCGCAATCGAGTTGCTTGGCCAAAGCGCGGGCGCGCACCACGCCGCCTACGTCGGGTGACACCACAATCAGGTCATCGTAATTTTTCAGGCGCAAATCGCCGAGCAGCACAGGCGAAGCGTAAATATTGTCCACCGGGATATTGAAAAAGCCTTGAATCTGGTCGGCATGCAAATCCATGGTCAACACGCGGGCGACACCCACGGTTTGCAGCAAGTCGGCCACCAGTTTGGCCGAGATGGGCACGCGCGATGAACGCGGGCGGCGGTCTTGGCGGGCATAGCCGAAATAAGGAATGACGGCGCTGATACGTTCGGCTGAAGCGCGTTTGAGCGCATCAACCATGATCAGCAGTTCCATCAGGTTTTCGTTGGTCGGGTTGCAGGTGGACTGCACCACAAACACATCGCGGGCGCGCACATTTTGTTTGATTTCGACAGTGACTTCACCGTCTGAGAACCGGCCCACCTCAGCTGCACCGAGTCCAATGCCCAAGTGTGTAGCAACTTCAGCAGCCAGATCCGGATTGGCATTGCCGGTGAAAACCATGAAATCCGGAGTGACGGGGTGCGACATCTTGACGACCTGAGGTTAAGGAAATCGAAAGCGCGGTAGATGAAAACCATCTATCTTGCTGCTTTCGTCATACAGCAATGGAGTGGCAGGGGAAGAAGGATTCGAACCTTCGCATGCTGGAATCAAAATCCAGTGCCTTAACCAACTTGGCGACTCCCCTACGCGGGAAACCTGTATTTCAACAAGCCTCCGTCAAACGTCGCAGGAAACCCATCCGGCCAGGGGATGAATTTCCAAATTGCTGCACACCTGCAACAGCCAACCCGAGGGCGGATCAGAAAAAACCGTTTCTTGGGAAAGTAACGCAAAAACTGCGCTGCCTGAACCGGTCATTCTGGGGTGCAAACCGTGCTCGGTCAGCCAATCTAGGGCTTGACCTAACTGCGGACACCAACCTCTGGCGACTGTTTGCATGTCGTTGCGCCCGAAAGCGTAAGGACGTGCAGTAAAGTCTGCAATTGTAGCAGGTGAAGTGTCTCGTTTTAGCGCAGGATCTTTGAAAATCAGGGCAGTATCTAAGCCAGCCTCGGGCTTGAGGACCACAAACCGGGCCGAAGGAACTGGCACGGGTTGAATCTGCTCACCGATGCCCTGTACCCAAGCATTGCGCCCGCGCAGGAAAAAAGGCACATCCGCACCGAGTTGCAGCCCCAAGGCAAGCAGTTTGGATAAGGGCCAGTTCAAGTCCCATAACCTGTTTAAAGCCAACAATGTGGTGGCCGCATCGGATGAACCGCCGCCCATGCCCGCTTGCGAAGGCAGTCGTTTTTCTATGCAGATGAGCGCGCCGTGGTTGGTTGAACTTGCTTCTTTTAACAACCGGGCGGCACGCAGACACAAGTCATCCTCGGGCAAGGCGACGGTCAGGTCGCGGCGATGCAGATTACCGTCGCTTCGTAAATCGAAATGCAAAACGTCCCACCAGTCGATCAGCATGAAAACGGATTCCAACAAGTGATAACCGTCAGGTCTGCGCCCGGTGATGTGCAAAAAAAGATTCAGCTTGGCCGGCGCGGGCACATGGTGCAATTGTTTGAGTACAGCCATGAAATCAGGGAGCAGTGTTGATGAGGAGCGTCAGTTGCAGGGGCGGCGAGGGTTGGTTGCGTTGGGCGTAAATGCGTCTGCCGGCAGGCGCATTTTCCGAACGAATGTCCCAGCCTTGGATGGATTGTCCATCAGTATTGAGCCATGACATCAACAACTGCAACGGTAATTGGGCTCCAGTCAATTGCATGGTCAACTCTTCCATGCTGGCAAAGCGTTTTTCAATGCTGCCTTGTTTCAGTAAGGCTTCTTGCTCAGACCAAGATGCCACGGCCAAGGTGGTGCCGATTGGTGAGTAAATAATCAGTTCACCGCGTTGCGGCGAACCCTGTAATTCAAAATTGGCACTGAACAATTCCGGGTTGGCGAGCAAAACACGCACTTGCAATTTGCCTTCCCAATGGGCGGGTGCATGGAGAGGATTGTTTTTGGCTGGAGAAGAAAAATGACCACAGCCGCTGAGCATCAACCCGACAAAGAAGCAAACGGCATAAATATGCCGTCGCAGCAGACAAATCAAAGTTTGACCTTCAACCGTTTTAAAGTCTCCAGCAACATTTCATTTTTCGAGTCCTGTTTGGCCGACTCACGCCAAACACTGATAGCTTTGTCTTTTTGTCCCAGACTCCAATAGACCTCGCCTAAATGCGTGCCTATTTCAACATCATTTTTCGTTTCGTAGGCGCGCTGCAAAATGGCCAATGCCGCTTGTTTATTTCCCATGCGAAATTCAACCCAGCCCAAGCTGTCGGTGATCATCGGGTCTTCAGGTGAAAACTCCAGCGCTTTGACTATCAACTCTCTCGCTTCAGGCAAACGTATATTGCGATCAGCCAAGGCGTAGCCCAATGCGTTGTAGGCATGTTCGAAATCCGGTTTATCGGCAATCACGCTGCGCAGGAGTTTTTCGACTTCGTCCATGCGGTTGAGTTTTTCCGCAATCATGGCGAGTTCATAGCGCAAGTCCACATCTTGCGGCTCGGCTTTGCTGGCTTTGCTGAGGAGTTGATAACTGGCTTCATACATTTTGTAATCGCGCAGCAGTTTCAACTCGGCTTGTAATTTGGTGCGTTTGGCTTGCGGGGAGCTTTCTGGTAATTCGGCCAACATAGCGCGCGCCTTGGCAATTTCGCCTCGACTGGCCAGTAGATTGGCGCGTTGAATCTGCACTTGCGTGACGGCTTCCGGCTCTTCAATTTTGCTCAACCACGCTTCTGATTCGGTTGGGTTTTTCTGTTTGACCGCAATTTGCGACAGCATCAAATAAGCTTGCGATAAGCGTGCGTCTTCTTTGACTTTTTCCAACTCCACATAACGCAGCAAGGCTTGTTTGGCTTCTTGGTCATTGTTCAATTCCATGAAGACTGCCCCTTGCATCAGCCAACCGTCAGCAAATTCCGGTTTACTCTTGTTGAGTGAAGCCAGTTGTTTGGAGGCCTCGGGTAAGCGCTGCAAATCGACTAAAATGCGGGCGAAATTCAAGCGCAAATGCGGAGGGCTGTCGTCGGTCAAAATCGTTTTGAGTAATTCCTCAGCTTGCGAAACCCCCAAAGAGAACAATTCCAAGGCCAGAAACCCGGGCTCAATGGCCGTTGGGTTGGCTTTGATCGCCTCTTTGACTGACTCCAATGCTTGAGGCAGTTTTTTGGCGGATACCTGCATGCGACCTATGGCGATCCAACTCGCTGCAGCCGTGGCTGGTTTACTGATGAAGGGCACCAGCGCTTGCTCCACCACGGCAGTTGCCAATTCTTTGTCTTTGACTTGCGCGTAAATTTGAGGCAAACCATTGATGATGAGCGCTTGTTCAGACTCGGGGCTCAATTGCACATAGGCTCGAAGCGCCATCAAACTTTCAGCCAATTGGTTCAGCGCCACTTGAATTTGCAGCACATGCTGGTTGGCCTCGCGCGACAGCGGAAAGGCTTTTTTCCATGTTTTGGCGCCATCCAAGGCTGTGTTGCCGTCTCGCGCAGACAAGGCAATTTCGACAGCACGCTTGTAAAGCGATTCATCGCCTGACTTTCTGGCGGCGTCCATGATCAATGCGTAACCCGCGCCAAAGTCGCCGCTGCTGACCTGCATTTCACCCAACATGATCAGCATGGCTGTTTCGCCGTTCAAGTTGGAGTTGTTGATCGGCTCGGACTTTTCAGTCTTGTTTTCGTTGGCGTTTTCCTGAGCAGCTGAAAGAAGCGGCAATCCGGCAAGTGCCAGAGTGCACAAAAAGGCAACCATGGAAACGGGCGATGGGGTCAGTCGGTGGAGTGTATTCATTAGAGAATGATAATCCCAGCCATTGATTAAGCGTTGGCCATGCCTGAATTACCCGAAGTTGAAGTCACCCGCCTGAGTTTTGCCTCAGCCATTGCCGGGGCGAGCATCCTGAAAGCGCAACTCGGGCTGGCTTTGCGCTGGCCCTTGGGCTGTGATGTTGGGGTATTGGCTGGCAGACAAGTGCTCAGGGTCAGGCGCCGAGGTAAGTACCTACTACTAGATCTATCTGAAGGTTTATTGCTGATTCATCTAGGCATGTCCGGTTCCTTGACCTTTGGCGCCGCATCACAAGCGCCCGGCAAACACGACCATTTCGACTTGACCACGAGCCATGGCGTGTTGCGTTTGCATGACCCTAGAAGATTTGGTGCCGTGGTGTATGCCAGCAGTGAGACCGATGCCATGGCCACCAAATTGTTGGGACATTTGGGTGTGGAACCGCTGGAAGAGGGGTTTGATCCTGTTGTGTTTGCGGCGGGTTTGAAGAAGCGAAACGCAGCGATCAAACAGGTGTTGCTGGCAGGCGAGTTGGTGGTGGGCGTGGGAAATATTTACGCCAGCGAGGCCTTGTTTTTGGCCGGCATCCGCCCGACCACGCGTGCCTCGCGCATCAGCAAGCCGCGTGCTGCCAAGCTTCACGGTGCGATCCGCGATGTGTTGGCGCGCGCCGTGGCGCAGGGCGGCAGCACCTTGCGCGATTTCTCCAATGCCCAAGGGCAAAACGGTTATTTCCAACTCGAAGCCAATGTGTACGACCGCGCAGGCCAGCCGTGCCGTGTTTGTACCGCGCCGATCAAGCGACTGGTGCAAGGTCAGCGCTCTACTTTTTTCTGCGCTGTGTGCCAAAAGCCATGAGCCCGTTTGCAAAGCGCTTGGTCGATTGGCAGAGATTGCATGGCCGACATGATTTGCCTTGGCAGAACACGCGCGACCCGTACCGCGTTTGGTTGTCTGAAATCATGTTGCAGCAAACACAGGTCGTGACTGTGATGGGCTATTACCAACGGTTTTTGACAGCGTTTCCTGATGTGCAAGCACTGGCTGCTGCGCACTTAGACCAAGTGCTGGGTTTGTGGAGCGGGCTGGGTTATTACAGCCGGGCGCGCAATTTGCACGCATGCGCCCAGCAAGTGGTCAGCGAATTTGCAGGCGTGTTTCCTCAGCGTGTCGAGCAATTGCAAACCCTCAAAGGTATCGGCCCATCCACAGCCGCTGCGATTGCCTCGCTGTGTTTTGAGCAACGTGTCGCCATTTTGGATGGCAACGTGAAACGCGTGTTGACAAGGCACCAAGGCTTTGCGCTGGATTTGTCTTCATCGGCGAATGAAAAAAAACTCCAGTCGATTGCCGATGGCTGCTTGCCATCTAGGGGCGTTGACATGCCTGCCTACACCCAAGGCATCATGGATTTGGGCGCGACTTTGTGTACACGTTCCGCACCGGCTTGCCCTCGCTGTCCTGTGCATGCGGATTGCGTGGCGTTCGCTGGCGCCAACCCCGGCGATTACCCGGTGAAAACACGAAAAATCAAACGCAGTTCACAAAGTCTGTGGCTGTTGTGTGCATCCACACATGCAGGTGAAGTCTGCTTGCAACAGCGACCGGCCAAAGGTGTGTGGGCCAGTTTATTTACCCAGCCTTTGTTTGATTCAGCCGAAGAATTGCTGGCTGCGGTTCCCAAACGACTGCAAGCTCAACTGAGATGGGCACCTGCGTTTGTCCATGTGCTGACCCACAAGGATTTGCATTTGCATGCCTGTTATTTGGTCATTCAAGAGCCAGTGAAATTGGCTGAGGGCGCTTGGTACAGCGCTTCGCAATGGCCTGCGCTGGGTCTGCCTGCGCCGGTGCGTCAATTGCTGGCGCAAACGGTTTAAGCAGCGTCCAGTTCTCTGTGGCGTTTCAAACTGACCCACGCATCTGCAAACCGCATTTGCAAACGCTCCACCAAATACACCGATCGATGCTGTCCGCCCGTACAGCCGATGGCTACTGTGACATAGCTGCGGTGGTCTTGCTTGAGTGAAGGCAACCAGTGGTCTAAAAAATCAGCGATTTGATGCTCCATGGCCAGCACCGGCGCGTGTTGACCCAGCCAATCAGCGACTGCCGCGTCGCGCCCGGTTTGTTCTTTCAAGTTAGCTTCGTAATGCGGGTTGGGCAACATGCGCACATCAAACACGAAATCGGCATGTACCGGGATACCGCGTTTGAAGGCGAAGGATTCAAACATCAAAGTCAGCTGAGAACCGGCGGCTGTGACCAAATCGTGGATATAGCTTTGCAATTTGCTGGCGCGCAATTGGCTGGTGTCAATGATGTGCGATTCTTCGCGCAAATCGGCGAGTAACTGGCGCTCGAGTTCAATGGCGTTCATCAAGTCTCTGGCGGTTTGCGTGCCGTCCGTTGATGCATGAGACAGCGGATGGTTGCGCCGGGTTTCCGAAAAACGGCGCAGCAAGGTGTCTGAGCCTGCGTCCAGAAACAGCAACCTCACATTCACGTCTTGTTTGCGTAACTCTGACAGTTGAGACGGCACGGTATGCAATGCATCGGCACTTCGCACATCCATAGCGATCGCGACTTTGGTGGTTTGCTTTCGGTCTTCAAGTTGCACAAACGGCATCAGCAATTCGGGCGGCAAATTGTCGACACAGTAATAGCCTGCGTCCTCCAAAGCGTGCAGTGCGATGGACTTGCCGGAACCGGCCATGCCGGTGATCAGCACGAGTTCGCGTTTCATGTTTTGGCGGCCCGCGTTTTGGCTTTGGCGGTGCTGGCCATGGTTTGCAGCATTTCGCGTGCATGCGCGTGCGTGGTGTCTGACAAACGTTCGCCGCCCAGCATGCGGGCGATTTCGCTCACACGCTGTTCGCCGTTGACGGTTTCAACCGCGCTGAAACTGCCTTGCTTGTCCGATTGTTTGGACACCACCCAATGGTTGTCTGCACAGGCTGCGACTTGCGGCAAATGGGTGACGGCCATGACTTGGCGGTCGCGCCCGAGTTGTTTCATCAAGCGTCCCACAGTTTCGGCCACCGCGCCGCCGACACCTGAATCGACTTCGTCAAAGATCAACGTTTGCGCTGTACCCAATTGGCTGGTGGTGACGGCAATGGCCAGCGCGATTCGCGACAATTCGCCGCCGGAGGCCACTTTGCCAACCGGGCGTGGTGTGCTGGCGGCATGACCTGCGACCAAAAATTGAATGTCTTCCAAGCCGTGGCTGGCGGGCTCGGCGAGGTTTTCCAAAGTGACTTCAAAACGACCGCCTTGCATGCCCAGGTGTTGCATGCCGGCGGTGATGCTCGCAGCCAATTTCGGCGCGGCAGCTGCGCGGGCTTTGCTGAGCAGTTTGGCTTGCTTCATAAAGGCCTGAGAAGCGGCTTGTTCCGCTTTTTCAAGCGCGGCCAGGTCAGCTGCTGCATCGAGTTTTTGCAATTCAAGTTGCCAGCTGGCATACAAGTCCGGCAGTTCGGCAGGTGTGCGCTTGTAGCGGCGCGACAAAGACACCCACAAGCCCAAGCGAGCATCCAGTTCCTCCAGACCTTGCGGGTCAAGGTCGGCGCGGCGCAGCCAGGATTGCAGGCTGTGGGCTGCGTCCTCGGCTTGCGCGAGACATGCGGCCAGTTGATCGGCCAGCACTTGAAACTCGGGTTCGATGTGGCTTTGTTCCAGCAAAGCGTTTTGCGCATGCGTTAAGCCTAGCGTTGCTGCGGTGTCTTCGCCGTTCAAGTGTTGCAATGCGGTTTGGGCGGCTTGCATCAAAGACTGTGCGTTGGACAGCCGTGAATGCTGTGCATTCAACTCGTCCCATTCGTCAGCGCGGGGCGAGAGTTTCTCGACCTCTCCGATTTGCCAAGCCAGTCGTTCGCGTTCTTGTTGCAAATGGTTTTGCGCCAAGCGAGCATTGGATAAGTTGTGTTGCGCTGTGCGCCATTCGTCCCAGGCTTGCAGCAACTGGCGTGAATCCACACCCGCGTAAGCGTCCAGCAGGCCGCGTACCGCGCTAGGTTTGGTCAGGCTTTGCCAGGCGTGTTGGCCGTGTATATCGACCAACTGGTCGCCGATCTCACGCAACTGCGCCGCGGTTGCTGCGCTGCCGTTGATCCATGCCCGGCTCTTGCCTTGCGTGTCAATGCTGCGCCTGAGCAGCAGTTCATCGCTTTCATCGAAGCCGTTGGCGGTCAGCCATTGGTTGACCACAGCACCCGCCGCAAAACCAGCGCTGATTTCGGTGCGTGCGGCGCCCTCGCGCACCACACCTGCGTCGGCGCGCGCGCCCAGCACGAGTTGAAGCGCGTCAATCAAAATGGATTTGCCCGCACCGGTTTCGCCGCTGAGCACGCTGAATCCGTTGCCGATGTCGAGTTCGAGTTGCCGCACGATGACAAAGTCGCGCAGGCTGATGCGTTGCAAACTCATGAACCTCCCTCGTTCCAATGCAGTTTTTGCCTGAGTGTGTCAAAGTAACTCCAGCCTCGGGGGTGGAGAAATACCGCGTGGTGTTGTGATTTGCGCACCTTGACCTGATCGCCAATGACCAGCGCAGCCAGCGATTGCATGTCGAAATTGGCGCTGGCGTCGCGCCCGGCCACCAGTTCAATTTGAATTTCTGCCGTATCAGCAAGCACCAGTGGCCTGTTGGACAAGGTGTGCGGCGCGATAGGCACCATCACCAAACCGCCTAGCGAGGGTTGCAGCAGCGGGCCGCCGGCGGACAGGGAGTAAGCGGTCGAACCTGTCGGTGTGGCGATGATCAAGCCGTCAGCCCGTTGGTTAGCCACGAAATGACCGTCAACGCTCACGCGCAATTCGACCATGCCGGTGGTGGCTCCCCGGTTCACCACCACATCATTCAAGGCCTGTGCCTCCAAAATCAATTCTGTACCGCGCCATACCTGCGCCTGCATCATCACCCGGTGGTCTTCTACGTATTCGCCGTTGAGCATGGGCTCTAGCTTGGCTTCCAATTGATCCAGCGCGATATCCGTGATAAACCCCAACCGCCCTTGGTTGATGCCAATCAGCGGCACGCCGTGCGGTGCCAACTGGCGCCCAAAGCCGAGCATGGTGCCGTCGCCGCCAACCACCAAAGCCAGATCGCATTGGTCTGCAATGCCTTGAATATCCAGAGTCGGCGCAACGTCCAACCCGATTTGCTGGGCTGAATCCTTTTCCAAAAACACCTCTGCCCCCGACTGCCTTAGCCATTGGGTCAGTGAAGTCAATACCTGCCTGGCCTGGGCGGGCGGCGCGCTGTTGAAAGCAGAGTAGTGTTTGCCGATCAGGGCGATGTGGCGGAAAGTCAGGCTCATGGGCAAATTACATCATTAAAATGATTCGAAAGGATGACCATGCTCGATGACCGTGCCAAGTTTCTGCTGAAAACCCTGGTTGAGCGCTATATTGCTGACGGCCAGCCGGTGGGTTCGCGCACCTTGTCGCGTGCCAACGGCATCGAATTGTCGCCTGCCACGGTGCGCAATGTGATGGCCGATCTAGAAGAACTCGGGCTCATCGTCAGCCCGCACACCTCGGCCGGGCGTATTCCCACTGCCAAAGGCTATCGGCTGTTTGTAGACACCATGCTCACTGTCAGTCGGGGAGATTTGCCAACGCATTCACTGGCACCCGAACAACCGCAAAAAGTGATCGCCAACGCAGCCAGCCTGTTGTCAAACTTGTCGCATTTTGTCGGCGTGGTCATGTCGCCTCGCCGTGGCTCTGTGTTCCACCACATTGAATTTTTGCGATTGTCAGATCGGCGTGTCTTGGTCATCATCGTGTCGCCAGAAGGGGACGTGCAAAACCGTGTCATCTTCACCGACACCGACATCAGCCAGTCACAACTGATTGAAGCCTCCAATTATTTGAATGCCAATTTTGTGGGCATGGGCATAGAAGAAGTGCGCCAGCGTTTGCAAATGGAAGTTGAAAAGTTGCGCAGCGAAATCGCCGCGCTGATGCAAGCGGCGGTGCAGTTCAGCTCTGAAGCCATTAATTCGACGGAAGATGAAGTGGTCATCAGCGGCGAGCGCAACCTGTTGTCGGTGTCAGATTTTTCCAGCGACATGGGGCAGTTGCGACGCGCGTTTGATTTGTTCGAGCAAAAAGCACAACTCATGCGCTTGCTGGACATGTCCAACCAGGCCGAGGGTGTGCGTATTTACATAGGCGGCGAAAGCCAGATCGTGCTATTCGAAGAGTTGTCGGTGGTCAGCGCCAACTACGAAGTGGACGGGCAAGTGGTGGGCACATTGGGTGTCATTGGACCGACCCGCATGCCTTACGACCGCATGATTCAAATTGTGGACATCACCGCCAAACTGGTGAGCAACGCGCTGAGCCACAAATAAAAAACCACCGGTGCAAGGGCTTGCAACCGGTGGCGCTTTTTAAGTGGACTGTTTAGACTTTACCCAGATAGTCGCGTTTGCCTAATTCAACACCGTTGTGACGCAAAATGACATAAGCAGTGGTCACATGAAAATAAATATTCGGCATGGCGTGGTTGAGTAAAAACTGCATGCCTTTGTAATGCGTTTCCACATCGCCGCGCTTGGTCACGATGTCTTTGTCCTCGGTGCCGTCGATGTGTGAGGCGTTGAAACCTTCTACAAACGCTTTGGTTTTGGCAACCCTTTGCAACAAGTCGGCGATCGTCACTTCGTTGTCTTCATACGCAGGAATATCCACCCCCGCCAGTCGTGCGACCACGCCCTTGGCGGTATCGCAGGCGATTTGCACTTGGCGGGACAGAGGAAACATGTCCGGGTACAAACGAAACTGCGTCAGCGCGGCTTCGTTCCACTTTTTGGTGTCTATATGTGCTTGCGCTTTGTCCAGCAGGTGCTCCAAATTGGTCAACATATTGGCAATGCGCGGCACACTGGCTTGGTACATGGAAAGGGTCATGGTTTGTCTCTTTGGGTCAAAAAATGGATCTTCGCATGATTGCGATGGTGAATGCGTAAAATGCAGCACTCTGGGCCCCTAGCTCATGCTTGGTTAGAGCAGCGGACTCATAATCCGTTGGTGCCGTGTTCGACTCACGGGGGGCCCACCAATAGTTGGTGCACATACAGCGTGTTAAGATACAACGCAATGCGGCTGTAGCTCAGTTGGATAGAGTACTTGGCTACGAACCAAGGGGTCGTGGGTTCAATTCCTGCCAGCCGCACCACCTCATAACGGCTTAGCGTGTTTTCACGCTAAGCCTTTTTTTTTGGGTCAGAAACGCATAGCTGTACAGTTCAGTCAATATGTCTCTTCAAGTTCAAGCAGTTGTCATTGGTGCTGGTGCCGTCGGTCTGGCATGTGCCCGGGCGCTGGCACGCGAAGGCAAAGAAGTCATCATTCTGGAACGCAACAACGACTTCGGACTTGAAACCAGCGCCCGCAACAGCGAAGTCATACACGCAGGCATTTATTACCCCGCTGGCTCACTCAAAGCCAGGATGTGTGTCAGTGGAAGAAAGAAGCTTTACGCATTTTGTGATGAATACGGCGTTGAGTACAGCCGTTGCGGCAAGTTGATTGTTGCCACTTCACATGACCAATTGAACGATCTGCAAAAGATAAAAGCACGTGCGCAGGCAAACGGTGTTGATGATTTGCAATTGTTGTCAGCTGCTGAAGCCATAGCTCTTGAACCTCAGTTGCATTGCGTGGGTGCTTTGCTTTCGCCATCGACGGGCATCATCAATAGTCGCGCCTATATGTTGGCGTTGCTGGGAGATGCAGAGCGACACGGCGCAAGTCTGGCCCTCAACAGCACTGTGCAACGCATAGAGTCCACACCCCAGGGTTTGCTTTTAACCGTGCTTTGTGATGGCGTGGAAGAAACCTTGTTGGCTGACACTGTTTTGAACGCGGCAGGGCATCAAGCGATTGCTTTGGCTCGTTCATGCAAAGCAATGGCTGCCGACACATTGCCTACCGCTTATTTGGCCAAAGGTAATTATTTTTCGCTCGCCGGACTTTCGCCTTTTTCTCGCCTGATATATCCGGTGCCAGAGTCAGGCGGCTTGGGTGTGCATTTGACCTTGGACTTGGGGCAGCAGGCGCGCTTCGGACCGGATGTGGAATGGGTGGAAGCAGAAGACTACAGCGTCAATCCGGAGCGGGCTGAGGTGTTTTATGGTGCCATTCGCAAATATTGGCCCGATTTAGCTGACGGCGCTTTGCAACCGGCTTATGCAGGAATCAGGCCGAAGATAGTGCCCCAGGGCAGCCCGGACGCCGATTTCAAGATTCAAGGGCCGGATGAGCATAGCGTGCCGGGCTTGGTGAATTTGTTTGGCATTGAGTCGCCGGGGCTGACTTCGAGTCTTGAAATGCATCAATACATATTTGATAAATAAATTAATTTAAATAAATATAAGTAGTTAAAATTTACCAAAAAGCAATAATTTATTACAAATAGTCAAATAGTCTAAATATGGCGTCGA
>CAMDJS010000006.1 GCA_945900685.1 Bordetella parapertussis
GCAGGCACCACAGGCTCGGGCAAATCGGTGGGTATCAACGCCATGATTTTGAGCCTGCTCTACAAAGCAGAAGCTCGCGATGTGCGCCTCTTAATGATCGACCCCAAGATGCTGGAGATGTCGGTCTACGAAGGCATACCGCATTTGCTAGCGCCTGTGGTCACCGATATGCGCCAAGCCGCACACGGTCTGAACTGGTGTGTGGGCGAGATGGAGCGTCGCTACAAATTGATGAGCAAGTTAGGCGTTCGAAACTTGGCCGGCTACAACCACAAGATAGAAGAAGCGCTGGAAGCAGGTCACTCTATTCCGAATCCGTTCAGTCTGACGCCTGATGATCCGGAACCACTGGAACGCTTGCCGCATATTGTGGTGGTGATTGATGAGTTGGCTGACTTGATGATGGTGGTTGGCAAAAAGATAGAGGAACTGATTGCACGGCTGGCGCAAAAGGCACGCGCTGCCGGCATACATTTGATTCTGGCCACACAACGCCCGAGTGTGGACGTGATCACCGGCTTGATCAAGGCCAATATCCCGACGCGCATCGCGTTCCAGGTCAGCAGCAAAATCGATAGTCGAACTATTCTTGACCAAATGGGAGCCGAGGCTTTGCTGGGCATGGGCGACATGTTGTATTTGCCCAGTGGCACCGGTTTTCCTATCCGCGTGCACGGTGCATTTGTCAGCGATGAAGAAGTACACCGCGTCGTCAATTATTTGAAAACCCAGGGCGAGCCGAATTACATCGAAGGCTTGCTGGAAGGCGGCACGGTCGACGGTGAAGCCAACGGGCCTGATCTGTTCGGCGAGACCACCAGTGAAAAAGACCCGATGTACGACCAGGCCGTTGAAGTGGTGTTAAAAAACCGCAAGGCCAGTATTTCGCTGGTGCAACGGCATTTGAAAATCGGCTACAACCGCGCCGCCCGCTTGGTGGAAGACATGGAAAAAGCCGGCATGGTCAGCGCCATGAGCAGCAACGGTCAGCGTGAAATTCTGGTGCCTACGCGCCAGGAATAAATGCATGTTTGTTCAAAAATTCAAGCTCCTCTGTGTATTTGTTATTGAAAGTTGATATGAAGTTATTCTCCGCAATCAGTGTCTGTATCCGTGTTGTGTGTTTAACCGCAGCGGCCTTGAGCTTGTGTACGGCGGCACGCGCCGACAGTCTGGACAGTCTGGCGAAATTTTTATCTTCTACACGCAGCATGCGCGCTGAATTCACGCAAACAGTGACCACACCGTCCAAAGACAGCCGTCCCGCCAAGATCAAGATTTCCAATGGCAGTTTTTCTTTCATCAGGCCGATGGTGTTCCGGTTTGATTACGCCAAACCTTTTTTGCAAAACATCGTCGCCGATGGCAAACACCTGTGGCTGTATGACGCAGACATGAACCAAGTCACGCAACGCAATCAAGCGCAGGCCTTGGGCAGTACACCTGCTGCTTTGATCGCCTCGGCCAGCGACCTGGCAACCTTGGGAAAAGAATTTGATTTGCAGGCCGAGGCTAACGCCGATGGTTTGCAATGGATCAGCGCCGTGCCGAAATCCCAGGACGGCAGCTTACAAAAAATCCGTATTGGGATGCGTGTGCAAGCTGCGCAGGTGATGTTGTCGCAAATCGAAATTCTGGATGCGTTCGGCACGCGTTCGCTGATTAAGTTTGAACGCACAGACATCAATCCTAAATACTTGACCCCTTCGCAATTCAGTTTTGTGCCGCCTAAAGGCGTGGATTTGATCAAGCCCTGAGGTGTTGCAAGGACTGGCTCCGCTTTATTCTGCCTCTACCCGTTTGCTGGTGCTGGGCAGTTTTCCAGGCGTGGCCTCTTTGAAAAACGCGTGTCCGCAATTGCAGGCGATTGCGCACAACGGCGTCGAAAGTTTCAAACATGCCAAACACACGCTAGCGCTGGGCGTAGAGGTGTACCGGCTGCCGTCCAGCAGTCCGGCGAATGCCGGTTGGTCGTTCGAGCGCAAGCTGCACGCTTGGCGTGATGTGTTCGTGCAAGCAGGTTTGGCTGTGATCGGGTCACAATAGCCTTTAGCACCATGAGCACCGCATCTCCCAACCCCCATTCACCGCTGGCTGAACGCTTGCGTCCGCGCAGCCTGGCCGAGGTCGTGGGACAGCAACATATATTGGGTGAGGGCATGGCGCTGCGTGTGGCGTTCGAATCCGGGCAACCGCACAGTTGTTTGTTGTGGGGCCCGCCGGGTGTCGGTAAGACCACGATTGCGCGCTTGATGGCGGATGCGTTTGACGCGCAGTTTTTATCTATCAGCGCGGTACTCGGTGGCGTCAAGGAAATCCGCGAAGCTGTGGAGATGGCGCAAACGGCACGGGATTCGTTGGAACAAAAACGCACGATTGTGTTTGTCGATGAAGTGCACCGTTTCAACAAAAGCCAGCAGGACGCGTTTTTGCCGCATGTGGAATCCGGTTTGTTTACCTTCATCGGTGCGACCACAGAGAACCCGTCGTTTGAAGTGAACTCGGCCTTGTTGTCGCGTGCTGCGGTGTATGTGTTGCAGCCTTTGACTGAAGATGACTTGACGCAAATCATCCACAAAGCGCGAGCCATTGATGCGGTGCCCGCACTTGACGATCAAGCACAAGCGCGCTTGATCGCTTATGCCGATGGAGACGCCAGACGATTGCTCAACACCTTGGAAACTTTGGCGGTGGCGGCGCAGCGTGAACAACTGTCGTTGCTGACGGATGCTTGGCTGATGAAAGTGCTAGGCGAACGCATGCGCCGTTACGACAAAGGCGGCGAGCAGTTTTACGACACCATCAGTGCGCTGCACAAATCCGTGCGTGGCTCGGACCCGGATGCGGCTTTGTACTGGCTGGTGCGTATGCTCGACGGCGGCGCAGAACCCAAGTACATGGCACGGCGCATGATTCGCATGGCGGCAGAAGACATCGGCTTGGCCGATCCGCGTGCGTTGCGCTTGGCGCTGGATGCCGCCGAGGTGTATGAGCGCCTAGGTTCACCCGAAGGAGAATTGGCCTTGGCTGAGTGTGTGGTGTATTTGGCCATCGCGCCCAAATCGAATTCGGTGTACAAGGCCTACAACCATGTTCGCAAACTCATCAAGAGCGACGGCACACGGCCAGTGCCCATGCATTTGCGCAATGCGCCTACGCAACTGATGAAGGACCTCGACTACGGCCGGGCCTACAGGTATGCGCATGACGAAGTCGATGCGTTTGCCGCTGGTGAAAACTACTGGCCGGATGGCATGAAGCCGCCGGTGTTGTATGAACCGGTCGAGCGCGGTTTGGAAATAAAGATCGCAGAAAAAATGCGTTTGCTGCGCGACAAAAACGCGCAAGCCAAAAAAAGTTAAAGCTTGTCGGCTTCGCTGGTGAACGAATCAGCAAAAAATTCTTCGGCAGGCAAACCGTGCGCCGCATAGTCGCGCTGGGCCGATTCAATCACCACCGGCGCACCGCAGGCATACACCTGATGCGCTGACAAATCGGGCAAATCTTGCAGCACGGCAGCATGCACAAAACCGGTTCTGCCGCTCCAGTGATCTTCGGGCAAAGCGTTTGACACCACAGGAATAAATTGCAAATTCGGCATCAGCGCCAATTGCGTCATCACCCAATCGTTCATGTAAATATCCGCAGGACGACGGCCGCCCCAATACAAACGCGCGGGACGTTGAATGTTTTTATGCTGCATGTGTTCCAGCAATGCTTTGATAGGCGCAAAGCCAGTGCCCGAGGCCAGCAACACCAGGGGCTTATCGCTGTCTTCGCGCAAATAAAAACTGCCGAACGGCGCTTCAATGCGTTGAATTTCTTTGTCTTTCATGGTGTCAAACACATGGTCGGTGAATTTGCCGCCCGGCATGTGCCGTATGTGAAGCTCAAGAATGGGTGCGCCTGCTGCCAGCGTGTGCGGTGCGTTCGCAATAGAATAAGCGCGGCGCGAACCGTCGCGCAGTAAAAATTCCACATACTGACCGGCGTGGTATTGCGTGTTTTCGGTGGATGGCAATTGCAGCATGATGCGCATCACGTCAGGCGACATTTTTTCCATGGAAGCGATGCGCACTGGCATTTTGCGAATGGGAAAGGCATCTGCGCTGGTGACTTGGCGCGACTCCAGCACCACATCGCTCAAGGCGTTAGCGCGGCAGGTCAACACCATGCCTTTGGCCAGTTCCTCGTCTGTCAGTGCCTTGCTCTGGTAATCACTCATCTGGATCTCGCCTGAGACTTTCAGGCATTTGCAGGAGCCGCATGCGCCGTCTTTGCAACCATAGGGCAGGCCGACACCTTGGCGAACGCCAGCGGCCAGTATCGTTTCGTCTTTGTCCACGCTGAACGAGCGGCCACTGGGTTGCACCGATACTTGAAACGACATGCTTGCTATCCTTGGATTTTTGAAATACCGAAAGACTCGATTTTGCCCTCAAACCAAAACCCTTTAGGCGCACTGCCGTCCCGCTTCAGACGACCGCGCGTGTTGATCGTCGGTTGCGGCGATGTGGGCTTGCGTGCAGCAGCCTCATTGAAAAACGGCAGCCGTGTGTACGCCTTGACCAGCAGCGTGTCGCGAGTCAGCGAATTAGATCAGCAAGGTATCACTGCATTAACAGGTAATTTGGACGAACCGGCCTCGTTGCGAAGACTCGCAGGTGTTGCCACCCATCTCATCCATATGGCGCCGCCGCCTTTGCAAGGCCGCAGCGATCCGCGCACCCGTGCGTTGGTGCAAGCGCTGCAATTGCGTTCATCACCGAAGACGGTGGTGTACGGTTCCACCAGCGGTGTGTATGGCGACTGCGGTGGCGCGTGGATAGATGAAACACAGTTGCTCAACCCGCAAACCGACAGAGCCCAAAGGCGTGTGGATGCCGAAGCCTGGTTGAACGCCTGGGGCTCGCGCGGATTTCCTCGTGTACAGGTTTTACGAATTCCCGGTATTTACGCGCTGGACCGCGATGGCGGCACGCCACGAGAACGCTTGCAGCGCAACACACCGGTGCTGCAAGCCGCCGACGATGTGTTTACCAACCATATTCATGCAGACGATTTGGCGCGTGCCGCTGTGCTGTGTCTGTGGCGCGGCAAAAGCTTGCGGCCTTTGCATGTCAGTGATGACAGCGAAATGTTGATGGCAGATTACATGGACATGGCAGCGGACTTGTGGCAATTGCCGCGCCCGCCGCGCATCAGCAGAGCACAAGCGCAGACCGCATTGCCTGCCATGACATTGAGTTTCATGAGTGAGTCCAGGCGCATGCAAAATCAACGACTCAAAACCGAATTGCGCATGAAACTGCGCTACCCCACGGTGCGCGAAGGCTTACAGGGCAAGCCGGTTTTTTAGCGCATGCCGATTTTGGCGTCGCCAAAAATGCCGGTGACTTCGCGCGGCAGGCTGCGCCAGTATTGCTGCGTGGCTTGCACCTGACCGCCGAGTGCGGCAGCGGCTTCCCAGCCCCAACGCGGTTTGTATAAAAAGCTGCGACCTAGCGCCACCATGTCTGCGTCCCCGGCTTGCAACACTTCTTCGGCATGTTTGGGTTCGGTGATCAAACCGACGGCGATGGTGGGCAAGCCGGTCTGCTGCTTAATGTGCTTGGCGAAATGCACCTGGTAGCCCGGGCCGATGCTGATTTTTTGCTGCGGTGAAATGCCGCCGGAAGACACATGCACAAAGTCTGCACCGGCTTGCTTCAACAGTTTCGTGAAGTCAGTGGTTTGCTCCAAGTCCCAGCCGCCTTCGATCCAATCGCTGGCGGACAAACGCATACCGAGCACGCCGTTGAACGCCTTGCGTACCGCGCTGAATACTTGCAGAGGGAAACGCGCCCGGTTAGCGAAATTACCGCCGTAGTTGTCGTTGCGCTGGTTAGCGATCGGCGACAAAAACTCGTGCAACAAATAACCATGCGCACCGTGCAACTCCAGCATTTCCAAGCCCATGGCTTCGGCGCGTTCGGCGGCTTTGACAAAGGCTTGTTCAATGGCTTGCAAACCGGCTTCATCAATTTCATGCGGTGGTGCTTCGCCGGGCAACAAGTTGATAGGCGAGGGCGCCACGGTTTCCCAACCGCCGTGTGCTTGGTCGATCAGCATGCCACCGTGCCAAGGTTGCGCGCTGGAACCTTTGCGCCCGGCGTGAGCGATTTGCATGCACACAGGAACCGGTGGCGCGAGTATGCGCGCGCGTGCCAGGGTGTCTGCGAGTGCGTTGGCTGTGGCGTCGTCCCAAATGCCCAAGCAGTTGGGTGTGATGCGGCCTTGCGCGGTGACGGCGGTGGCCTCAATCATGAACACACCGGCGCCGCTGTTGAGCAGATTCGCCCAGTGCATCAAATGCCAGTCGTTGGCCTTGCCATCCAGGTGACAAGCGTACTGGCACATGGGCGCGACCATGATGCGGTTGGGCAAAGTCAGTGGGCCACGCGGGGAGTGGAGTGTGATGGGGGTAAAGAGCAGGCTCATGGGTTCTCAGCTAAATTTTGATGCCTTCATCTTAATCTGACAGTTTATTTTGAATATGTCACTAAAGTCTAAAATTCGAAGTTAAAAATGCATGTTTTACAAAGGAATGATGATGAATCGTGACACTACACAAGTCAGCCGTCGAAATTTCATGGGTATGGCTGCCATCACTCCTTTTGCCTTGACCGGCAGTTCTTTGCTCAGTTTGACTGCATACGCAGGCGGTTCTAGCAACGCAGCGCCTTATGCAGTGAAGCTCAAGTTCAATGCTTCAACTAACCCCGCCACAGCGGCTCAACGCGCAGCGGTGTTCACAGATGCTTCAGTGGACATCACCTACAGCGACGGCGCTTTGAAAAACAGCAAACTCTCTTTCGTGGCCTTGTACAAATCCGGCGACACCTTAAAGAAACCACCCGCCAAAGGCGGTGGGGATGTCATAGCGGGAGGCTATACAAAACTGGATGGTGTGACAGCCATTTTGGATACTGACAACAATCAAATGTTTTCAGACTGCTTTGACGGTCAGTCGCTGATCAAACTCAGCAAGCCCACTGTGAGCGGTATCAGCGGCAACACTTTATTTATGGTGACACAGTTTGAATACAAATCACAAAACGCAGCCGGTATCAGCATGTACGGTAAGTTGCCCAGCCCCATCTCGGTGACCACGCTGGATCAAAATACTTCCACAGGTGCATTGACGGTCAAGTATTACTACAACATACCCACCAAAGACATTCATGGTTTGTGGATTCCCTGCGCGGGCAGCTTGTCACCTTGGAACACGCATTTGTCGAGCGAAGAATACGAGCCGGATGGCTGGTTGGTGAAAATGCGCAAAGACAAAGGGAGCGCGTTGACTACAACTGATTTGCCTGCACCGGTTTCAGGTTCTACAGACGGCTGGACCCCCAAGCAACTTTCAATTGCCAACAGAAATCTCTCGTACTTTTTTGATTTCAGCCGCCATGTGTTTGACACCAGCGCAACCACTGAGGCCGGTACGAGCGCCAAACCCTACAACTACGGACATGTCCCTGAAGTCACAGTCAATCCTGACGGCACTGCCCATATTAAAAAACACTATTGCTTGGGACGCATTTCACGTGAATTGGTGCAAGTCATGCCGGACAACAAAACCGTGTTGATGGGCGATGATTACGTCGGCGGCGGCTTGTTCATGTTTATTGCAGACATGGAAAAAGATTTGTCTGCCGGCACTTTGTATGCCGCCAAACTCACCCAAGATGCGTCTGTCGCCACCAATGGCGGGAAATTTGCAGTCAGCTGGATCAAGCTGGGTAAGGCCAGCAGTGATGACATCCACAATGCAGTCAATAAAGCCAATATCACGACAGACCAAATCATTGACGTGAAATTCACAGAGCCCGCTGATTCAACCTATACCAAATTGACTTTAGATGGGCTTGGTACGCAGTGGGTGAAAGTCATCAACGGCAAAGAAAAAGAGGCGGCATTTTTGGAAACCCACCGCTATGCCACCATCAAAGGTGCCACCTTGGAGTTGACCAAGCTTGAAGGGGTGACACTGAACATGGCCGATAAGCTCGCTTACTTCGCCATTTCCAGAATTGACCCTCCCATGGGTGATAGCGCGGGATCTGTCAAATTGACAGCTTCTAGACCGGGCGCAGTCTATGCGTCTCAATTGAGCGGCTCAAAAAACGATACCGATTCCAACGCCATCAGCAGCGAATGGGTGCCTACCGATTTTTATGTGCCTGAGGGCTTGTATGGTGAATCTCTGACGGCGGCTGACTCGGATGGAAACCTTGCCAACATCGACAAAATTGCGCAACCGGACAATGTGAAATTCTCAGAAAAAATGCGCACTTTGTTTATCGGTGAAGACGGGTCAGGACACTTGAACAATTACCTGTGGGCTTATAACGTCGACACCCAATTGCTCAGCAAAGTGTTGTCGCTTCCTGCGGGTGCTGAAAGCGCCAGCTTGCAGGCGGTGGACAATGTGAATGGTTTTTCCTATGTCATGACCGGTTTTCAGCATGCAGGGGATTTGTCTTACAACTCGTCCACGGGTACAGGAACGCTCAATGGAAAAACCGTACCTGCTGATTTGATGAGCGCCATCATCAGTCAATGGGGCGGTGTGAATAAAAAATCAGCTGTCGGATACATCAGCGGTTTGCCCTTGATTGCTTGAGCCCTCATCGATATTGACAAGATACCTTGTATGTCGGGGTGTCTTTTTGTGTGCTGTGACCAGGCATAAAAAAACGACCCTTGTGGGGTCGTATTTTTAAAGCCATCAGCTGGTGCCGGAGGCCGGAATCGAACCGGCACGGTGTTTTGCACCGGCAGATTTTGAATCTGCTGCGTCTACCAATTTCGCCACTCCGGCAGGAGAGGGATTGGAATTATGGCACAGTGTGGGTATGAACTATCCAAGCATCGAAGCAGCCATAGGAAACACGCCTATCGCGCGCTTGCAACGCATAGGCGTTGCTGACAACGCAGCACGGGGCAATGTGCTCCTAGGCAAGTTAGAGGGCAACAACCCGGCAGGCTCTGTCAAAGACCGCCCCGCACTCTCCATGATTCAGCGCGCCGAAGAACGCGGCGACATCCAACCAGGCGACACCTTGATCGAAGCCACATCGGGCAATACCGGCATTGCACTGGCCATGGCGGCAGCCATCAAAGGCTATCGCATGTTGTTGATCATGCCCGAGGACTTGTCGATTGAGCGCGCGCAAACCATGAAAGCCTTTGGTGCCGAACTCATACTGACCTCCAAAACCACCGGCATGGAAGGTGCACGTGATTTAGCGGACCGCATGCAAGCCGAAGGCAAAGGGCGGGTGTTGGACCAATTTGCCAACGCGGACAACCCGCGCATTCACTATGAAACCACCGGTCCTGAAATCTGGCAGCAAACGGATGGGCGTATCACGCATTTCGTCAGCGCCATGGGCACGACCGGCACCATCACCGGTGTGTCCCGCTATTTGAAAGAGCAAAACCCGAAGGTGAAAATCATCGGCGCGCAACCCAGCGAAGGCTCGCGCATTCCGGGTATTCGCAAATGGTCGCCAGCTTATCTCCCCAAAATTTACGATGCCACGCATGTGGATGAGCTGGTCTATGTCAGTCAAACCGATGCCGAGGATATGTGCCGCCGCATGGCTCGCGAAGAGGGCATTTTTGCGGGCATATCGGCAGCGGGCGCGTGTTGGGTGGCTTTGCAAATCGCGCAGCAGGTGCGCGACGCGACCATTGTGTTCATCGTGTGTGACCGCGGTGACCGTTATTTATCCACCGGAGTGTTTCCCGCATGAGCGCTTTTCAATACTGCCCGATGTGCGCCACCGAATTGCAATTGATCACGCAAGAGGAAGACGGGGGCCCCAAAGAACGCATGCGCTGCGTGGTGTGTCAATGGACGCATTGGAATAACCCGACGCCGGTGCTGGCGGGCATCGTGCAGTACCGCGACCAGATATTGCTGGCTCGCAATGCCGCTTGGCCGGGCAGACGTTTTGCATTGATCACTGGCTTCATGGAGGCAGGCGAAACGCCTGAAGAAGGTATCACGCGGGAAATTGCCGAAGAAACCAACTTGCAAGTCTCGGCGTTGAAGCTGATCGGTGTGTATGACTTTCAGCGCATGAACCAAGTCATCATTGCCTACCATGCGGTGGCAGATGGCGAAGTGCGTTTATCGCCTGAACTCGCTGAGTACAAGCTGTACAACTATGAAGACATCATTTGCTGGCCTGCCGGTACCGGTTACGCCATGGGGGACTGGTTGCGTACCCAAGGCATAGAACCGCGTTTCATGAGTTGGGACGAGCGTGCTGCGCAAAACTTAGAATAAGCCCGTCTCAGTCATGTCAATATGGCTGAGCCCTTGATTGCTTTAACGTCCATACACCATGCAGATTGATCTGGAACTTGATACCCGCGGCCTGAATTGCCCTTTGCCCATATTGAAGGCCAAAAAGGCTTTGACACCCATGCAAACCGGTCAATTGCTGAAAGTGGTGTCTACCGACAAAGGTTCATTGCGCGACTTCGCGGCATTTGCCAAACAAACCGGCAACGAGTTGGTGTCGCAAGAGACGGTGGGCGAAGACTTTGTTCACGTGCTGAAAAGACGCTAAACGATCTCAATCTTCCTTGTCCAGAAAGATGGACAAGGCGGGTCGGGCCGACTCGAACGTTGCCGCTTGCGGCGGTGAGAGGCGAACGAGCCCGCCGTGGCCAGCTCTAAGCAGAAGCTTGAAAAGTTCTAGCCAAGCCTTTTCAACTGATCTTTCACTTTGTGCAACGTGTCTTCAAAGTCCGACAAGCGCTGACGTTCCTGTGTGATGACTGCAGGCGGGGCTTTTGCCACAAACGCTTCATTGCCGAGTTTGCCGTTGGCTTTGACGATCTCTGTTTCCAAGCGCGTGATTTCTTTGGCCAGACGCACTTTTTCTGCAGCCACATCCACTTCAATGAACAAACACAAACGGATGTTGCCGACCACGGCCACAGGCGCAGACTGAGCGGCGGTTTGCCATACCGCTTCGTCATCGAACACCTTGACTTCACTCAGCTTGGCCATGGCTTTGATGACATGCGCGTTGGCGCTGACAAAGTCGGCGTCGCCCAATGCGAACAAAGGTATTTTGGTGCTGGGTGACACGCCCATTTCGCTGCGCAAGGTGCGGCAGGCTTCGATCAAGGCTTTGAGTTGGTTGATGCTGGAAATGGCTTGCTCATCAATCTTGTTCATTTGCGCCACAGGGTAAGGCGCGATGCTCACCGATTCGCCGCCAATGCCTGCAACCGGTGCCACTTTTTGCCACAGTGCTTCGGTGATGAATGGAATGATCGGATGCGCCAGACGCAATATGGCTTCAAGCGTGCGAATCAAAGTGCGTCGTGTGGCGCGTTGTTGAGACTCGTCACCGTTTTGGATTTGTACCTTGGCAATTTCCAAATACCAGTCGCAGTATTCGTTCCAGACAAATTCATAAATCGTGGTTGCCACATTGTCCATGCGGTAGTCAGCAAAACCTTTGGCAACTTGGTCTTCGGCTTGTTGCAGCAGAGAACTGATCCAGCGGTCGGACTGACTGAATTTCATGTATTGGTAAAACGGTCCTGCAGGGATGTGTTCACCGTTGTCGCCAGTGCGCGGCGGCGTGCATTCGGCCTTGGTGTGTTCTTTCAAGCCACAGTCCTGGCCTTCGCAATTCATCAACACAAAGCGGGATGCGTTCCACAGTTTGTTACAAAAGTTGCGATAGCCTTCGCAACGCTTGCTATCGAAATTGATGCTGCGCCCCAAAGAAGCCAAAGCTGCGAAGGTGAAGCGCAAAGCGTCAGCCCCGTATGCAGGAATGCCGTCCGGAAATTCTTTTTGGGTGTTTTTGCGCACTTGCGGCGCGGTCTCGGGTTTGCGTAAACCTTGGCTGCGTTTGTCCAGCAAAGGTTCGAGTGAGATACCGTCAATCAAATCCACCGGGTCCAGCACATTGCCTTCGGACTTGCTCATTTTTTTGCCTTGCGCATCGCGCACCAAACCGTGGATATACACATGTTTGAACGGCACGCGACCGGTGAAGTGCGTGGTCATCATGATCATGCGGGCCACCCAGAAGAAGATGATGTCGTAGCCGGTGACCAGCACGCTGCTTGGTAAATACAGGTCAATGTCTCTAAGTTGTTCACCTTGACTGGCCGTGTCGTGCTTGGCCGTGTCGTGCTTGGCCGTGTCGTGCTGGGCAGTGTCGTGCTGGGCAGTGTTGTGCTTGGCCTGGCTCCCGGCCGCTTCGCGCCCGAAGTCGCTGCGACCAAGCCCATCACGCCCGCCATCTGTGTCCCAACCCATGGTGCTGAACGGCACCAGCGCAGATGAATACCAAGTGTCGAGCACATCCTCGTCGCGTTTGAGTGTTTTGCCGGGCGCTTGGGCTTGTGCCTCAGCTTCATTGCGCGCCACATACACCTTGCCGTCTTCGTCGTACCAGGCCGGAATTTGATGGCCCCACCACAGTTGGCGACTGATACACCAATCGGTGATGTTGTTCATCCACTGGTTATAGGTGTTGATCCAGTTTTCAGGCACGAACTTCACTTCGCCAGAATGCACTACGTCAATCGCTTTTTGCGCGATGCTCTTGCCGCTCGGGTCTTTGTCACTGACCTTGTTCATGGCGACAAACCATTGGTCGGTCAACATGGGTTCAACAATTTGGCCGGTGCGTGCGCAGCGGGGCACCATGAGTTTGTGTTTTTTGATTTCAACCAGCAGACCCAGCACTTCGAGGTCAGCGACGATTTGTTTGCGTGCGACAAAGCGGTCGAGGCCGCGGTACTTGGCAGGTGCCAAATCGTTGACAGTCACATCCAGATTCAAAATGCTTATCATGGGCAATTGATGGCGTTGCCCCACTGCATAGTCATTCGCATCATGCGCCGGGGTCACTTTGACCACGCCAGTGCCGAAGGCCTTGTCCACATAGTCATCGGCAATCACGGGAACAGTGCGATCACACAATGGCAAATGCACTTGTTGACCAATCAAATGGGCATAGCGTGCATCTTCCGGGTTGACCATGACCGCCACGTCGCCGAGCATGGTTTCAGGGCGAGTGGTCGCCACGACCAAACCTTTTGCCGTCTGTCCATCGACCAACTGCGGGCCATTCACAAACGGATAACAAATATGCCAGAGGTGACCGTCCTCTTCTTCACTCTCCACTTCGAGGTCAGACACCGCACTCATCAACACCGGGTCCCAGTTGACCAAACGTTTGCCTCTGTAAATCAAACCCTGTTCATACAAACGCACAAACGTATCGGTCACCACTGGCGACAATTTATCGTCCATGGTGAAGTACTCGCGCGACCAGTCAACGCTGTCGCCCATGCGCCGCATTTGCTGGGTGATGGTGTTGCCCGATTGCTCTTTCCATTCCCACACTTTGGCAATGAAATTTTTACGCGCTTCGGCTGGTGTCGGACCCATGTCGTGCCGGCTGATACCTTGGCCTTGCAATTGCCGCTCCACCACGATTTGCGTGGCAATGCCCGCATGGTCTGTGCCCGGCACCCACAAGGTGTTGAAGCCGCGCATGCGGTGGTAACGCGTCAGGCTGTCCATGATGGTTTGGTTGAACGCATGCCCCATGTGCAGCGTGCCGGTCACATTTGGCGGCGGCAATTGAATCGCAAACGACGCTTGATCAGCCACGGGTGCGCCTGTGCCGCGAAAGCCTGCCACACCGTAGCCGCGCTTTTCCCATTCAGGGCCCCAATGTGCTTCAAGGGCGGCGGGTTCAAAAGATTTGGACAGGCTGTCTAAGCCGGGTTGTGCGCTGGGGCTGGTCATAAGGGGTATGAGGTAACAAACCGGCATGCGCCGGTTCGGGGTCTGTCGAAAAGAAAAGTGCATTTTAGCGAGGGGCTGCCGGCCTGCTTACCCCAAACAACAAAGCCAGCTCCAACACAGCTGTTTATCCTGCGGCGGCGATATCCCGCAAAGCTTGCGCAAATACCGCCGCAGGCTGGCCGCCCGAGATCAAGTGTTTGTCATTGATGATGACCGCTGGCACTGAATGTATGCCGGCACTGGTGTAAAAATTTTCTTTGGCGCGCACTTCTTGCGCGTACATATCGCTTTTTAATAAGTCGCGAGCTTCTTGTTCATTCAAGCCTTCGGCTTTCACGATGGCAAGCAACACCTCATGTGAATCGATGACTTCACCGCGCCCCTGATAAGCATCGAGCAAGGCTTTTTTCAAGCGGCGTTGAGCGTCGCTGCCGCTGGTCACTTCGGTCCAGTGCAGCAGTCGGTGCGCGTCAAATGTATTGAAGATGCGCCCGCGTCCTGTCGGGTGAAACGCAAACCCGACTTCTGCGCCGCGCGCTTTGATGTTTTGGTACATCTGCGACTGCTGTTCTGCGGTGGATCCGTATTTTTTGCCTAAATGTTCCACCAGATCTTCGCCGCCGGGCGGCATATGCGGGTTGAGCTCGAAAGGTTGAAAGTGCAGATCTGATGTGACTTCGTTCCGAAGTTCTTCAAGCGCTTGTTCGAGTGCGCCCAAGCCGACCGCGCACCATGGGCAGGCCACATCCGAGACGAAATCAATTTTGAAATGGGTGGTCATAGTTGCTTTCGTTGAAATGAGAAATTCACTGCAATGCCAAAGCCGAGGCCAAAGCTTTGACCAATTGTCCGTTGATCGCCTTGCCTTTGGCCGCCAAATAAGCATCCGGCCTGATCAATGCCCATTGTGCTTTTTCGCTCTGGCAAGCGCGTCGCAAAGTTTTGTTGGAGTCAATCACATGCTCAAGCACATCTGCATTCTTCTTAGACACCACTTGAACCGTATACACAGAGGCTAATACGCTGATGGATTGCAATTTGGCAATCTCTTTGCGACTGAGTTCACCAAACACCAGCAACAGCAAACGGCCTTGCGTCCATTGCAGCAAATCTGCCAAGCTGCCACTCGAGTGGTCGGCAAATTGCAGCGGCGCGTTTTGCACCATGAAGCCGCCCTCTTTATGACACACATCAGACGCGTCA
The DNA here is from genome assembly GCA_945900685.1 of Bordetella parapertussis. Lineage (GTDB taxonomy): Bacteria > Pseudomonadota > Gammaproteobacteria > Burkholderiales > Burkholderiaceae_C > Limnohabitans > Limnohabitans parapertussis_C. Next base: position 15,053 of record CAMDJS010000006.1, read on the forward strand.
TACCGGTTGGCTTCGGCCATGCGTCCTGTGTTGATCAAGCTTCTCGCGAAAGCATGGTGTTTGGCTAAGCCGATGCTGGCACTGCGAAACAAGCGTTCAACGCCTTCGGGTGCGCGCAAATAACGCGCAGTGCGGTTGGTCACTTGCACATTGCGTTTGGCGGCTTGCAAGCGTTCTTGGTTGTAGCTGGCGAGCAAACCGGGTGCGGCTTGTCCGCGCAACACCGCCGCCAGTTTCCAAGCCAAGTTGTCTGCGTCTGCAATGCCTGTGTTGCCACCGCGCGCGCCGAACGGACTGACCACTTTGGCCGTGTCGCCGATAAAAAACACGCGCCCGTGGTGCAGTTGGTGCAGGCATTGCGATTTGTAGGCATAGGGACCGACCCACACGATGTCGCATTCCACATCTGCGCCAAATTGCTTGGCCAAGCGCTCACGCACCACGTCTTCACGGCTGACATAGGCCGGGTCTGCGTCCGGTGCCATTTGGTAATCGATGCGCCACACATCGTCACCCATCAAATGTTGCCAAACCGCGCGGTTGTCGTTGAAAGGTGCTTCAATCCAGGTATGGCGCTCTGTAGGTGGTTGGTGTTTGAAGCGCACATCTGCGATGCACCAGCGGTCGTCGCCGCGCTTGCTGTCCATGGTGGCGCCCACCCATGCGTGAAACGGCGTGTGGGAACCGCTGGCATCAATCACATGGCTGGCTTTGAGCGTGTAATTTCCAGCCGGTGTCTCAATATTCAAAGTGACTGTGTCTTTGTCTTGCGAAAACCCGGTGACTCGGTTGTTCCAACGCAAGTCTATCAGCGGTGTCGTCTTGTTTACTTCAAGTATGCGTTCCACCAAATACATTTCTATGTAGAACTGCTGGATGTTGATGAAGGGCGGTTGACTGCTGGCTGAAAACTGACTGCGTTCGCGCAGGTCAAACGAGAAAACCTCGTCCTCGCCTGCAAATGTGCGCCCAACCTGCCAGGCCACGCCTTTGGCGGCGATGCGCTGGTAAATGCCCAGCCGCGCAAATATTTCTAAAGACTGTTGTGTGTAACAAATGCCGCGCGAGGATGCGCCTTTGACACCGACCGTGTTGTCCTCGTCAAGCACAACCGCCGATATGCCCAGATGTGCCAATTTGCAAGCCAGCGTCAGTCCGCTTAAACCGGCGCCCACAATGAGGATGGGATAGGTTTGAACTTCATGACTGCTGAGGTCTGCCGGCGCAACAAACGCGTATTCGGGCAGTGCGTAAGTGGGTGAGGTTAGTGATTTAGCCACGGTGTTGATTGCGTTCTCTTTTTTGTGCTGTCCATGCGTCTAACTGCGCGCGCACATCCAGACTTTCGCGGTGCATTTGATCTGGCGTGGCTACTTGCGCGCTGAGTTCTAAGCGGATGCCGTTGGGGTCGAAAAAATAAATGCTTTTGAAAATGCGGTGGTCGGTGATGCCCAGCACTTCAACGCCATGCGCTTGCAAGCGGGCTTTGCTGTCTTCCAGTGCTTGAATGCTGTCAACGTTGAAAGCGATGTGGTTCACCCACGCGGGTGTGTTCGGGGAGGGCAGCGCGGCGGTGTCGTCGCCCAAGTCAAAAAATGCAATGAAAGAACCGTCTTTCAAGCGGAAAAAGAAATGCGTGTAAGGGCAGTATTCCCCGGTGCTGGGCACATGGTCGCTTTGTATCAAGTGGTAGAGCGGCAAGCCCAAAATATCTTCGTAAAAATGACGGGTTTCTTCTGCATCTCGCGCGCGGTAAGCGTAATGGTGCAATTGCAATATCTGGGCAGGCGGAGGTAATTTGTCGGGCTGTGCCATTGTTTTTCCTTGACTCGAAAACAGTTTAACGGACTGCTTCAACCCCGAATTGACACAGGAATGTCAATCGATCTGGACATTTCATGCTGATCAGTAGGTATTTTTTTACCTGGATAGCTATGAATGAGTAGCAATGGATGCGTTTTTTCAAATGCGCGAATGGGTTTGCTTTTTGTTAATTCGATAGCCTTAATCAATTCTGGGCATTGAAACAAAACATTGGACACCATGGGTGTTCCGGTTAACCTTGAGCAGACTTTGGCCATGCTTGCCGGAGCACTTTCATCAACCATAGGAGATTCTTAATGTCAGCTCTCAAAGGCTCTAAGACGGAAGAAAACCTGAAGGCCGCTTTCGCAGGCGAGTCACAGGCCAACCGTCGCTATTTGTATTTCGCAAACAAGGCAGATATCGAAGGCCAAAACGATGTGGCAGCGCTGTTTCGTTCCACCGCTGAAGGCGAAACCGGACATGCCCACGGCCACCTCGAGTGGCTGGAGCAATGTGGTGACCCAGCCACCGGCTTGCCAATTGGTGCCACCCGTGACAACTTGAAAGCGGCAGTGGCCGGCGAAACCCACGAGTACACTGACATGTACCCCGGCATGGCCAAAACCGCGCGCGATGAAGGCCACGACGAAATCGCTGATTGGTTTGAAACCCTGGCCAAGGCTGAGCGTTCACACGCCAACCGTTATGCCAAGGCTTTGGCCGAACTGGTCGATTGATATTGATCAGGCGTTAAGCGCAAGGCGTTGCCCACAAGGCAGCGCCTTTCCCTGAATGCCGGACACAGCGTTTACTGTTGGCTAACCCCCGCCATTTACCTACATTGACACAAGGAACACCCCATGGCTCGCGAAGGCAGTCTTGAAGCACCGACACGCCACCCGCTTGATTGGCTGAACCCGGATTTTTACAACGAAGAAGCCTGCTTCACCGAGATGGAGCGCATCTTCGATATTTGCCACGGCTGCCGCCGATGTGTCAGTTTGTGCGGCTCCTTCCCCACTTTGTTTGATCTGGTTGACGAAAGCCCCACATTGGAACTCGACGGTGTGGATAAAAAAGATTTTTGGAAAGTGGTGGACCAGTGTTATTTGTGTGACCTGTGCTACTTGACCAAATGCCCGTATGTGCCGCCGCACGAATGGAACCTGGATTTCCCGCACACCATGTTGCGCGCCAAGGCCATCAAATTCCAAAAAGGTGAAGTTTCTACAGGCGAAAAATTTCTGGCTTCCACCGATGTACACGGTCAGTTCGCCGGTATTCCCATCGTGGTGCAAGCGGTGAACGCGATCAACAAAACCGGCTTGGCGCGTTCGGTGATGGAGTCCACTTTAGGCGTGGACAAAAATGCTTGGCTGCCTGAACTGGCGACAAAAAAATTCCGCTCGGGTGCGCCCAAAGCCAAAGCCAAAAAAGTGGTGAACGGCGAGAAAACGCCCGGCAAGGTCGTCATTTATGCCACTTGCTATGTGAATTACAACGAGCCCGGCATTGGTATGGATTTGTTGAAAATCCTGGACCACAACGACATACCCTACAAACTCGTCTCCAAGGAAAAATGCTGCGGCATGCCAAAACTGGAGTTAGGCGATTTGCAGTCGGTGGACGAAAATAAAAAAATCAACATGCCTGTGCTGGCCAAGTATGCACGCGACGGCTACGCGATTTTGAGTGCCGTACCCTCTTGCACCTTGATGTTCAAACAAGAATTGCCTTTGATGTACCCGGATGACGCAGAGACTCAATTGGTCAAAGAACACATGTGGGACCCGTTCGAGTATTTGATGGCGCGCAAGCGTGACGGTTTGTTGAAAACAGAATTCCCTGAGAGCCTGGGCAATGTGAGTTATCAAATTCCTTGCCACGGTCGGGTGCAAAACATCGGCAAGAAAACCGAAGAAATGCTGAAGATGATTCCCGACACCACCATCAACACGGTGGAGCGTTGCTCGGGGCATGCAGGCACCTACGGCGTGAAAAAAGCCACGCATGCTTACGCGATGAAAATCGGTAAACCGGTGGTGAAAGCCATGGCCACCATGAAAGACGGCAGCAAACCCAACTACATCAGTTCAGACTGCCCGCTGGGCGGCCACCACATCGCTCAGGGTTTTGAAGCCAACGGGCAGGCCGTGCCGGAGTTGCAACACCCGCTGAGTTTGGTTGCCAAAGCTTACGGCTTGTAAAAAGAGAAACACATATGCAAATCACTGGAAACATCACCGCCGACAGTCTGATGACTTTAGAGGCCTACAGCAAATTCCGTAAAAACCGCAAGGACGAGGTACTGGCGCACCGCAAATTGCGCTCGGTGCATTTGGGCGAACATATCACCTTGCAATTTGAAAGCGAGATGACCATTCGCTACCAAATTCAAGAGATGCTGCGGATTGAAAAAATATTTGAGGAAGACGGTATCCAGCAGGAAATCGATGCGTATGCGCCTCTGGTGCCTGAGGGAAGCAACTGGAAAGCCACCATGCTCATCGAGTACCCGGACGTCAACGAACGCAAACGCGAACTCGCACGACTCATCGGCGTTGAAGACCGCATGTTCATTGAAGTTGAAGGGCATGCGCGCGTGTATGCGATTGCCGACGAAGACCTAGACCGCGAGAACGATGAAAAAACCTCGGCGGTGCATTTTGTGCGGTTTGAGTTTGACGCTTCCACCAAAGCGGCCATCAAGGCCGGTGCTGCGGTGAAGCTAGGCTGCGACCACACCCACTACCCGGCGCACACGCAACTCGCTCCCGAGTCTTTGGCATCGCTGGCTGGAGATTTGAAATAATCGCCGGATGCTCTTTCTCTTATCCCCCGCCAAATCCCTTGACTACGAGTCCCCGCGGCCTTCGGTCACAGCCAGTCAGCCGCAGTTTGTCGCGCAGTCAGCGGAGTTGATTGCCACCCTCAAGAAAAAAACGCCCAAGCAAATTGCCGAATTGATGGACTTGAGCGAGGCGCTGGCCAAACTCAACACAGACCGCTACAAAGCCTGGACGCCAGAGTTCACACACGAGAACGCCAGACCGGCGGTGCTGGCTTTCAACGGCGATGTGTATGAGGGCCTCAACGCACAATCACTCAAACCCAAAGACTTGCAATGGGCGCAAGACCATGTGGCCATACTCAGCGGCTTGTATGGCGTGTTGCGGCCGCTTGATTTGATGCAGCCCTACCGCTTGGAGATGGGCACCTCGCTCAAGCACGGTAAAAACAATAACTTGTACCAGTTCTGGGGATCGCAAATCGCTGACTATTTGAATCAGCAACTCGCTGCACACAAAGACCCGGTCGTCGTTAATCTGGCCTCACAGGAATATTTCAAATCGGTGGACCGCAAAGTCTTGCAAGCTCGGGTAGTGGAGTGCGTGTTTCAAGACTTTAAGAACGGCCAGTACAAGATCATCAGTTTTTTTGCCAAACGTGCGCGTGGTTTGATGGCGCGTTTTGCGATTGAACACAAAGTTAAAACCACCGAACAGTTGAAAGCGTTCAATTCGGAAGCTTATGCGTTTGCCGCCGACATCTCACAGCCAGACACATTGGTGTTTCGCAGACAACTTGCCGATTGACTGACACATGCAAATCTACGTCAATAACCTCCGCTTGGAAGTCGAAGACACCGGTGAGCGAGACCGTCCTGCCGTGTTGTTGATCGCAGGCATGTCGATGCAACTGACCGTTTGGCCGGAGCCCATGTTGAAGCAATTGCATCAGGCCGGTTACCGGGTGGTGCGGTTCGATAACCGGGACAACGGCTTGTCTGAATCCATGGATCACTTGGGCACACCGAATATCCTGTGGTTCATGCTTCAGCAAAAGCTTGGGCTGCAAACTAAGCAACCTTATTCCATTCAAGACATGACACGCGATGCATTGGGAGTGATGGACCATTTGCAATTGCAGCAAGCGCATTTGGTCGGTGTCAGCATGGGCGGCATGATTGCCCAGCGCTTGTGCGTGACCGCACCTGAGCGCGTGCTCAGCTTGACCAGCATCATGAGCACCAGCGGTGCCAAAGGTTTGCCCGGGCCTACCCCAGCCATGCGACGTGTGTTGATGACGCCACCTGCCCCACCCAATAGTCCGGCGGCTCGTGCGCACGGATTGCGTTTTGTCAAAGCCTTGGCTGGTCCAGGCTTTGCGCATCCGGCGGGTTCACAAGAACAACTGGTTGATGATTCACTTCAGCGCAGCAACCGGCCGCAAGGCAGTTACCGCCAGATGCTGGCCGCCATGGCAGACCGGGATCGTTGGCGTTTGTTGTCCCGCATCACCGCCCCCACCTTGGTGATTCACGGCACGGCAGATCCTTTGATTCCCTTTGCTTGTGCGCAAGACACGGCAGCGCGCATACCCGGTGCGAAGTTGTTTGGCATTGAAGGCATGGGCCACGATTTCCCGCCCGCTGCCCTCGAGCAATTGACTGGTCGTTTACTGCCTTTTTTACAAGCGCACACGCCTTTATGAATTCACCGAATCAATCCCTGCTCGGTAAAGCCGTTGGCTATGCCGACCAGTACGATGCTTCCTTGCTTTACCCATTACCGCGCGCGGCGCAACGTGCAGAGATCGGTATCACCGGTCGGCCTGTCTTTTTGGGAGCCGATGTGTGGACAGCCTATGAGCTCAGTTGGTTGAACTTGCGCGGCAAGCCGCAAGTTGCCATGGGTAGGTTCATCGTGCCATGCGAAACCACCCATCTGGTGGAGAGTAAATCACTCAAGCTGTACTTGAACAGTTTCAACAATACGCCGTTTGCTTCCATCGAGGAAGTGAAAAAAACCATGCAGCAAGACCTGAGTGCTGCCGTCTGGCACGGCGGCGCGATTCAGTCTGCGGTAGGCGTGCAATTGCTCACTCCCGAGCAATTCGGGGCAGAAAAAATCCAAGAATTACAAGGTGTGAACTTGGATCGCTTGGACATGGATTGCACCCATTACCAACCCGCGCCTGAATTGCTAAGTGCCGCCCAAGACGAGCAACCTGTGACCGAAACTCTCATCAGCCATTTGCTCAAAAGCAATTGCCTGGTGACCGGCCAACCCGACTGGGGCAGTGTCAGCATCAGCTACAGCGGCGCGCAAATTGACCAGGCCGGTTTGTTGCAATACATCGTGAGTTTTCGCAATCACAATGAATTTCACGAGCATTGTGTAGAGCGCATCTACATGGACATCATGACGCGCTGCCAGCCGACCAAGCTGAGCGTGCAAGCGCGTTACACGCGGCGCGGCGGTGTGGACATCAATCCTTGGCGCAGCAGCCACCCGCAGGCCATGCCGCAGCAAATCCGCACCGCCAGACAGTGAGCATCAAGCCACGTCTTTGAAAGAACGCAAGGTGGCGAGTTCAGGAAATTCGGCGGCTTGTTTTTTCTGAAACGCAGTGATGGCTTCGCTCACATGCGCATTGCTCCAGATGCCGCTTTGCAACCAGCCCATTTGTTTCAGTGAATCTTCCACGCTGTGGTCTCTCGCGTAATGCAGCGCTTGTTTGGTTCCCCAAATAGCCACCGGTGGTTTGCTGACAATGTCTTCAGCCGCTTTCATGGCTGCTGCCAGTGCTGCATGGGCATCCGGCAGTACTTCATTCACCAAACCGTATTCCAATGCTTTGTCGGCGGACAAGCGGCGACCGGTGTAGGCGAGTTCTTTCACCACCGCCATGGGTATGAGTTTGGGGAGTCGCTGCAAGGTGCCGACATCGGCCACCATGCCGATGTTGATTTCTTGTATGCAAAAGAACGCATCTGCTGTGGCATAGCGCAGGCAACATGCAGTCACCATGTCAACCGCGCCGCCTATGCATCCGCCTTGGATGGCAACGATGACTGGTATGCGCAAATTTTCCAAGCGTGTGAACGTGGACTGCAAACCGCTTAGCATGTCAAAAATGGCGGCGCGTCCTTCGGCGCTTTGGTCGTCCATGCTGACCGAGTTGCCAAAGGCCTCGAGCGACATGCCCGCACTGAAATGTTTCCCCGTGCTGCTGATGACCAATACGCGTGCCTGGTTGCCTTGGTGAAGCTGCTGCAACACCTCGTCGAGTTCGCGCCAGACCGTCATGTCCAGCGCATTCAATCGATCTGGGCGGTTCATCACCAGATGCGCAATGTGTTTGTCAATAGTCAGTTCAAAACAGGTCAGCTTGTTCATGGGCTTGGTCTTTCAATGGGTCCGCTTCTTGCGCGGTGACTACGGAGGATAAGGCTTTGGCAGTCAAAAGGTGTTGCGCATGTTCGGAATCTGCTTTGACCAGAGAGCCGACGCGCACGCCAAGCAATCGGATGCGGCGTTTGAACTCTACCCGCTTCAAACACAAACCTGCGGCTTGTCGGATGGCCTTGGCATCTGCGGTGAAAACCTCCAAGGTGCTGTCGCGGGTCACGCTTTGGAAATTATCAAACCGCAATTTGATGCCTATGGTTTTACCGACATAGCCTTTGCGTTGCAGGTCAGCGGCTACTTGCTGACAAAGCCGTGTGAAGATCTCGCCCAACGCGGCTTTGTCTTGCCGCACATGCAAATCTTTTTCAAACGTGGTTTCGCGGCTCATGGACACGGGCTCGGACTCGGTCACCACCGGCTTGTCGTCCATGCCGTGAGAGGCGGCAAACAACCAAGCGCCGTAGGATTGACCGAAGTTGTCCATCAACCATTGTTGATCCCGGGCAGCAAGTTCGCCGATAGTGTGTATGCCATGCGCCTTTAATTTAGCGTCTGCTTTGGGCCCTATGCCATTGATTTTTCGGCAACTCAGCGGCCAAATTTTGTCTGCCAAATCTTCTGGTTGCAATATAGAAATACCGTTGGGCTTGTTTAATTCGCTGGCCATTTTCGCCAGCAATTTATTGGGTGCGACACCTATAGAGCAAGTCAAGCCGGTGGCTTCGGTGATGGTTTGTTGTATCAAGCGAGCCAGTGCGCGTCCGCCTTGGCGTTGACCGCCCGGCACGTCGGTGAAGTCAATGTAAATCTCATCCACGCCCCGGTCTTCCACCAAAGGCGCAAATTCACGCACGATGTTTTTGAAGCTGCGCGAGTAATAGCGGTATTGGTCGAAATCCACCGGCAACAAAATCGCTTGAGGACACAGTTGTGCCGCTTTCATCACGCCCATGGCCGAACCCACACCGAATGCACGCGCCGCATAAGTCGCCGTGGTGATCACGCCGCGACCGGTATAGCCGTTGATGTGAGGAAACATCTCGACAGGAATCTCTGCCAGGTGTTCATTCGTCCATTCACGCTCAGGTTGGGCGATGCGCATGCGAGCCAGTAAGTCATCCTCGCGGCGTCTGCCCCCGCCGATGACCACTGGCAGTCCTTTGAGTTGCGGATAGCGCAACAACTCCACCGATGCGTAAAACGCATCCATGTCCAGATGGGCGATACGACGAGGTAAGGTGGGTGTTTCTGGGCTCACCTGCAAAGCATAGCTGAGCAGTCAGGTTGTTGAGTGCAGGGGTCAGGCTAAGCCTGACGAGACAGCCCACTAAAACAAACCAATCCTGTAAGCGTAGCCAAATTCAACCAGGCCATCGTTATTCCAAGCTTGGTTGCGTTTGAATTTGGCGCGACCCTGACCAGCTTCCAGATACAGGTGGCCGCTGTTGAAATTGCCCCAGCGCAGCCCTATGGACAGCTTTTGTTTTTTTCGAACACTGTTGTTCAAATCTTCCGCTGACACGAGCCGACCGTAAAGCTGCCACTGCGGATTGAACACCCAACCGAGTTCGGTAAACGCGCCACCGAAATCCCCTTTGATTTGCGCATCCCCATGAAAGAGCGACAAGCCGACATGCAAATTCAATCCACCTTGGGGCATGCGTTTAAGCATCCAACCGTACCCCAGGTCACTGCCATAGCTGACATCTGTGTCGGCATAGACCAAGCGTGTGAGTACTGTTTGCGGGGCAATTCGTCCCACCCAGTACAACTTTTCATAGTCATCAATGTAGTCAAGATTGACCGATGTTTTCTTGCTCAGTCCTTGGGCCGGGGCAATGTATTTGTCACTCAAAGCATAGATGTCATTGATTTTTTCAGTCTGCTGCGTGACATCTTTTTCTCTGTCTTCAGACAAAGGGTGTGTTTGCAAATAAGTCCAACGCGGAATGATTTTTGTATAAGCCAAAGTATTTCGACGCTTGTCCTCTAGATCGTAAAACTTTTCAAACGCAGTAGCGGCGGCACCGGGTTGAAAACCTGCGTGAGCCATGAGTTCAAGGCCGATGCGATCGGCTTCTATCTCTTTGGTACGGGACATGGGTTTTTCAATACCGTAATCAGTGATCATGGCACCGGCCCAAGGTGAAATGGCATAGCGTATGCCGGCTGATGCCAGTTGAATGGGCACAAAATTGCTGAGGTCTTCTCTGGTATGTAGTCGCAAGTTATGCCCTATTTCATGGGCAATGATAAATGCCAGTTCCTCTTCTGTCAGTGCCATGTGCTCAATCAATCCGCGAAACACCATCACTTTGCCAGCGCCCACGGTATAGGCGTTGACAATGCCTCTGTCCACCACATGAATTTCCCAGGCCCATGCACTGGCTTGCGGGTGAATCTTGTCGACGTGTTTGATTAAGCGCTGGAAGATATGCTCAGCACGGGCGTTTTGGTATTGAACATCTGGCGTGTCCAGAAGTCCTTGTAATTGGTAACTTGAGCGCAGTGAGAAATTGACGACTTTACTGACGGCATCGGCGGCAACTTGTGGTGCAGCCAGATTTTGTTTGCGGTCTACATCCACCGCAGTCGGTAAGGTGCTGCTGCACGCCGATAAGCATGCCGCTACGAAACATATACAACCCGAATAAAACAATTGTTTGTTTGCGAACATATGCAAGCCTTTGTTTAAAAAATATGATTCGAAACAAAGGCCGGTAGCCTGTATGTAGGCAAAAAGCCGATTAATCCCAGTCATTGCCGATGATTGCAGCCAAAAAAAACCGGGCACGCGGCCCGGTTGATCAAAGCGATAGTGTTTCGCTCAGGCTTGCGGGTAGGTTCCCGGCAACAGCACGCTGTGGTCTATTTTGTTGATGTCGGTGTGACCGCACAGGGCCATGCTGATATCGAGTTCTTTGTGAATGATTTGCAAAGCCTTGGTAACTCCGGCTTCACCCATGGCACCCAAGCCGTACAACATGGCGCGTCCGATGTACGTGCCTTGTGCGCCGAGTGCACGTGCTTTCAACACGTCTTGCCCGCTGCGCACGCCGCCGTCCATGTGTACCTCAATGCCTTTGCCTACCGCTTGCACAATGCCTGGCAGCGCGTTGATGCTGGAGGCTGCGCCATCGAGTTGGCGTCCGCCGTGGTTGGAGACGATCAGGGCATCGGCGCCGCTTTCAACCGCCAGTCGTGCATCTTCCGCGTCTTGAATGCCTTTCAAAATCAGCTTGCCGCCCCAGCGTTTTTTCACCCATTCCACATCGTTCCAATTCAAGGTCGGGTCGAACTGGCCGTTGGTCCACTCCCCCAGAGAACTCATGTCATCAATGCCTTTGACATGGCCAAAAATATTGCCAAATTTGCGGCGTGGTGTGCCCAACATGTTCAGGCACCAGCGCGGCTTGGTGGCCAAGTCCAGCAGGTTGAGCAAGGTGGGCTTGGGCGGCGCAGACAAACCGTTTTTCAAGTCGCGGTGGCGTTGCCCCAGAATTTGCAAATCCAATGTCAGCACAAGCGCCGAGCATTGCGCGGCTTTGGCGCGGTCAATCAAGCTTTCAATGAAAGAGCGATCCCGCATCACATACAGCTGAAACCAGAAATCCGGACCTACGTGTTGCGCCACATCTTCAATGGAGCAAATGCTCATGGTGGACAAGGTGAACGGGATGCCGAATTTCTTGGCGGCACGCGCCGCGAGGATTTCACCGTCGGCGTGTTGCATACCGGTCATGCCTGTGGGCGCGATGGCCACCGGCATACTGGCCGCTTGCCCGATCATGGTGGTGGCGGTGCTGCGACCCTCCATGTTGATGGCTACGCGTTGGCGCAATTTGATTTTTTGAAAATCATCTTCGTTGGCGCGGTAGGTGCTTTCGGTATAGCTTCCCGAATCCGCATATTCGAAAAACATTTTAGGCACCCGTTTTTTGGCCAGCTGTTTCAAGTCGTCAATATGTGTGATCACGCTCATTCCATGCTCCTGTTTGATCAGCCGATGTTAGCGCTTGCGCACCGACTCCCTCAGGGCTGTGTGAAGTCATTAACATCGGGTGACCTCTTCTCCTGACCCCCTCATGCGTTTCGTCAAAGATTTTTCAGTCTCCACCGTGTTGGCCGGTGCCATCACCGTGCTGGTCGGCTTCACCTCCTCGGTCGCGATTGTCTTTCAGGCGGCGTATGCCAGCGGTGCCGGTACCGCTGGGGCAGCGTCCTGGATTTGGGCTTTGGGCTTGGGCATGGGCGTGACTTGCATCGGTTTGTCGCTGAAATTTCGCATCCCGGTCGTGACCGCTTGGTCGACAGCTGGGGCGGCCATGTTGATCACCTCGACGCCCGCTTTTTCGACGGCTGAAGTGGTGGGCGCCTTTGTGGTGGCTTCTGCGCTGACCGTGGTGGTCGGGTTTGGCGGCATATTTCAAAAGTTCATGCACCGGGTACCTTTGCCGCTGGCGGCTGGCATGCTCGGCGGCGTGTTGTTGCGCATCGGGCTGGATGTGTTTGTGGTCATGGGCAGTCAATGGCCCATGCCTTTGATGATGACCTTGGTGTATTTGCTCGCACAGCGGCTGTGGCCGCGCTATTCGGTGCTGTTTGCTTTGACGGCGGGCATCGTCTGGGCATTTGCAACGGATCAGGTTCACCTGGCGCAAGTGGATTGGCAGTGGGCTTACCCGGTCTGGGTAACGCCGCAGTGGTCAGTGGCTTCCTTGTTCAGTCTGGCGCTGCCTTTGTTTGTCATCACCATGGCCTCGCAAAACATTCCGGGTGTGGCATCCATGTATGCCAACGGTTACCGCTTATCCCTATCACCTGTGATCGGTTGGATTGGCGTCATCAATGTCTTGCTGGCTCCGTTTGGTGCATTCGCACTCAATCTGGCTGCCATCACAGCGTCTGTATGCGCCGGGCCGCAAGCGCATAAAGACCCTTCTAAGCGATACACCGCCTCAATCAGTGCCGGTGTGTTTTACATATTGGCCGGACTGGCTGGCGCATCGGTGGTCAGTTTGTTTGCAGCCTTTCCCAAAGCCTTGGTGATGGTGGTGGCTGGTTTGTCTTTGTTTGGCACCATCTCCAACGCTTTGGCCGTGGCCATGCAAGAACCGGCGTCCAGACAAGCCGCTTTTATAACCTTTGCCGTGACGGCCTCAGGCTTGAGTTTTTGGGGAGTCGGCGCGCCTTTTTGGGGACTTGTCGCCGGTGCACTTGCGATGCTGCTGGCGCCGGCTCGGGACTGAGCGCGGCGCTTCAAATTCAAGCCCAAATAATGGTTTCTACCTTGCTGTACCAACCGTCCACTTGGTGTTGAACACTGAATTCAATCCGGCTTCGTTTGATTTTCATGGTGGGTGTCAGGCAGCCGTTTTCAATCGACCAAGCCTCTTTGGCGATCACCAACATTTTGAGTTGTTCATAGTCAGCGATTTGTTGGTTGACTTGATTGAGCAAACCCTTGAGTTCAGATTGAACCTGTTGCCTGACATCGTCGAGATGCATCTTTGGTCGCAAATCTTCGGCCAGCACCACCAAGGCATAGGCTTTGTCAAAACCACTGCCTGACACCATGGACAACTCGATCATGGGGTGTGCGTTCAAGCGGTTTTCAATCGGCGCGGGGGCGACATATTTGCCTTTGCTGGTTTTGAATTGCTCTTTGAGTCTGCCGGTGATGGTCAATTGACCATCCGCTATGCGTGAACCCAGGTCTCCTGTTTTGAAAAATCCATCGCTGGTGAAGCTTTGGGCATCCAGATCAGGACGTTTGTAGTAACCGATCATTTGCCCGGGGGATTTGATGAGGACTTCACCCTCCGGGCTGATGCGAACTTGCACGCCGGGGTAGGGAGGGCCCACAGTGCCGGGGTCGTTTTTGTCCTTGGTTTGGCTGTGCGAGTAAGCAAAATCTTCAGTCATGGCATAGCCTTCGACCAGGTTCAAACCAAGCCGGCGGTACCAGCGGATCAGGTCTGCGGGCAAGGGCGCAGAACCGCTGCCAGCGAGCTCCACTTGGTCGAGTCCGAGTCCGGTAAGTACTTTCTTTTTCACGATACCGCCCAGCACCGGGATGCCAAGCAGCAGGTTCAATTTCTTGGGCGGCATTTTGGCAAACACGCCTTGCTGGAATTTCAACCACAAGCGCGGTACCGAGATGAATATGGTGGGTCTTGCACGCTGTAAATCTTGCACAAAGGTGTCAAGGGATTCAGCAAAAAACACTTGTAAACGCCCGTGTATGAATGCCGCAGATTCAACAAACGCCCGCTCAAACACATGCGCCAACGGCAGGTAGGACAGCATGCGGTGTCTGCGATCGCTGCCCAGGTTTTCATCCATTTGGGCAATGATGCCGCAGGCTGCTGCAGTGATGCGCTCAAAGGAATGCATGGCACCTTTGGGTTGTCCGGTTGAGCCCGAGGTGTAGATGATCATGGCCAAGTCGGTAGGTTCGCGCAAAGCGTCCCCTGCCAACGGTTGGGTGCGCGAAATGATGTCGTCCCATTTGTCGTAATGGTTGGAGGGTGCCAAAGGAAATGCAATGCGAGGCAGTTGTGCGGGCACGCCGGGTTCTTGTTTATGCCATTCATCGAGCTTGCCGACAAACAGCAGGCTCGCCTCTGAATGTTCAAGTACAAACTTCACCGTGTCTGCTTGCTCGGTCGGAAAGATGGCCACCGTGGTGTAGCCGGCCATCCAAATCGCTAACTCGGTCATGAAGAAATGCGCGCAATTTTTAGACAAGATGGCAATGCGTGCAGCGCGTGGCAAACCCAGTGTGGTCAGGTACGCGGCCATGCGACGGGATTGATCCATGGTCTGGGCCCATGTGTAATTTTTCACTTGGCCTTGCCCTGTAGGCTGGGTTAAAAAAATCTCTTGGGCATGGTTTTTTTCGTGTGCATACACACGGTCAAGAATCAAGGCTGGCGCTGTCGTCATGGTGTTGTCTCTTTCGATGTTGTCTATGGTTTGTTTGGTGACATCCTGTTCTTATGAGCTAAATCATACGCATTTACGTCTGCGCATTGAACTTTTTTTCTGGCCTGTAGCGCACGAACCTGACCGGTGTTTATGATCAAACCCTCTTGCAAGCTGTTTTTAGGACAAGCATTGATGCGCCTCATTCACCACTTCCTCATCATGGGCATGCTTTGCGTCTGCCCCCAAGTGTTTGCCGGTACTTACCCGTTGGGCAGCATGAGCTGCGAAGACATCGGTAGGTTTGCGTCCCAAGCCATGCAGTGGCGCGAGGATGGATTGGTTCCCAAAGATGCCAGACAGCGTTTGGAACAACTCAAGCCGGAAGATTCTGTCGAAAAGAAAAACATGCTCATGATCATGTCCCTGGTTTATGGCGGCTATGGCGACAGTTGGACCGTGGAAGGTGCGGGAAACGCCATGCTGAAAGATTGTGAGACTGGCAGATGAAATTTCGCCGCACATGCATTCTTGAAACGTTTTTTATTGAAACTAAGTTGGCAAAATAGCAATTAAGCCCTTTCGAGTGGGTTTCCTGTTCAGCGCCCCTAGAATGATCTCAACTCAATCCTCTGCGCAGAGGATTTTTTTATCTGTTTTATTTTTTGGGAGTTTTGCGATGAAACGCGCTTTGATACTGACTTTGCTCACCTTGTCCTCGATGGCGCATGCAGAATGGACTTTGATGTTGAAGAATCCCGAGTTTGGTGAAAACTATTATGTGGACTTGAAAACCATCAGCGAGGTAGATGGCGCCAAGCAAATCACTACGCTGCAAGATTTCCCGGGCAGCAAAAAAGAAGCATGCAAAGGTGACAGCTGCGCTTATTTGACCAGTTCACGTATTTCTGTGCGCCACATCGAATGCAATGCGGGTCGTCAACGCCAGATTCAGTTCACAGACTTTGACGGACAAATGGGCAACGGCGAAGTGACTCAGCAGGCCTCAGGCGGACCCGAAAAACGCTATTTTCATTGGTACTTTCCCCCTTCTGGTTCGTTTTTTGAGGCTTTGATTAAAAAGGTCTGCACCTCTTAACCAAAGCACTTGAACCTCTGCCGCTGTCAGGGGTTGGCAACCAATTGATAGACCTTGCCGGTGCTGCCAAACGGCCCCATGCCATCATGGGTCAAGACATAGATTTCACCGTTGCGGTCTTCAGACAAACTGATGATGCGGCTGTCGATTTGAATCAGTTTCTCTAAAGCCCAGAGTTTGTCTTTGGGTGTGTTGGGTGTGGCTACAAACAACTGACCGGACGCTTGTTTGAATGATGCACTCCAGTCGGCAATCAGCAATTTGCCTTGCAAGCCTTGAATTTGCTTGCCTCTGTACATGCGCGCACCGGTCACGGCAGTACCGACGCCTTTGACGCCAAGCGAGGCGGAATCCGGGTGATTCACTTGCATGTTCGCGTATTCCACCACTGGTATTTCAAGTGTTTCACCTTCAAGGCCTTGTTTGACGCATTGCACAGGCGGTTTGCGCGGTATCAAGCGGTCCACGCAGTGTGAACCTTCAATCAACGGCCAGCCGTAGTTGCCCGGGCGTTTGACGCGGTAGGCGGCTTCCCACAAAGTCTCGGCAATCGCGGTGACGTACAAGTCGCCATTGCCGTTGGCGTCAAAAGCGATGCGGTAAGGATTGCGAAAACCCCAGGCCCATATTTCAGGGCGACCTTGCGTCGCATTGAAAGGATTGCCTTTGGGGATGGCATAAGACGGAAACCCGTGGTCTACATCGATGCGCAAAATCTTGCCATACAGACTTTGCTTGTCTTGCGCCATTTTGTCCCAGTGCAACCCTTCGGCCGGCACATTGAAGGCTTCCCAGATGACAGATTTACCGATGCCGTGAGAGGCGCCGCTGTCACCCAAGCCGATGAACAGCATGCCATCCGGGCCAAACGCCATCGCGCCGCCGTTGTGTTTGCGGCTTGGCCAATCGAGTGCAATCAAGACACGTTCAGTGTTGAGGTCCACATGAGCGACGCTGCCGGGTTTGCTGGTGAACTCTGAAACATGGCGTGTGTAATTCCAGTTTTGCGGTGCACTTGCACGCAACGGTGCGGAGTAGCTGACAAAGAAACGGCCGTTGTTGGCAAACTGCGGATGCAAGGCAAAACCGAGCAAGCCGCGCTCTTCAAAATCATTGGCAATCGGCAGCATGCGGCTGCGCAAATCTAGGAATGGCTCGGGCTGCACGCTGCCGTCAGGCAACATCAGTTTGACCAAGCCGTCTTGTTGCACGATCAGCATGCGCCCGGAGCCGTCTGGCCATTCTTCGAGATGAATAGGCGCAGTCAATTCACTGACCAGCATTTTCAAAGACAGGTTTTGTGCGTTGGCAGCTTGTCCGAAAAGCAAGCCAGACATCGCGACCACAAAGAAAATACATTGGGAAAAAAGGTGGGAGTAAGTCATGGGTACTTCAGTGAATGAATCAAAGTTTCGTTTGGGTTGAGATGTATTGGAAAAAATAGCAGGGTAGGGCGCTGTATCTTTCGGTAAGTGAATTTATAAAACAGATTCAACTTAAAGTTAAGCAGTTAAACCTTGAATGATTAAATTTTACTGGTGTTGTATCTGGCTTTGGTTGTACTTGGCTACAGGCAAAAAGAATTGTTACTCGCTGCGACTCAAACCGATCTCTACCAAGGCTCTGCAGAGTCGATAGCGCCTGTTTTTAATGACGGCATCATGGCTTTCAGAATCGCGGGCGGCAAAAACACTATGCCTGCTTGGAAACAAGCATTTACCCGCGTAGAAATAGCGGATCTTGTCAGGTACATTCGGATGAAATCAAAAAAAGCTGCTGGCAACAGTGAATTGATTTTCAAAAATTGCGATTTATTCCATTGAAGTAAATTAATTTTGAACAGAGTGACTATGAAAAAGCTTTTTATTTACCTGTCTGTGTTGTTGACATTGGCAGCACCTGCGCGCGCCGCTGAACTTGACAACAGCGAACGCATTTATCAAGCCACTTTTGGCGTCATCACTGCTTTTGGTTTGAAAAAACAAATCGATGCGGATCCGAATTGCAAAGCACAGGCATTCAAAGATTTCGATTTGAATGTGTTCTTGGACGCGATTCCCAAGGATTTTTTAACCAAGCCTGGTCAGCGAGAAGGCATCATTAAACAATTTGCTGGCTATTTTCAACAGTTGGATCAAATTGAATTTCCAAGCGGCAAGAAAATCGATATGACTTACCAAGACATGAAGAAGTCTCCTGCCGTGGTGGAGTTCCAGCAAAAACAAAGCGCTGACCCTTCGGCTTATTGCCAAAAAATATTTGAAATGTCAGGCGATATCTACCAAAAGCAGATTGACAGCATCCAGCAATTGGTCGTTAAAAAATAAATCCGACTACTGCCTGCGGCTGAGTGTGATGGCTTTTTCAGGGCAAGCCGACACACACAAGCCGCATGCCAAGCAGGCATCTATGTTCGGGGTGTAAGCCACCTTCATGCCGTGCACGCGTATTTTCAATTTGTTTAAAAACCCCAGCGGCTGGAAATCCGCGTCGTCAATACGCCGGACTTCAAACACCGATTCGGGACAAACCCGCACGCAGTCGCCTTTGGCCTCGCATTTGCCAAGATTCACCACCGGGCCGAACAGTCCGGGGTCTTGTTTACATTCGGTAGAAGTGTCAGCCATAGCAGAAGGTGTGGAAGTCGTTGTTACTCGTAAGAAGGGCCGGCAAACTCGGACCAGGCCTGTTTGGCGGGGTCGGCTTGGAGGATTTTATTTTTCAGTGCGGCGATGACTTGAGGGTCGCAGAGTTGCGGGTGGCTCATACAGACTTTGGCAATCGCTTCAATTTCCGCTTCACGCGCTTTGCCGTTCAAAGCCTGCAAAATCACCGCCACACCTTCAGCGTTGGCGCACGGCACCGCGCAGCGCCAAATTTCAGGGGCAATAAACCGGTCAGCGGCCCATCGCTCTTGCACCAGTTTGATCAGCACAATCGATAAGTCCAGGTTGTAGCGCTCATCCACACCTTGGATTTGCCAGATGGATGAATCCAGAAAGAAGGCTTTGACGATCATCTGGTTCCAGGCGGCTTCGTCAAAAAACTCCAAGGGGTAAGGATTGCGGTGCGCCATGGCTTCGTAGACAGGGCGCATGGTGGAGCGGATGGCTTCACGCGCTTTGTGCTCAAGCGCTTGCGGGTGCGGGAACAGCGCAAAGCCACGGAAGATGGCCAGCAGTTCGTTGATTTCAGACGTGTCCACCAGCAAAGACACTTGGTGCGCGAAACTGGCGTCATCGGCTTGGTGAAACGCCAAAGTGAAACAAATGCGCGCGGTTTGGTCGACACTCCAGTCGGTCGGGTCAAGCCCATGACGCAGTTGGGACGCAGCCTGTTGTTCCGCCGCTGTCGGCTGCAAATCTGCTTTGCCGAGTTTGCGCGGTGTCAAGCCCAGCGCCTTGAACCATCTGGCCTGCTCAGGCTTGGCTTGCAATGCGTTTAATTCAGTCTCGAACCACTGAAACGCTTCAGCAGCCAAACGCGACTTCAACCAACCGCCGAGCAATGCAATGGCTTGGGGAATCGCCTCGGCGGGAAGATGTTGGTGTTTGGGGTACATAACAAAACCTCAGGTGCCCGGTATGAATTTTTGAAACAAACGGCAAATCACATAGGCCACTATACAGGCGGCTACCCACGGCCAAGAGCCGCCGGCCAGAGCGACAGCGGCAGCATCTAGCAAGGCGCAGGCAGCAATCAACTGCGCCACCGCGCGCGGCACATCCCCGCCTTGGCGACGCAGCGCGAGCAAGCGCACGGCGTACACATTGGCAGCGGCCAGCAGCAACAAGGCAAGGATCGCAGGCGTTGTCAGATTGAAATTGGCTAAGAAGATCACGAAGGGTGCCGCCAGAATCGCCAGCGGCCACAGTCGGTCGATGCGATCCAGACTTTCTTGTTTGGCGGCATAGGTGAGACCAGCGATATGCGTGAATACCGCGAGCATGCCCCACACCAACGCGGTGGGTGTCAAGTCGGCAAAAGCCCAGGCTGCCACCACATACACCAGCGCCCGACAACTGCCCATGATGACCGGCGAAATCACATTGCCCTTATGCCAAGCGTTGTACAAAAGAATGGTCAGGCTCAAAGCCACACCCGCTTGAACGGCCAAAGCGCCATAGGGTGCGACGATAAAAATACCCGCCATCAACAGCGCGCAGCCGATTGCAGACACGGCTTTGGCGGAAATCTGACCGGAGGGAATAGGGCGTCCAGGGCGTTCACGCGCATCGATATCCGCATCAAAGGCATCGTTCAAATACATGCCACCGGTGTAGAACAATGTGATGGCCAACATGATCCACAACAACTTCGCCGGGTCTGTTTGCACACCGGCCAGGAAAGCTCCCGCCAGCACATTGGTCCACACCGTGGGCAGGTTGGAGACTCTGCCGATCTTGAGCATCATGGCCAGCCGGGCTAAGGGGTTTGTTGAGTGTGTCATGACATCAGTGCCTGTTTGACGAACAGCAATTCACGGGCGATCGCCTGTGCTTTGGTTTCGGTTTTCAAGGATGCAGGCAGCACATCCCAGGTATAGGTTTCCACTTCAAGGTGTGAAGAGAAGCCCTCGAGTTTGCAGGCCTGAATGGTTTGTAACAACTGCGCTTGCGTCGTGGACATATCGCCTGCATGTGCCAGAAATACCGGCACATGGCAATGCACCCGCCATTCGCCATCGGCTTGACCTTCGGTGAAAGCCTGCGTCGCTTGTGGCAAATCCAGAAAGCGTTTTAACCCTTGCTGTCCTTGTACCACCACTTGGTGAAGGTAAACCGCATCGTCAAATTGACGCACTGTGTCTAGCAGGGCGTGGCTCATGGCAGGAATACGCACCGCGCTGGAGAGTTGAATTTTCGGTATGCCAATGCCCGTGTCACGCAAACTGCGCATGGCTTGCATCGGGTCTTCAAACGCCACCGCGCTGTGACACACGTCAAAGCACACACCTAAGTGTTGTTGCAAGGCTTGCATGGATTGTTCATTCGAGCAACCCAGCATCTGTGAGAGTTTCTTGATTGACTCGGCGCTGCGCACATGTTGTGAGATGAAGTCAGCCGCTTCTTGCGTGGTTTCTAAATAGCAAGCCGGTTCGGGTTCGAGCGCCAAGGCAATGAATTTGCCGCTGCTTTGGTATGTACGAACCAGATGCGCCACGCAGAGCAACAGGTTGTCGAGTATGCGGTCCATGGCGCCGGGCGCGTCAGCGGCGTCTCGAAAACCGACAGGCACGGTGGAGATACTGCCGCTCACTGCCTCAGGCAGCAAGGCTGCCAAAATCTCAATACAAGCCGTTGTGTAGCGAACCCGCTCATCGCTGGTCCAGTTGGGCAAATACACATCTTGTTTAACTTTGACACCATGGAACTTGCCATAAGGAAATGCGTTCAAGGTGAACACATAGGCGTTGAGTTGTTTCAATTGTTGTTGAAACGCCTGCAATTCATCAGGCTGTTGCAAGCTGAAAGCGGCTTGACCAGAGAGGCGCAAGCCAATGCCCATGGGCGCGCCGTCTGTGAGTGCATCGCGAATAGGCGGCACAAACACATTCAAGCTGTCACGAACATCAGCCCAGCTTTCCCCTGCATGTATGTTGGTGCAATAGGAAAGATGCGGTTGGGCTTTCAGTTGCGGCAGATGCATCGCATTATTTGCGTTGTTTCAGCCAGGCGATAGATTCGGTGACCCAGGTGTCATTGATTTCATGCACCTCAATGCCTTTGCCGATGGCGCTGAGCAAGGTGATGGTGAGTTCACCGCCTAAGTGTTCTCTGAACTCGGCCAGGCCTTGCAACACGGCCAAGCGGCCGCTGCCGTTACGAGCTTCCAGATGGTCATTCCAGAGTTTGAAGCCGAGCGTGACCAGCAATTGGTGCACACGCAAGTCTTCGCCCGCAGGCAGCAAACCGGCCAGCACAGAGTAATGCGCATCCAGCGCAATGCCGATGGCCACCGCTTCACCGTGGCTGAGCAATTGCTGTTCGGTCATGCGCTCGAGTTTGTGCGCCACCCAGTGGCCGTAGTCCAAGGGGCGGGCAGAGCCGGATTCGAACGGGTCGCCGCCATGGGCGATTTGGTTCATGTGAATTTGCGCGGAACGCTTGATCAGGTAGGACATGGGCACGGTTTCAAACCGAGCCAAGGCCAGCGCGTTACTTTCCAGCCAGAGGAAGAATTCGCGGTCACGGATCAAGGAGACTTTCACGGCTTCGGACATGCCGCAGCGTTTTTCGCGAGCAGGCAGTGAATCGATGAACACTCCGTCGTTGATGACGGCCCAAGGTGGCGCAAAGGTGCCGACCAGATTTTTCAGACCCAGCCAGTTGACAGCGTTTTTCACGCCGACGCCGCTGTCGTCTTGGCCCAGCACGGTGGTGGGGAAACGGATGTGGCGCACGCCACGGTGAAAAATGGCGGCTGCATAACCGACCGCGTCCATGATGGCGCCGCCGCCGATGGCGATCGTGTAGGAGTGGCGATCGATGGCCTTGTCAGACAGAATTTTCAACAAATTGGTGATGAAGTCTGGGTCGTTTTTACATGCTTCACCGCCCCTCAACACCACGATATCACCGACCAAGTCGATGGACTCGTTGTGGGCAGTGAAATACGCTTGGATTTGACCGGAGAGATGCGGCAAGGCCTCTGCCACACCGCCATCAACAAACACCGCCACGCGATGGCGTTTGCCGGGTTCGCGGCGGCGCAATACATCCAGCAAATGCAGATTGACAGGGTCAAACGCATGGCGCGTGAAAACCACCGGGTACTCGTATTCCACAGCGAAGCGTTGCACCTGCACACTGTCGACGATGGCGCGTGCCTCTTTGCTGTCGTCAACTGGGGAGTCAGCTGTTTTTCTTTGCTTGTTGGGGTAGTGGTAAATATTGTTCATGGTTGTTTAAAGTCAAAAATCAAAATTTTTTAAATGGCTTTGGATTCAGCGCCGAAGATGTGTTGCAAAGCAATGCGTTTGATGTCGGTGGCTGAAACCTGTTCAGGCAATAAAGAAGGTGTGTCGGTCATGACCAAGGGGCCGTCCTGCGGGTCGTCAGTGGGCCTGCCGTGCGAGCCTTTGACCAAGGTGGCGTCCAGCGGAATGACATCCATCAGCATGCGAAAACCCAGCATTTTTTTCACCAGTTTCCAAATGATTTTGACCTTGGGGAAGGAAATCGCAGGATCTAAAAACAATTCAACTGGGTCATAGCCAGCTTTGCGGTGGATCTCCACCGTGCGGGCAAAGTCGGGTGCCAGTGTATCGTCCAGCCAGAAATAGTAGGTGAACCATGAGCGTGCATCAGACATGACGACCAACTCGCCGCTGCGCTCGTGGTTGATATGGTGTTCAGTCTGTTCGGATTTGTCCCAGACCGATTCCACGCCCGCGATGCTTTGCAGCAATTGCTTGACCTGTGGAATCAGCGCCGGGTTGCGGACATAGATGTGTGCAATTTGGTGGTCGGCCACGGCAAACACCGCTGAGGTGGTTGGGTCGAGCATTTCATGGCCGTCTTCCATGCGGACTTGCAACCAGCCTTCGCGGCGGAAGTGGCGGTTGAGGTGAATCGGGCGGTCAACCGGCGTGATGCCGTATTCGGACAAGACCATGACTTTGCGGCCATGCTTTTGCGCAAAATCGATCAGGTCTCCCACCACTTGGTCTACCTCTTG
>CAMDJS010000007.1 GCA_945900685.1 Bordetella parapertussis
TCGTTGACACCTGGCTCTACGGGCGAAGAAGAATCTGCACGCCAAGCATGCAGGGTTTGAATGTCATTGTTGTTGACTGACAAAAGCAATCTTTGCTGATCCACTTGAACCAGCAACAGTTTGTGCCGCAGACCCATGGGATAGGCCTCTAGAATTTGTATACGCCGCTGGGAGACAGGGAGTAAAAAGCCCTTGTTGCGACGCGACAGCCACCAAAGAGCAGCTGCCAGAAGCAACAAGACGAATGTCATACTGAGAGAGTACTGAGCCCAGTCATGGTTTGGCATGGATTGCATTATCCATCGTGTGAGAGTCAAAAATGAAATTAATTTATAAAAGATTTAAAACACTTTTCTGCGCCCTCGGCCTGCTTTGCTTGGGTCAGGTTTGGGCCTCGGACTGGGTCAGCGTGGGTATGTCTGACAGCGCTGTCTACGGTATTGACCGCTCCTCGATAGAAAAGGACGGCCACATCCGCTTGGTCTGGTCTATGTTGGATTACCGCCAGCCTCAAAAAAACAGCCTCGGCAAAACTTTTTTATCCAGCCGCATGTTGATAGAAATAGATTGCCAACAAAAAACAGGACGCAGCCGTTCCTTGGCTATATACACCGGGGCTCACCTCAGCGGTGACATGCTGACCAGTGAAGGTGTG
The DNA here is from genome assembly GCA_945900685.1 of Bordetella parapertussis. Taxonomy (GTDB): domain Bacteria; phylum Pseudomonadota; class Gammaproteobacteria; order Burkholderiales; family Burkholderiaceae_C; genus Limnohabitans; species Limnohabitans parapertussis_C. Next base: position 656 of record CAMDJS010000007.1, read on the forward strand.
ATTGCGCAATGGCAAGCCATACCACGGAGTTCGCCGGTCTTCACCATCATGCGCCATGTTTGTGAAATCTGATTTTGACAGTCGCACCAGACTGGCTACCTGGATCAGAGACATCGCCAATGCCGGGGGTACTGGCGGGCTGAATTGGCACGTGCATGCGGCGCGTTCATTACAGCGCTGGTTGCCAACCAGAGAGCTGATTGCTTCTTTTCTATCTGACATTCAAACAGAGCAGTCACATTTGCTGTTGATTGGCGGCAGCGCCGGATGGATGCTGCCAACACCATGGCTGGCACGCTTTCAAAGAATAGATGCCTATGACATCGATCCGTTGGTACCGCTTTTGTTCGGCTTGCGTCATGGGCGCGAACTCAAAGCCTTGGGTGTTGAAGTGAATTACCACCGAGCGGATGCCATCGCTGGTTTACCAAACCTGTTGAAGCAACATCCACGAGCATGCATCTGGTTTGACAATGTGTTGGGGCAAGTCGGTGTGAGGCTTGGCGATGAAGACATTGCAGAGCGCCAATTGAATCAACTCAAGACCTTGTTGAAAGGCCGAGCTTGGGGAAGTCTGCACGATTTGTATTCAGGCTCTATAGATACCAGCATGGCATTGCCTGCTTGTGATGTTGTTGAATGGATTCGCTTGGATGACAAGCCTGAAGACACTTCAGAGGTCAAATTCAAACAACAGGTATTCACGCATCAGGATGCAGCCCAGCAATTGTTGACGCGCCTGAATGCTCAAGGCGTCTGGCATGACCACGCCACCAGAACAGTGTTTGCGCCGGGCACGGTGACCACCATGATTCCGTGGGCGTTCAAACCCAATTATTGGCACTGGCTGCAAGCCGCGTGGGTCAAGTCTTGAGGTTGTAAAGCGTCAAGCCCAGCGTATCCATTTCTTTTTGGTCACGCTTGCGCTCCCAAGTTTGCACCGCTTGCAAATCCTTTTCTTGCATCGTTTCCATTTTCATGCGCTGATGCGTGGCTTGTAACAATACCGATTTGGCTTGTTCAAGCGCGCGCAAAGCCACCTGCAAATCTTCATCCACCCGATTCACCAAGCTTTGCAGTTGCAATAAAAATTGACGGCTGTTTGTGGTCTGCGACATGGTTTGCAATTGCGCCTGAGAAGCAATGGCACGTTTTTTATAGTCTTCAAGCAACTCGTTCATGCGATGCCTACTTTGCTGCAACTCAATGACTTTATTGCGCGCTCTGGCCGCCGCTGTTTGAGCGGTGTCCTCTTCGTCTTTGGCTTTCTTTGCCAGAACGGACCAGCAACTACGGGGTTTCATGTGTCAGTGGCTTTCAATTTTGGTTGAGCAATTCACGCAGTTGCTGACGCGTGGTGTCGTAATCTTGACTGATATGCATGTCCTGGCGCAAGAAACCCACGATGCGGTCATTCAATCTGATGGCTTCATCAAGTTCAGGGTTCGAACCATGTTCATAGGCACCCACCTGCACCAAGTCGACGTTTTGTTGGTAGATAGACCAGAGTCGGCGTAATTTATTGGCGGACTTCAGGTCTTCGCTGGTGAGCAATGACTGCATCAAACGTGAAATAGAACCTGTCAAATCAATCGCCGGGTAATGCGCTGAATCAGCCAGTTTGCGCGACAACATGACCTGCCCATCCAAAGACGCACGGGCAATATCAACAATCGGATCAGCAGCATCGTCGCCTTCAGCCAGCACGGTGTAGATGGCCGTGATGGAACCGTGCCCATGCCTGCCCACACCACCGCGTTCAATCAAATTAGGCAAGAGCCCAAACACTGAAGGCGGATAACCTTTGGCAGTGGGCGGCTCGCCAATGGCCAAACCGATTTCACGCTGCGCGTGCGCCACGCGTGTCAAGCTGTCACACAGCATCAGCACATCTTTGCCCTGGTCACGGAAATACTCTGCAATCACATGCGTCAAATGCGTGGCTTTCAAACGCAGCACAGGAGAAACGTTGGCCGGTGCGGCAATCACCACCGACTTGGCCAAACCCTCTTCACCCAATGACTCTTGAATGAAAGCCTGCACTTCACGACCGCGCTCACCGATGAGTCCGATCACCACCACATCGGCTTTGGTGAAACGCGTCAACATGCCGAGCAACACACTTTTACCGACACCGGAACCTGCGATCAAACCCAAACGCTGACCGCGTCCAAGCGTCAACACACCATTGATCGCTTTGACGCCGACATCCAAAATTTTATTGATCGGTCCGCGCTCCATCGGATTGATGGGGCGACCCAATAAGCTGAGCAATTCTTTGCAAGCAGGCGCAGGCTTACCGTCTAAAGGTTGGCAGCGGCCGTCAATCACCCGACCCAATAACTCAGGCCCGAGACTGACCAAGGAAGAGTTGCTAATCACGCGCACCATGTCACCTGGACCCACGCCTGCAGGTTCGGTGAAAGGCATCAAAAATAAAATTTTGTCATTGAAGCCGACCACCTCGGCTTCAACCCGGTGGCCGTGACGGCCCACCACTTCACAACATGCGCCCAACGGCGCCATCACACCGCGCGCCTCCAAAGTCATGCCGACCAATCGCACAAGTGTTCCACTGCGCTGTGGCTGTGGCGTGCGCAAACTGGGCAGGACTGCATCGATATCGTCGGCAAAATTCATCATGACTTAAGGCCCAATTTTGATCATGGAGCGAATCGCATGGGCTACGCGGTTTTGTTCCTGTTCGGTGACGTAACGCACCACCATGAGCTTGTCTTCGTAGCTGTTGCCCGCCAGCAATTCGGCTGGGATAGCTGGTTTTTTCTTCTCTTTCTTCATGGTTTGGCGCATTTTTTCAAGCGATGAATCACCCTCTTCTTCAGCCTCAATCAGTTCACCTAACGCTAGCGCTTCTTGCGCTACTTTGGCAAGCCGTTCGCTCTCTTTGGCGGCAAGCTCTGCTCGCCGCGCCATTTCCTCTTCATGTCCTTTGACCAATTCAGCCAGCCTGGCATTTTCAACCTCAAGTGCTAACTGCTCTTGCTTGGTCAGAACCACAGGTTTAACTGCAATCTTCACTGCTGGTGCGGCTGAAGATTCAATGACTTGCTTGTCCGCAGACGACTCCAATTGAAGCACTGGTTTTTTGGCATAAAACTCCACAAATTGCTCTTTGAATGCTGAATTGACTGCCAACTGAGCCATTTCCTCAAGCTCAAGCGTATTGGGTTCGCGTCGCACCATAGACAACAACATGGGTCTGACAACAAATGCAATGAATGCCAAGCACATGATGGTGCGCAAGGCGATGTTGATGAAATCAAGCATGCTCATCCTCTTCGGGGGGTTCATCAAAAGTCACGCGTTGGGTCACGTCTTCAACCTGTCCGTCACGTTGGGCCAATGGTTGACGAAAGAACGCCGATTGCTCTCGCCACAGTTCAGGTTGGTTCAACAACCGGTTGGCCATGGCTTGCAAACGATGCTCAATCAAATCTTCAATTTGGCTGTCATTGACCAGCAAACGAACACTGCCTGGTTGCAGGCTGGGGACGGACTGCAATTGCATTTGTTTGATCACATCCGCACCCATGTCTTCGAGCCGCGCCTTGTCCTGCGGGTTTAATTCAACCGTGATGGCGGGCTGTCCGTGTAAATCAATTTCATCCATGCAACGCTGTACCAAACGCTCAATCACTTGGCCTGACAAAGTCAACTCAGCCAGTACCAATTGCTCACTGATATGCAATGCCAAACGCTTGACAGGTTCATACAGTTCCTGCGGATTGCTGCTGAATGCATTCAATTTGTCATTGACTTTTTGCAGCAACTCAAGTTGCTCTTGCAAGACTGAACCCAATGTATTTTTTTGCTCTTGCAATGCCGTCTCTAATGTCGAAGCAGCATGCGCCTGAGCCTGAGTGATGCCTTGTTGAATGCCCTCAATCAAGCCTTTTTTAAAGCCTTCATCATGACCCTGGGTGTGTCCGGACTGCGCGCCGTCGGCATGCCCCGAGGCGTAGGCCTCTTCACGCGCGGCAGCCAGTGCAGCCGGATCCAACACAGGTGAATCATCCCCCAAAGGCCATTCATCCAAAGCGTGAACGTCAGCGTTTCTCCACATGCAGTCAGGCCCAAACACCTCGCGCTCTAACTGTCTTTGTTGTTCACGTTCAGCCTGCGCTTGGCGAAGTGCAATCAATTCATCGTTCTTTTGTGCATCCGCAATAAGCTGCGCCTGCGCTTGGCTGTCTTCAATGGTCAGCGCATCGTCGGCAACTGTTTCATGCAGCAATGGCGTTTCTTGCGTCTTTGCGTTAGGTTGACGGTCCTGCCTGAAATCCGAGGGCTTGCCAAAAGTTTCCAATTTGAAGCCGCTGTCCTCGTCCAATACCTTGGCGGATTCGGGTGTCGCTAATTGACGGAATTTCACCAATGCGTAATCCAATTTGGGAACGCTGTCCCAATCGAACTCACCAAAACTTTGGATAGGCCGTGTGGAGGAATTTAACCAAGTGTCATCCAACCAATGTTTGGTCGACGGCTTGAGAGGGTCCGAATTAAACAAAATCTGCTCCGCCTAAGATCAATTCGCCGGTATCGGACAGCTTGCGTGCAAGACGCATGATTTTCTTTTGTGAATCTTCCACATCCGCGACCCGGACTGGGCCGCGTGCATCCATGTCGTCCTTGAACATGCCACGCGCACGTTCGGACATGTTGTCCAGAAAACGCGCCAGCACTTCTTCCGGTGCGCCTTTCAAGGCCACCATCAACTGATCGGGTTCGACATTGCGCATCAGCACCTGAATACCCTTGTTGTCCACGGTAGCAAGATTGTCGAAAGTGAACATCTGATCCTGAATCTTCATCATCAGATCCGCATCAATTTCTTCCAGACCATCCATGACAGAACGCTCCAAATCGGTTTTGGTTTTGTTCATGATGTCGGCAGCTGCTTTGATACCGCCGAAACTCGAAGATTTAGAAGACGAGCTCTTGGCAAACTGCTGCTTCATGATTTGTTCCAACTCGGCCATGGCTGACGGCTGTACCGTGTCCATTGCAGCAACACGTTGAATCACCTCAGGGCGCACTTCGGGTGGCAAATACACCAACACGTCAGCCGCCACACTGGTTTCTAAGATAGACAAAATGATCGCAATCACTTGCGGATGTTCAGTACGTATCATGTCTGCGATGGAGCGCGGATCCATCCAAGCCAAAATATCCAAGCCCTTGGTTCCTTGTCCGGGCATGATGCGGTTCAAGACCGAGTTAGCCTTGTCTTCACCCAACGCAAGTCGCATGACACGATCAACATAGTCAGAGCCACCAAGTCCAACACTGTTTTGTTTTTTCAACATGTCGACAAACTGGTCTAGCACCACGTTCACCGCACCTTGCGACAAGGATGAGGCCTGCACCATGGCTGCACCTAAAGCTTGTACCTCTTTAGGACTGAGGTATTTCACAATTTCAGCGGCTTGTTCTTCGCCCAGCAACAGCATCAAGACAGCAGCTCGCTGTGTGGAGGTCATGGCCTCCATCTCTGCACGAAGCTCTGGGGTCCATTGGATAGTGTCGTTTTCAGCCATTTAAATTCCTTGGTAGCTTTTTCTTCGTCATCAAGATTGAATCATGTTGCGCATGACACTGGCCACACGACCAGAGTTGTCAGACACAATCATTCGGATCAATGCGACTTTGTCATCATAAGAGTTGGCGTTGTTCAGCAAGTCGGCAGGGATGCTGGCTTTCTTGGGCTTGAGTTTGCCCATGCGAGCCTTCAAGTCCTCCATCGATTCGCCTTCTTCCAATTCAACTTCTTCTCCGCCAGCTTCCGCTTGCAATTCCAAGGCAGCTATGCGCTCTGCTTCGCGGGCGGCTTCTTCCTCAGCCATGCGCGCTGCTTCTGCCGCTGCAGCTTCTTCAGCCAATTCAGATTCTTTCGAAAGTGCTTCTGCGGCCAGGCGCTCGGCCTCTGCCAGTGCCTCTGCCTCTTTGCGTGCTTTTTCCTCGGCCTCTTCTCTGGCAGCGCGTTCTGCCACCACTCGGGCCGCGGCATCGGCTTGCGCTGTCGCAATACGCTCGCTGCGGATTTGTTCTGCGGTGGCAGCTTCTGTAGACGCTGCAGCCAGTGCGGCAGCAGCGATGGCAGCAGCGTCCACTTCGGGCTTGATCAGTTTCTTGATCATGGGGCGAACCACAGCCATCAAGAACAACATGAACAACAAAGCAATCACACCGCTGTTGGCCAATGAAGCCAAGGCTTCGTCTTTGTACCAAGGCACGGCATTGGGGTCGACTGGCGGCTCAAAACGGGTTGAGACCACAGTCACGACGTCACCGCGTTTATCATTAAAGCCCACTGCACCACGCACCAATTGGTTCAAACGGTCAAGCTCTTCCTGTGTGTAGGGAATGGTGGTCGCAGGCGGCGAACCATCGGCTGGCTTCTCCACTTTCATGCCAGATGGAATAGGACGCTCGTTGATCAATACACCAACGCCCAATTTGGAAATATTTCCCATAGCGCTTTTGGTGTGTCTGACAGCGCGATCGAGTTCATAGTTTTTCGTACTGCGTGCAACCACTTGAACACCTTTTTCGCTGACACCTTTATTGGGGTCAGCGGGTGTGGCATCTGTGGCGGCTGGATTGATAGGCGGGTTCGGCGGTGTATTGGTCAATGAACCGGGAATGCCAATCGCATCCTTGAATGTATTGCGGTCTTCCACATACAACTCTGAACGAGTTTTCGGACCCTTGTCACGCTGGTCGAAATCTTCTGTTGTGATTTCTTCTTGTGTGAAATCGAGTTGTAATGTGACTTGTGCAGTCACGTTTTCAGCGCCCACAATAGGTGCAAGCAATTGCATCAAACGCGTGCGGTACAAATCTTCCATCTGCTGCTTTTGCTGCAGCTCAGCGCCTGTGAGACCCAGCGGCTGCGGGCCCAGCATCTCGTTCATCAAGGAGCCGAAGTTATCGACCACCGATACGTTTTCAGGTGCCAGATAAGGAACGCTGGATGCAACCAAAGAAATAATCGCTTGCACATTCGCAGAAGACACTTCTTTGCCGGGCGCACGCGTGATGATCACTGAGGCTTTGGTCGGCACGCGATCGCGCACAAACACGCTTTGCTTGGGTGCAGCCAAGTGAACACGTGCATTGCGAATACCGGCGATTTGAGAAATGGTTTTCGCCAACTCCTGCTCCATCGCATTGTTGTAGCGAACCTGTTCCATGAACTGACTGGTGGTCATGGCAGGCATGTCTTTCAACGTGTCCATGCCCTGCACTTCAGTGCGCGGCAAGCCTTTGGAAGACAGCAACATGCGTGCTTCTTGGTACTTGTCTGCTGGCACCATGATTTGACCGGTGTTGCTGTCAATCTCAGGTTTGAAATTGGCGGTCTTCAAAGTTTCTATGGCCAGTTGCTTATCGGCTTCGGGAAGCATCATGGTCAACGCCCGCATTGGCGGGGTTTTCATTGACATAGAGGCCAAGCCGAATGCAGCCACCACCATCATGATGACGACGATGGGAAGCACTTTGCGGACAGAAGGTTGACGCACCAGATCGCGGATCATGCCCATGGGATCTGTCAAGGCAGAACTTGAGATGGAGCGAGCCAGATCGCCGCTGCGCACAGATGTGCCGCCGGCGACCATCGCGCCACCGCGTGCAGCATTGTCTGCATCAGTGGTCAGCGCGTTGTTGCTGGTACCTAGGGGGGAATTGAGTGTTGCACTTGCGGTTGCCATGGTGTTCTCTCAGGTTAGACCGGCATGTTCATGATTTCTTCATACGCTCTGAGCACTTTGTTGCGCACCTGCAAGGTCGCTTCAAAGGCCAGGGAGGATTTCTGCATACCCAGCACGACATCAGTCAAGGGTACGTCTTCGCCACGTTGATAGGCTTCTTGCAAGTTGGTGGACTTGACTTGCGTTTGGTTGACTTTATCCAGCAGGTTTTTCACTGATTCAGTGAAATTCGGCAACTCCGTTTTCGGTGCCGCAATATCTTGAACCTGCGGCGGCTTGATATTGATTTGATCGATACCCCCATTGGCCTTTTGTTGATAGGCGCGGATGGTATCCATCATTGAATTGATGCTGTTACCTGAAATACCGTCAATCATGGTTTGTGCTCCTGATTCAAGCGGCTACGGCTAAGTCCATGCCACGCTCGCGCAATTGCGCCAGTTTGTAGCGCAGTGTTCGCGGACTGATACCCAGTTTTTTGGCAGCTTCAACCCGACTGTCAGTGGCCTGTATCGCGGCCAAGATCACCTGGTGCTCACTGGCTTTGACGGCGGACATCAAGTCTTCCGGCTCCGATATCTTCATGTCATCTGAGGATTGCGGACTCATGAAACTGTCCGCCGAAGCGGTTGCTGGTTCAGCGATATAAATAGCTTGAGCCGGGTTGACCTGTGTTGCCTGCTCGATATAGAGAGGTTGAGTTTCATCAAACATCAAATGCGCTGGTGTCACCACGCGGCCACGGCAAAGCACCACGGCGCGCTGGATCACGTTTTCAAGTTCACGCACATTGCCTGGCCATGGGTATTGCTGCAACATCAATTGCGCTTCTACGCTCAGGCTCAAAGGCACACTGTCTTTGGCCAAACGGTTCAAAGCTTGCATGGCCAAGGGAAGTATGTCGCCGGGGCGTTCGCACAAAGGTTGAATGCGCAAACGGAAGGTGCTGATACGGAAATACAAATCCTCGCGGAATTCACGCGCTTCAATGGCTTGACGCAAATCTTTGTTCGTTGCGGCAATGACGCGAACATCCAAGTCGATAGAGACTTCACCACCCAAGCGATTGAGTTTTTTCTCTTGCAAAACACGCAGCAATTTGGCTTGCAGATGGATAGGCATTTCGCCGATCTCATCCAAAAATACGGTGCCGCCCTGGGCTTGTTCGAACAGTCCTTTGTGGTCTTTGTGGGCGCCGGTGAATGCGCCCTTTTCATGGCCAAACAACATGTCTTCAATCAAGTGCTCAGGCAAAGCCGAACAGTTCAAAGCAACAAAAGGTCCTTTGGCGCGAAGTGATGATTCATGCAGCACTCTGGCCAGAACTTCTTTACCAGCGCCTGTGGGACCCACCAGCAAAGCGGTGACTTCTGTTTGTGCCACGCGTTGGGCTAACGCCAGCAAATGCTGACTGACCGGATCTACAAACACAAAACTTTTAGGCTGCGTACTGTCGCTCAGTTGCATGCCTTGGGTAGCTGCTTGCCAAGCGTTGACAGACCATTCATCGGTCGGCAACACGTGCAGGGCGCCATGACGCATGGCATCTACTGTGACTTCCATGCGGCGTCTTTCTACACGGCAAATCCCGGGAACATTGAAACCGAGTTGACCAATCAAGGTCTGCACTTCGCGCAGCAAATCTGCACTGTCGCCCAGACGAACAATCATCACATGTGCGCGGCGCAGAGCCAGGGTCAAGTCACCCAAGGTGGAAATTGCGTGTAATGCCAGGTCGGCCTCTCCCAACTGGGCACGCTGCTCATCATCAAGCGGGCTGAACGGATCCAGCCAGACAGCTTGCAGTATGTTTTGAGTCGAAGTGTTCACATTGATCAACCAGTTACGAAGGTCTGATCAATAAGCAATGGCTGTGCCAAGCTATTTATTGAGTACTTTTAAATAAATTAAATATTCGAAAAATTTTTAAATAGATACTATATAGATATAGAAGTCGGCATTTCGACAGGCCGCCACTCAAGCTTTCCACATGTAACGTGAGTTTCTTTTGACGGTTTTGGGCGGTGTCACCATGACAGGTTGAACCTGTTGAACCACTTTCTCCATAAAGCCGCGACAGTGATTGCCATCGGCTCGAAAGACTTCAAAAGAAGGAATCATCCGGCTCTTAAACCCCATCATCTTGCATTGATACGGGTTGCGCGGATCCCAGCTGATGGCGAAATACCGGCACTGCCAGCAATCTGGTGCTTTGACTGGATCGTTATTCGGATTGAACTGCGAAGGCATGGATATTCAATTGTTCAAATGTGTCGCGTGATTAACCACCCAGCAATTTCAACACAGACTGCTGGCTGGTGTTGGCCTGGGCCAATACCGCCGTTCCGGCTTGCTGCATGATCTGGTTTTTAGCCAGTTCGGTTGACGCAGATGCGTAATCGGCATCTTCAATTTGACTGCGCGAAGCAGACAAATTCATAGATACATTCGACAAATTGCTGATCACATGGTCAAGCCGGTTCATGACCGCACCCATGGTCGCACGGGTTGCGTTCACATGCTCCATGGCTGAATCAAGCTTGGCTAAAACAGCGCTTGCGCCTTCGCGGGTATTGATTCGGACGGTCCGTTGTTCGATATTCAAATCAACGTCACCGGTGATTTCGCCCGTGATGGGGCCGCCTTTACCGAAGTCCGCCAAGTCAATCGTGATCAATTGATTGGCTGAGGCACCGACTTGGAATGCCAGTCGTCCGACTTTGGGTGGGTCCATGTCTGAACTTGAGCGGCCGCCATAGGTTCCCTCGTGGAAACCCAGAGATTCAAAATTGCTGTTCGGGCCGAAACCATCTGCGCCTGAGGTCACCGAGAAAGGTTTACCGTTGGCGCGCAACAATGTTTCCAGATCCGATGGTGGTGCGCCGATAGGCATCGGCAGGCCAGGCATTTGAGGTGCTGTGGCAATCATTCTGACAGTGCCATACAAAGTACGCGCCGTGGTGCTGTCGGTGTCGGCATCCACAATGCCGGTGACTTGGTTGCTGCCAAAGCTGTTGGCGGTGACTTCAGCGATCGCCAAAGTGGTGTCTGATGAATTGGTGCTGGCTCCATACACTTCAAAGGGTGAACCGGCCACCGTTGAAGTGATTGTCAACACACCTGCAGATTGAGAAACCACGATGTTATTCAATGTACCTGCTGTGATGGCATCGCTGATGGCCGTGGCCAGCGCGCTGCCCAAGCTGTCGGCAGTGACGCCACCGGAAGCGGCAGACGTGATGGTCACGCCGTTGATCACCACAGAGGCAACATCGGTGGCAGCAAACGTGCCATCGAGCGTGATTTGGCTGACCTGTGCGACGGTGTCGCCATTGTCCAATCCAAAATTGGCAGGAGACAAATCTTCGACATTGGAATCAAACCATACGGCCATATTGCGACCATCCGATGTCAGCGTCACGCCATTGCCGTTGTCTAAGGCTGTCACACCATGCTGACCTGCTCGCTCATTGATGGCGTCTACGACTTTGGTGCGGCGAGCCGTACCTGTTTCATCCTGAACAAACAATACTTTGATTTCAGTACCGTTGACAAACAAGGAATGGTATGTGGGGTCACCCAAGACCGGAAGACTGGTGCTGGTGACACTGCCCTTGGCTTGCGCACCGTTGGCGATGGCACGCACGCCAGTGACGGGGGTTTGTGCATTGATGGCTGCTGCGATAGCAGTGGCACTTGAACTCGGGTCACTGCTGGTCGGCCCCGCCGGTGAATCAGGGTCATCCGCAGACGTCGATGGACGAATTTTGACGCCATTGATCATCAAGTCGTCCATGCCCAAAGGTTTGAAATTCGCTTTGGCGCTTTCAACTTCGCTTGTGGCTGTCAATGTGCCAGCCGTTGAGCTTTTGGAGATGGACAAGGTGTAGCTGGTGCCGGGCTTGTCTGCTGTCAACAATATTTCGCCGGTGGTGCGTCCTGCTTTGGCTGTCACAGCCAAATCAGTATTTGCATTGATCAAGCTAACCAAACCATCTCTGGCATCTTGCGGTGCAGTAGAGGTGGCGGTGTAGGTAAAGCTCGTACCGTTAATCACGGTGGTGAAGGTGTCACCAACCACGACAGTGCCATCCACGACCACACTGTCAACTTGCGACACGGCGGGTGTCACGATGTCGCGCACGCTGGTGTTGGTCACGGCTTGGTTGCGTGTGAAATTACCGGAGATCAAACCGGCACGTGTGATGTCTCCGGTTGAATCAGATGTCAACACCACCGGTGTAGGAATTTTTGATTGCAGCGAAATAGTGCTGGACTGCACGCCGTGGCGTATACCTATGCGTGAGCCGAAATCATCTGCATTGGCCGATGTTTCAAATGAGACTTCAATATTGCGTCCATCCGCAGCCACCAGCGAGATACCTTTGGTGTCTGAGCCTGTGTCTATCGCTTTGACGCCTGTCTTGTCGCTGATCAGATTGATCGCCTTGACAGTGTTCATGCGGGTTTCGCGAGTGTTGTTCAGCGAGGTAGTGATGTTTGCGCTGGCAAAACCGTTGATGAACACCACACCTTTGAGCACCGAAGTACCTGACATGGCCTTGCCGCTCATCACGTTTTGATTGACCTTGGCAAACACACCGGTGCCTTCAATGGCGGTGTAGTGTTGGGCCATGACATCGACGATGCCTGTCAGACTAGTAGACCCAGTTGAAATCACGGTGCTGGCCACATTGCCTTCTGAAGCGGCGTAGGTGACCGTCAGTGCAGAGTTACCAGGGGTATAGGAAATGGAGCGCCCTGTGGAGTCAGCAAACAATGCGCTTGCTTTCAAAGCGGCTGCAATTTTGGCTGTGGCTTTGGCAGATGTGTTATCCAAAGCATCCAGTGTGATGCTGACACCGCCGACAGTCAATGTGCCCGCTGAAGGCACACCGCTGAAGGTCAGCATTTGTTCTTCGCCGCGGGTGATGCCTGTGCTGACTGACATGCGGTTGATGGCTGCCGCTTTCGCGATGGCGCTGCCCGCTGCATTGTTAGCTGGTGAGACGGTGTCATCGGTTGCATAAGAGGCACCGATTTCAATGTCATTGATTTGCAAGTCTCCAGCGCGCATGGCAGGGATGCTGCCGGACACGTCGACTTCCAATGACATTTCACGAGTGTCGATATCTGTCAGTGCAGTAGCGTCCGAATTTTTGAACACATACACCAAATCATCTGAAATAACGGATGAATTGGAACCGTCTGCCTTGTAAAAGCTGATGGACGCGTCTGGTGCGCCCTGGGTTACCACCACTGCGGGGGCATTGCCTGAACCACTGACCTCAAGATCAGTGACGTTGGTGTCTGTGCTTGTGCTGGTGAGCGTGATACTGGTACTTAACGCTGTGTATGCGCCCGTGTATCCGTTGAATGTCCCGCTCCATGTGCCATAAAGTGATGACGCACCTGCTGTGTCGGTATCGCTCAATGCGCCGAATGACGTCGCTACATTGGCAGCGGTCACATCGGCACTGGCAGTGAACGTCAAACCGCCCACAGTGACACTTTGTCCAGATGTCAGATCAGCAAAAGTGACAACCGCAGATTCAGTCACTGCTGTAGCGTTCAACACGCCAGTCATGCTGACTGTTTCACCTTTGTTTGTCAAAAACGACGCGGTAACAGTACCTGTTGTATCGGTACTCATGCTGAGTGCGCCGCTTTTCAGAAATCTGCCGTTGTTTTTGAATGTTTCATTGGAGGTTGTGATGGCATCCTGAGAGGTTGCCACTGTCACGCCCAAATTGCTTACTGCGCCCATGCTGTAGTCAGTGTCGCTGACATCACCTTCAGCAGCTGCATATTGAATTGTGATGACACTGCCGGAGACACTGACACTGCGTCCTGAACTGCTGTCAAACGCACTGTCGTTACTCAATGTGCTTTGAATAGCTTGTGCGATGGCTGTGTCCGTCGCCACATCATCAGATGTCAACGTCACGCTCACACCACCGACGGTGATGGTGCCTGCACTGACTGTGGCGGATGAAACAATGGTCAATGTTTGCACTTCACCTGCTTGGCTTCCACCAATGGAATGCGAAGTGGTGGGATCAATCATCACTGAGCCAAATTGGTTTTCAGATGTCACTTTAAACAGTGGCATCTCACCCACTCTCTCACCCGCTGAGCCGTTCAGTACGGGGAATCCGTTCCATTCAGTGGTGTCTGCAATACGCACAATCTCTTGTTTGAGTTGTTGGAACTCAAGGTCGAGGTAACCGCGCTGCTCATTGGCGTTGGTGTCGTTGACTGCCTGAATCGCCAATTCGCGCATGCGAACCATCATGTCGGTGATCTCGTTTGTCGCACCCTCAGCGGTCTGAATCAAGGAGATGGCGTCCCCCGCATTACGAACCGCCATATTGAGGCTTCGTATTTGATGTGTCATGCGAGTCGCGATAGCCATGCCTGCGGCATCATCCCGGGCGGAATTGATCCGTTTACCGGTTGATAACTGCTGCATAGCTACTGCTGTGCTTCTCTCGCCTAGCTTCAATGCCGCTTGTGAAAACAGGGCTTTGACGTTGGTATTGATGACTGCCATTTACTTCTCCAGACCTTTCAGGCCATTGATGTTTACAACCCTATTAAGCAAAGTGTGTGCCAAATTAAATTCGCTGCTTAATATGCAAAAACTTTTGCCGGTTTTTGGGGATTTGCAGGCTCTTAAACAAGCAGCGGCAAACTCTGTCAGGCCGGGGGCAAGGGATTGCCGGGTTGCCATAGATACTTTCTTATTGAATTTGCAGGCTCCCGCCCACCAGATCGGCAAAGTCTTCCAATGCCAAGCTTTCTGCGATCAATTCGATTTGCTCAGGATAGGCTTTGAGGCCTTCGCGTGCAACTTGCAAGGCGCGGGCTGGATCAAGATTGCATCGCAAAGCGCGAACCATCATGACGTAGGTGAAGGCTTGTGTATTGACGCCTTGTATTTGCATCAATTCGTCCAACAACTCCACGGACAAAGACCAGTTTTGTTGCATCAAAGCCAGCAAGCCGTTGATGGCCAACATGTCTTCACTGTGAGGATGAATGCTCATGCCCGCGTCGCCCAAGGCATACGCCAAGTCCATTTGTTCTGTTGCTACCAATGTTTGAATAGCTTCACGGATTTCTGAGGGTGAGAAACGCTTGATATGTTCTGTGTGCAGCAAGCCGCCGACTGCGGCTTGGTTCATCAGTTCTTGAATGAGTGTCATTTGATTTCCTTTGGTTTGTCTGAACGACTTGAGAGAGTGAATGTTTGAAATTGGAGTGCTGTGTTTACACAGGTTCAAACGCGGGGTTTAAATGGGTTTTGATGAGTCCACGGATTTGCTCGACCGTCAAAAATTCCGGGTTAGTTCCAGACTCATAAGCAAATCCGGGTTGAACTGGAACTGCTTTCAGTGCTTTTAAAAACGCAGGCATCTTGTTTTGCATGCCAGCACCCAAAATGGCGTAATAGCCGCCCAGGTCAATAGTGCTTGGACTATCACTGCTGGTGATCATTTCCTCGTGCAACTTCTCACCAGGTCGGATGCCGACAATTTCTTTTTTGCAATTGGGGCCAATGGCCTCAGCCACGTCCCCGATACGGTAGGAAGGAATCTTGGGCACCAAAATTTCTCCACCCAACGCGTGCTCTAGCGCCCACAACACCATTTCAACGCCTTCATCCAAAGGAATATTGAAACGTGTCATGCCGTTATCGGTGATCGGCAATACACCGCTCTTGGCCTTGTTCATGAAAAACGGAATGACCGAGCCGCGCGACCCCATGACATTGCCGTAGCGCACCACGGAAAAACGCAGATCCCGCTCGCCTTTGAAATTGTTGGCGGCAATAAAAAGTTTGTCGCTGCACAACTTGGTGGCACCGTACAAATTGATCGGAGCTGCCGCTTTGTCTGTTGACAAAGCCACCACACGTCGAACACCTTTGTCCAGACACGCTTCAATGACGTTTTGCGCACCCATGATGTTCGTCTTGATGAACTCGAAAGGGTTGTATTCAGCCGCAGGCACTTGCTTCAAAGCGGCCGCGTGCACGACCGTATCAATACCTTCCATGGCGCGGGATAAACGACCGGGGTCACGCACATCGCCAATAAAAAATCGCAATGCGGGGTATTTGTCGCGAGGAAATTCCTGCTGCATTTCATACTGCTTTAATTCGTCACGGCTGAACACCACCAGCCTTTTGATCTTGGGGCAATGGTCCAGCACAGATTGGACAAAGGCTTTGCCAAAGCTGCCGGTGCCGCCTGTGATCAAAATGGACTGGTCACAAATATCTACAGTTTTCATGGTTTACCGCCGGATTACCGACGCTCAATTGAATCAATGCAACCGTAAAAGCAGAAAGCGTGCCAGTGCTAATGAATGGCGCAAATATTGCTTTGCTATGTCATCGTTGCAATTTCAATCATGCAAACCTTATGAAACCGTTTATCTCAGTCATCATCACCAGCCATTACCGGGCTCGCGAGTTATCGCGCGCCTTGGACTCGGTGGTCTCCCAAGAATTCAGGGATTTTGAAATTGTTTTGTGTACCGACGAAGGTTCTATCGACACCAAACAAACGGCTACTGAAAAACTCAGGGAAACAGATATATTTATTTCGATACCTGGCATTAAGGGGCCCGCTGAACTGCGAAACATTGGCATGCAACTGGCCAGAGGCAAATGGATATGTTTTTTGGATGATGACGATTCATTCAACAGTGATTATTTTATAAACTGCTCGAAATATTTAATTGACAGGTCCAATTTATACTATTTTAATTACCATAATATATTTGGATTTAACGAACACACCCGAATTGCCAACAAAATAGAGGCTGTCGATAATTCTTTCTTGAAAAGTGATTACTTGTATATTGGCAATTACATACCTATCGGATCCTTTTTTATTGACAGACTAGTGGCCAAGCAACATTTATTCGATGCACACTTGGCAAGCCACGAAGACTGGGATTGGATGTTGTCTTTGAAAATGCGGGAACAAATACAATTTTTGCACCATGCAGCTTATGGCATGAATATATTTAACACTGAGAATGCCTCCAGAAATACGTCAGCCGATCGGCAAAAGAGGCATAAGAATGATTATGCTTATATATTCACAAAATGGCCAACTTATATTGGTGAAGTTGAAAAGCAGAGAGATTTGATTTTAAACAACTGGAATATTTAAGTTTAACTTATTAGTAATACTTGAAAATACAATAAAACATTTACTTTAACGATTTTGAATCAAGAAATGATTACCTTGCAATTTTTCAAAATCTGTTAACAAACGTTTTTTTAGGATAACATGCATTGAATCAACCGCTCTTGGCATACGTAAAATATTTTCAAATTCATCACCATTAATTTCTAATGATTTACCATAATCACTTAATATATATTCAATTGATATCATATCGAATCGCGCATCTTTCCACCCAATATACCAAAACCAATCAGTATAATATAGCCAACTTTTCTCATTAAAAGCTCGTAAATGAGTTGGATCCTGCCAAGCACCATATGATAGATCATAAGGAACTATGATATTCATTATTCCACCATCTATTAACAAATCTTTACAATTACCGATGAAGCTAACTAAATCCAAAACATGCTCAAGCACATCGTGAACAATAATTTCATGAAAATAGTTTTGAGGTAATTTTCTTTTGCCAAATCTTTCTGATTCAATTTCTATATCAAATAATATTAAATTTGACAAGTCAACAATCATATCTGGCTTACATATTGGATTTATATCCACATTCAAATAGATTGGATTCCATGATTTACCGCTACCAATATTAATAATTAATGGAAGTTGTGGAATGTAACATGACTCATTTATTAAATCAAGAAGAATATATGATTGATCAACCTTACAAAAATATTCATATCCTTTTAGTTCAAAATTCTTTCTTTTAGATTCGTCAGTTAATAAATCGATGCATGTAGATACAATTTCGTTGTACGGGACACCACAGATAATCTCTTTTAATTCATCATCAATTTCTGTATCAATATCTACCTCACTTACTATACAAATTTTATTAGAAAGAAGATAAGATAATCGAACAATTTCAAGGATTTTGGACTCGTAATAATGGATATTGAGAACTATTTTCGAGCGCGCTATATACTTATCTCTTTCTACGCCATATGAATTTTTCAGCATTACCACGTTAAAACCGCAATGAATTAATTTGTCTAAAATAAATTGTCTTCTGCTATTAAGAGCACCGTAAAATAATACGTCTATATCCTTTATTACTTCAGTCTGTATTCTTGTAATTTCTGGTGCATGCCCTATTTTGAAAAATTGAATATTATTACCAGGAATATTTTTTAATTTTTCAATATTTTTTTTACTATAATCCCAAACAGTAAAATGTTTAATCTGCTCGTAAAATGTGAGCGGAATTATTTTTGAATCATCAGTTATTTGTTCTGAATTAAATATTATAGAATTTATTGGTATGTTTTTATAGTTATCCACAAAAAAACTAAAAAATATAATATTTACGCCAGCAAGTATTACTTCATTTTCAGCAATATCTACTTCAATTCCAAGTCTTTTAAAGCTATAAAATAATAAATCTATTAAATCAGACATTGAATTAAGATCTGAAAATCCAGCTGGTTTAATGATTACTAAACGAACTTTCTTCCACCAATGTGGAACTTGATGCTTTAAATCAGTATTCTTCATTTTTATGTCAGATAGATTTATTTTTGAAGTAAATAATCAATTCATTAATTTCTTTATCAAAAGATTCTAAAATATTTATTCTAGCTAGATCTCTAAATTCAAAATCATCCTCTATTAAACCAATTCTTTCACAATTCAAATCCAATTCGTTTATTTTAATTTCATCGCCATGAACCGCATAATTCATTCCAAAATTAAATAAATGCGTGTAGTTCAATTCATAATTATTACTTCTAATATGTTGTGCCATTATTTCCCAATGAAATCCTTCCCCTTCTTTTCGATCTATTTTTAATGAAAAACTATGACTCCCAAGTAATACTTTTCTGATTACTTGCTTAGCACTTCTAATTGGCACATGCATTAACTGCAATGGAAGAATTGGAATGCTTGTAATATTAACATTTGGATTAGTAGCGTGATGATTTCCCATTTCAATTGTACAATTCAGTGCGTAATTATTACTTATAAATATTTTATAGAATTGATTATATTCAATTTTTCTCTTTTTAAAAATTGAATATAAAGGCGCTGAAATATTGAAATAGTCACTAGATTCTGGAACATATGTACTCCAAGGTATATAAGCTATTCCATATAATGAAACTGTATCTAATATTATTTTTTTGAAATCAAACGAATTTTCAATTGATATGAATTCATCAGCATCTAATGGCATAATAACATCATATAAATTTAATTTAGCAATACGTCTGACTTCAGATGAAGTTTCAATGGATTGATTGTATGCCTTATCAGTAATTATTCTGTAGCTTATATTATATCCTTTTGCTAGCATTAAATTGATAATTTTTAGTGTATTATCATTGCTCATATGATCCAAAAAATAAATGTGATCAAAAAATCTTGAATTTATTTTAATAAATAATTCAATTATGTCGCACTCATTTTTAACCATCGCAACTGCTGCAAATTTCATGATGATCTTTAGTTTTTTTATCTGTTAATTTTATTAATTTTAAGCTGCAACTGCTCTTTCGCAATTTCTACATATCGATTCTGTACAACTAGATTTTGAATTTGATAATATTAATTTGTTCATACTATTTGAATTATAAATTTCATTATAATTTTGCTTTAATAAATTTCCTATCACATGTTTTTTTCCGTAATCCATACAACATAAAAGAACACTGCCATCAGGTAGCAATACATTTTGATCATATTTATCTGTGAATGAGCATTTTATTGCTCCTTTAATATTTTTTACTATATTTATATTTTGATCTAACACCTGATTATTATTTAGTGATCCTGCTCTATCATGTGCATTGAAATTTATCAAAAAATCATTAAGCGATACCAATAATGGATCGAGTTTTTTTTCAGAATCCATTGTAATAAATTGAAAATCTACTATTATTTTTTTATTGTATAAATCAATAAAGTTGTTTAATGCAAAAATCCATTCATCATCAATTTTCAGCCCCTTCATATTTTTATTGTTATCTTGTAGGTGAATACAGATTACTCTAATTGATTTTGCAAATTTTAATAAAAGACTGTGGACTCTTTCTGCTATTTCTTTATTCATTCCATATAAAGTAGAGTATATTGCGACTTCATACCCATTTTCTAAGGTATGTTCAAGCATATCTGTGCATTCTTTATTTGCCCATGGGTCAGACATTCCACTAAAATCAATTCTGACATTCTTTGGAATTTTCGATAACATCAATTGATAGTTTTTCAATGATAAATATTTATCTCCCGTATAGTTTTTTACCAATTTATCTTGAGGACAAAATGAACATAATATTGGGCAACCTATCATTGTTGTGATTTCAAGAGTCGGCATTTTGTTTCCTATCATTTATATCCCAACACTAAAGCAATTAATGCGCCAGATATCTATAAAATTTTTATTTTATTAGTATTTTTTTTCATTGACTGAAAATCTGCTTATTTAACTAAGCACCTGGTCTGCAAATTGCTTAACAAAGGCATTCCAGTCAACGTTAACGATTTACGGACAAGCCATGAAAAAGATTCCTTACGGCAGACAGCAGGTTTCTGAGGAAGACATACAAGCAGTAGTGAATGTCATGCGCTCAGATTTCTTGACACAGGGTCCTGTGGTGCCTGCATTTGAATCCGCCGTGGCAACTTATTGCCAAGCGCGGCACGGTGTTGCCGTCAGCAATGCCACTGCAGGATTGCATCTTGCCTGTCTTGCGCTGGGATTGGGCAAAGGCGATCTGCTGTGGACCAGCCCCATCACGTTTGTGGCTTCTGCCAATTGCGCTTTGTATTGCGGTGCTGAAGTTGATTTTGTGGACATCGATCCACGTTCATTCAATATGTGTCCGATTGAATTGGAAAAGAAACTTGAGATTGCCAAACAAAAAGGGCGACTGCCCAAAATAGTTATTCCAGTGCATATGTGCGGCCAATCGTGTGACATGCAGGCTATTTACGCGCTTTCTCAAAAGTATGGTTTCAAAATCATTGAAGATGGCTCGCATGCCATAGGCGCTCGCTACAAAGGCGAACCTGTCGGTAATGGGAAATACAGCGACATGACGGTTTTCAGCTTTCATCCCGTCAAGATCATCACCACTGGAGAAGGCGGTATGGTGATGACGAACAATGCCGTTCATGCCAAAAATTTGATGCGCCTGAGGAGCCATGGCATCTCCAGCGATCCTTCAGACATGGTCGAACATCCTGGTGACCAAATATGGAATTACCAGCAGTTGCAATTGGGTTTTAACTACCGAATGACTGAACTTCAAGCTGCGCTTGGCATGTCGCAGTTAAAACAACTCGACTCATTTGTCAACAAGCGGCATTCCATTGCCGCCATGTACGACAAATTGCTCGGTGGCTTGCCCCTACAAACCCCGTGGCAGCATCCAGACAGTTATTCAAGCTATCACCTATACCCCATACAAATTGCGCCGAGCGGATCGACCATATCTCAGCAAAAAATTTACCAAGCCATGCATCTTGAGGGTATTCAAGCCAATCTTCATTACATCCCTGTTTATTTGCAACCTTTTTATGCAGCAATGGGATTCAAGCCTGGCTACTGCCCGCATGCTGAAAACTACTACAAGCAAACCATCAGTATCCCGATGTTTTCCTGCATGACAAACGAACAACAAAGCCATGTGATCCATACTTTGAGCAAAGCCTTAGCAGGACAGTCTCGAAGAAAAAAAGAAAAAGTGATCATGTGATCCAAAGAGAATCATGAACATTGCCATCATTCCTGCGCGCGGTGAAAGCCAGCGAATTCCTCGAAAAAATATCAAGCCATTTCATGGACAACCCATGTTGGCTTGGTCGATCAAGGCTGCACTGGAAAGTGGTTGTTTTCACAAAGTCATCGTATCTACAGATGATGATGAAATCGCAATGGTTGCCAGAAACAATGGAGCAGAAACACCCTTTGTGAGGCCAGCTGAATTGAGCGATCACCTCACGGGAACCAATGCGGTCATGCTGCACGCGCTCCATTGGCTTTTAAACGCGGGTTATTCACCCGAGGCGGTTTGCTGTATTTATGCCACCGCACCATTTATACAGGCCGGTGACCTCTTAAACGGTTTGCAATTACTGAATTCACAAAAGTTGGACTATGCATTCAGTGCCACCAGTTATGGCTTTCCCATTCAACGAGCATTCCGTGTGAATCCATCGGGCCGAGTTGAAATGTGCCAACCTGAACATCTCTACACACGCTCACAGGACTTAGAAGAAACATTTCATGATGCGGGTCAATTTTATTGGGGAACCCAGCACGCATGGCTGCATTCCAAACCCATTTTTTCTCTCAACGCTGCCCCTTTGTTGTTACCAAGGCACAGAGTCCAAGATATTGATACACCGCAAGATTGGCTTCAGGCGGAACAACTGTTTGCCATTTTGCCAAAGAACACACAAGCATAAAAGGTAAAAAATGAACAACTCCAGTTACATAACGCCACAAGAACAATTTTGGGCTGGCGAATTCGGCACAGCCTATATTGAACGCAATCAAGGTGATGCCTTGCTTGCTTCGAATATCAATTTCTTTACCAAGGCTTTACAGCACACACGCAACTTGAAAAGTTGCATGGAGTTTGGTGCCAATATTGGCATGAATATCAAAGCATTGAATCTCATTTTTCCCGGCCTACAAGCGCATGGCATTGAGATCAATCAAGAGGCTGCAAACCAACTCGCCAATGTCATTCCATCTGAGCACGTGTATCACCAATCTATTTTGGATTTTGAATCAGAAAAAGCATGGGATTTGACCTTGATCAAGGGCGTGCTGATTCACCTCAACCCAGACATACTTCCGCAGGTCTATGACAAATTAGTGAAAGCATGTGGTCGGTATTTGCTGGTCGCTGAATACTACAACACCTCGCCCGTCACCATCAACTACCGTGGGCATTCAGACCGTCTGTTCAAAAGAGATTTTGCAGGCGAGATCATGGACAGATACCCAGAAATGAAATTGAAAGATTACGGATTCAGCTATCGCAAGGATCCGAATTTCCCACAAGACGACATTACATGGTTTTTAATGGAAAAGGCAGACCACTCATGAAAGCATTGATTCGCACAGATGCATCGCTACACATCGGAAATGGCCATGTCATGCGCTGCATGTCGTTGGCCAAATCGCTGCAACAAGAAGGCGTAGAAACCGTGTTTATTTGCAGGCCATTGCAGGGCAATCTGATTGATTATTTAAAAACGCAAGGCCTTAGTGTTTTGACGCTGTCCGAAACCACGTCATCAACAGAGGGACATGCCGAAAACACCATGTCGGAATGGCAAACAGATGCACAAGAGTGCATTGATTTATTGAACGGACAACACTTTGAATGGTTGATTGTTGACCACTATGGACTTGATGCCCGCTGGCATCAAATGATGCGCTCGCACTGCGGCCAAATCATGGTGATGGACGATTTGGCGAACCGCCCTCTTGATGCGGATGCATTGGTTGATCAAAACCCAGGCCGGGTTGCAACAGACTACGATCACTGCCTGAAAGATGATGTTCCAAAATTCATCGGCCCTGACTATGCTTTGCTCAAACCTGAATTTGCAAATTTGCGGGCTGAGAGTTTGACAAGACGACAAAGTGCAGATGTCAAACATATTTTGGTGAGCCTGGGTGGCGTAGATATCCACAACGTGACGCAGTCCGTGTTGCAAGCTTTGAATCACGCCGAACTGCCAGACAACACCCAGATCACCGTCGTACTCGGTCAACATGCGCCATGGAAAAAAGAGGTGGCAAATGAATTAACGCGCATGTCACTTCCTACCCGTTTGATATCGCAGACTGAGCACATGGCCGAGCTGATGTTTGAAGCAGATGTGGCCATTGGTGCTGCGGGCACATCAGCACTTGAAAGATGTTGCATGGGTTTGCCAAGTCTGCAATTTGTGTTGGCCGACAACCAATTCACGGCTGCATCGGCATTGGATATGGCGGGAGCCGCCATCACTATCGCAGCAGCAGCTGATTTGAGAGAACCGGTCAGTCAAGCGTTAAAACATTTGATGACACCTAAACATCTGACGGACATGCAGACTGCAGCTGCCAGCATGGTGGATGGCAAGGGTTGCCAACGCGTGGTGAATGAGGTGATGCATGTCGGATGAGTCAGTCACCATTCGCAAAATGCAAGCCAGCGATCTGGATGTTGTGCGCAGCTGGCGTAACCATTCGGATGTCCGGCTTCATATGCTCACACAACATGAAATCACACCCGAAGAGCATAGCCAATGGTTTGCTGCCGCTGAGAAAAATCCACTTAAACAAGTCATGCTGGTTTATGAAGAAAAAAAACCTTTGGGATTGGTTCATTTTTCAGCGGAGAAGAACGATGGCGTCATGGATTGGGGCTTTTACCTTGTCCCCCATTCACCCAAAGGTTCTGGCAGCAAACTGGCGCGAAAAGCATTGAACTTTGCATTCAAGCAGCAAGGCTGGCACAAGGTCTGCGGACAAGTCATATCCACCAACACGGCATCCAGACGATTTCATTTGAAAACGGGCTTCATGCTTGAAGGTGTCCTTCGCCAACAAGCCAAGATCAATCATGAATGGTTGTCCCTCTGGTGCTTTGGTTTGCTGGCCACTGATTGGGTATCACAATGAATTCCCCGTCCAGTCACATCAAAATACAAGGGCAAGTCATAGGTAAAGGACACGCGCCCTATGTCATTGCAGAAATGTCCGCCAATCACAACGGGGATATCGGCAAAGCCATGCGCCTGATTGAAGCCGCCCAAAGCAGCGGCGCCAATGCGGTGAAATTGCAGACCTACACACCAGACACCATCACCTTGAACAGCAATGCTGAAGATTTTCAAATTCATGGCGGTTTGTGGGACGGCAAAACCTTGTATGAGCTATACCAAGAAGCACACATGCCTTGGGAGTGGCACAAGCCGCTTTTTGAATACGCCCGAAAAGTAGGCATCACTATTTTCAGTTCGCCTTTTGACACGACAGCAGTCGATTTGCTTGAAGATTTAAATACGCCTGCATACAAAATTGCTTCCTTTGAAGTGCTTGATATTCCCTTGATCAAGTATGTGGCTGCCACGAAGAAGCCCATGATTATTTCAACGGGCATGGCAAACCAAACGGAAATACAAGAAGCAGTGGATGCCGCGCTTGGAAACGGTTGCAGCGAACTTGCCTTGCTTTATTGTGTCAGTGGCTACCCCGCCCCAGCATCTGATTACAAATTGCGTACCCTTCAAGACATGGCCCAACGCTTTGGATGCGTGATCGGCTTATCAGACCACACGCTAGACAACATCACCGCCATCACCAGTGTTGCGTTGGGCAGTTGCATCATTGAAAAACATGTCACGCTGGATAGAAATGGTGGCGGACCGGATGACAGTTTTTCACTCGAACCGCAGGATTTGAAATCCCTCTGCGACAACGTGAAAAGTGCTTGGCAATGTCTTGGTGATGTTGATTACAGTTGTCAATCCAGTGAATCTGCCAATGTCAAATTCAGACGCTCTTTGTATTTCGTCAAAGACTTGAATGTGGGTGAACTTATCACTGCCGACGCTGTTCGAAGTGTGCGCCCTGGCTATGGTCTTGCGCCTAAGTATTTGACAGATGTGATTGGTCAACGCGTGACCACACAGGTTGTGAAAAATTCACCAGTACACCGTTCGGTGCTTGCAAATGGTTAATGCAACTCATCCTATTTCCATGGGTTCAGTGATGCGTGAAACACAATGAAAAAAGCATTGATTTGTGGCATCTCAGGACAAGATGGGGGTTACTTGGCCAAACTTTTGCTGGACAAAGGCTACCAAGTTTATGGCGCTTCACGCGACTCGCAACTCTCAAGTTTTTCAAATTTAAGCCAATTGGGCATCCGAGAGCAGATTGAATGTGTCTCTATGTCGTTGCGAGATTTTCGAAGCGTTTTACAAGTACTTGTCAAAATACGTCCTGATGAAGTTTATAACTTATCGGGGCAAAGTTCTGTCGGCCTGTCCTTCGAGCAACCTGTGGAAACCATGGACAGCATTGGTATAGCCACTTTGAATTTACTTGAAGCCATACGCTTTGTAGATTTTTCCATCAAACTTTATAACGCCGGTTCTAGCGAATGTTTTGGCGAAACAGGGGATGAGCCTGCAGATGAAAATACGCCCTTTCGACCTAGGAGCCCCTATGCTGTTGCCAAAGCAGCTGCATTTTGGGAAACAGCCAATTACAGAGAGGCCTACCATTTATTCGTCTGTTCAGGCATTTTGTTCAACCATGAGTCACCGTTCAGGCACAAACGGTTTGTAACCCAAAAAATCATTGCGGCAGCCTGCGAAATTTCAAAAGGACAGCAGCAAAAACTCAATTTAGGCAATATGCAAATCCAACGGGATTGGGGCTGGGCTCCTGAGTATGTGAATGCCATGTGGTTGATGTTGCAACAAGACAAAGCTGATGACTACGTGATTGCCACGGGACATACATTCAGTCTGCAGTCATTTGCTCAACAAGCATTTCAAGCGCTTGATTTAAATTATGCTGACTATGTGCATTGCGATGCGCATCAATTGCGACCCACCGACATCATGGTCAGCCGCGCAAATCCTTCTAAGGCATTTCATAAGCTTGGCTGGAAAGCCGATTTGAAAATGCCCGGGGTGGTGGACCTGATGACCCGCGAATATATGAATACGCGTTAGTAGTGCGCACCCATACAGCGGATAAAAGCTGACGGTTTAATGGATTATTTGATACCAAATTTGGCGAACTCATTTTCCATCGTATAGGCCATGTCGCGCCAATTGAATCGTTTTGCTTGGATTAAACCTTGACTGATCAAATGCTCGCGAATATCCGCGTTTTGAATATTTTGTAGAGCGGAAAACATCTCATCGACATTGTCAGGGTCAACATAAATCACTGCATCACCTCCGACTTCGCCAAGTGAACTGTTATTGCAGGTAATGACGGGACAGGAGCAGGCCATGGACTCTAGGACAGGCAAACCGAAACCCTCATACCTTGAAGGGTATGCAAGCGCTAGCGCACCACTGTATGCGCACTGCAGTTCTGCATCATTCAAAATCAAACCGTGAAATTTACCTTCGCCCATATGCTGCAAAAATTCGGGTTCGAGTGTGGGCATGGAATTGGTACACACCACCGCAAATTCTGATCTGCGCGAACCTAAGCGGGCAAATGCCTGAAAAAATAATTCTCCATTTTTTTGATTGGTTTTTGCGCCAGAAAGCATGAAATAGGGCCGGTCAATCTGGTATTTCTGCTTGAACAATTCAACAGATTCTTTGCTCTGCGTCCTAAAATCAGAACCGCAATAAGCATTGGTTACACGTTCTTCACTGATACCCGGAAAAAAACTTCTCAAATCACGGCTTGTAGATATCGAAATACTGAAATAACGTTCACAGTATTGGATGGCTTCATGTTTTTCTTGCCATTGATTGGTTTGCAGATCAAAACCAAGCACCTCTGGAATCATGTCCGGCACTACCAAAAAGGCAGGTGTGCTCTGGGGTGTTGAATAGTATGTGGATATAAATAAAGAAATACCGTGTTGGTCACACAAGTTTTGTATCAGAGCTTTGTCTCCCGCTCGGTTTGATCCGTTATGCGCAGGGGCAGATACATAATGCAAATTTGGAAATTTGGGTGCCTTATTCTCCCGGTCGATCACCCAAATAAATTCGGCGAACCCATTGGCGGACCACTCTCTCAGCAAACTCTTCCACATACGCGCTAATCCAGTTTGGTAGCGAAAAAAAGTTCCATCAACAGCCAGACGAAAGCCTGCATTTCGCAGCAATTTTCTTTTCAACGCCCTGTTTTCGTCCATGACTTCCATGCTCGAACCGCTATTCAACCAAGAAAAAAAGCTCTCTCCAATCAACTTGTGTTCATCCGAGATAGAGTCTTCTATTTTCAGCAACACTGAATGCGGCAAAGGAAATTGACTGAGTAAAAACAGCCTGCCCACCAAATAAGCTTGGTATTTCCCCCGTTCAGCAAGTTGAATGATGAGATCCACTTGTTGCTTTGCATTCGTTTGCGAATTGACCGGCATTAAACCCAATATAAATTCGGGTCCAACAGCAAACGCTTGATCAAGTGCTGAAATTGCATCTGCGACAGAGTCAGTGAAAAGTGACTCTTCAAACCAGGTGAAAACTTTTAAACCGGTTCGGGGTTGCTTCCATACTGAAATGGAATCGGATGATTTATCTGACCATTGGTAATAGCTGTAACCCGAATCCCTCATCAAGCGCACAAGCAAATTATCTTTTTCCTCAAAATGCAGACACATATCGTGATGGCTCACCCCTAGCAATGGCAGCAAGGCCTGCAAGCGAATAAAGTTAGCAATATCTGAAGATGCTCTTGTGAATGTTTCGGTTGTCATGGTGTGGCAGATGCTTGATATGTGGACTGATGGGTTTCGCTATTGAACGGATGTCCAGTGGATTACATTAATTCCATCAACTCTTGACAGGCATTCACCCACTGAAAGCCTGGATGCATTTGTGCCACTGATTGCTTCCTGTCCAAGCTTGACAAAACCTCAACCCAATGCCCCAAGTCGGGCTCTATGTATGCATTGATCGGCAAGTGCTCTTTGATGAAATTATTTTCTATCAATTGTCCACGGATGGGATGGTAGTTCGAGCCTTGCAAAAAATCGTCAGTTGCACCACCGCGTGTGGCCACCACCGGGGTGCCGCAAGTCTGAGCCTCGAGTGCAGGCAAATTAAACCCCTCAGCCCTGTAAGGCGAGACATACGCATCTGCAATGTTGTACAAGGTATTTAACTGCGCAAGATTCAAATGGCCTGATATCAATTTGATGGCATGAATTAATTGATCATCCTTGGCTATGTACTCACCGATGGTTTCATTGATGTAACTTTTGGAATCCATCAAGTAGGTGGTTTGCTGGTCTTTCAACACCAGTTTGAGTCTGGGATTGATTTGCCTGGCCATCACAAAGGCTTTCAGCAACACATCCAGACCTTTATTCCAGTGATGTGTGCCCACATTGAGCAGCATCACATCTTCTGGATGCAATCCCAAATTGCTTCTATTGAGTTCTATCTCACTTGTTGGCAGGGTAAAGAAATACGAACTGTCTGCTGCATGGGGTATGACATGAATCATATGCTCTGGCATACCGTTACACATTAAACGTTGCTTGCTCCATTGGCTAGGTGTGTGAATTTTCCCTCCCATGTCCGCATATTGCTGGGCAAACCCAAGGGGATGTCTGTCTGTATCTAAACCCAATTCCGTCACAACAAAAGTCACCGTAGGCAATGTCGGATCACCTTTCAGTTCAAGTGGCGCATATATTTTGTAAATGCATGAGGGTGCTTCTTGACTCGATAGATCACTGAGCAGCTTTTCATCTGTCTGATTGAGTCCGGCCGGGTTTTGACCCACTCCCCAATGAGGCAATATGAAAGGAATATCCACATGGTGTATCTGAGTCAAACCCGATTTCAAAAATGCCAACATTTGAAATTGATTTACCAAAGCATACGAATGGCTGACGCCTCGCCAGCCTTCAATTTTTAATGTGATGCCGTTGGATGTGTTGTTCATCTACCTGGCCTCATCGCCTGTTTTGGTTTTAAATCCGGCATACGCATCTTCTATCAGTGTTTCAATTTCTTTTGACAGTGACGACCGACCTTTGGCGCTCAGTATTTTTTCACGCAGCGCCCTCCTCTCGTCTTGTGTCAACTTGGATATTTCATACACACGTTGCCTATAGTCGATGCGGTTATCAACACAATAGTGAGACAACCCCATTGAACTCAATATGCTCAAACCCATGCGCGAAACCATGGTTTTGCCGTACATGCTCACCATGGGTAAACCGGCTTGCACCACATTGTTTGTGGTTGATCCACAGTTATAGGGGAATGTGTCTAAAAAGACGTCTGCTAACTTGAGTCTTTGTTTGTACTCTTCGTAACTGGCTCTGGGTGTGAAGATGACGCGCTTGGCATCTGCGCCAGTCTTTTCGATGTATTGCTTCAAGTTACGGGTGGTTGCCGGGTTATCGTCAACCATCCAAAGCACTGATTCGGGCAGGTCTTGCAGCAAAGACAACCACAGCTGAAACATTTCAGGTGTGATTTTGTAGGAGTTCGCAAATACCGACATCACAAATGCATGTTCAGGTAGGCCGAACTGTTCACGCTTGAGCGTCAAAGTCGCATCTGTATCTGGTGTCAAAGGAATGAAACTGCTTTTTAAGCGAAGTGGCTTTTCAGCAAAATAGGGTTCGAGTTCTGGTGGAAATGCTTTGTCATCGGTGATGACGAAATCAAACCAAGGCATGCCTGTTGTACCGATGAATCCAAGGTAAGTGCCCTGCAATGGCGCGGGATGCAGCGCAAAAATGCCGGGGCGTGCCCCTGCACTCAAGCCATGCAAATCTATCAGCACATCTATTTCATCATGCAGCACCACTTCAGCAATTTGTCGCTCGTTCAGTGCATGTACAAATCGGATGTGATCTATGGCTGACTTCAATCGCTGCCTGTGTGGCGTTCCATCTTCAATGCTGAAGTCGTAGGCATAAATTTCATATTTGGTTCTGTCATGGCCTTCTAACAATTCAGCCAACAGCAAACCCACGGCATGCACGCATAAATCGCCTGACACATAACCTATGCGCAGCCGCTGGTGATCGTATGTCCTGCCCTTGCTGAGATTTTCCTGTTTAAAGCTGTATGTTCTTCCTACAAACGCATGCGCTGTCAATAATTGTTGTACGGGATCTTCGGTCAAGGCCAACATGGCCAAGGGAGAGGTTGCCATCAACATCTGGTGTCGACTGATGCCGAGCAGAGGTTGGTAGATCGGCCAATCGCATGACTTTTGCCGGATATGGACCCAGTGTTGAATCACACCGGGTTGAAGGGGATTGAGAGACAAACTCTTGACCAGCGCCTCTTCTGCCAGTTGATACTGTTTCAAATCCTCATGGACCCGGCCTGTATGGTTCCAGGCAGTCACTTGTAGGTCGTCAGTCACATCCTCATTGCTGGCGTGGCTGTTCAAGAACTCCCGCCAAATGGCCAATGCTTGTTCACGCTCACCGCGCCGCTCGACAATCAACCCCAAATTGATACATGGCTGGGCAAAATATGGCCGCAGCTGTATACATTCGCGGTAAAGATTTTCCGCCTCTTGTGTTTGACCGGTACTTTGCAATAACGAACCATGGTTGAACATGGCCAGCACCTTGTTTGGATCAGATGTGTGAGCAACCCAAGATGTATACAAATTAATAGCTAATTCTGTCGACCCCGATGAGTGAAAAGTGTCCGCCAATGCAAACAATTGCCCCATAGGCAACTGATCATTTTCAGCCAGTGCCAAATGCGTGACAAATGACTGTTGGAGTTCAGACGGGTTCAACATGAGGAAACTTCTCTACATTCAAGATGCAGAGAATCATGCAATAAACAGGCCAGAATAAATCTGACCTGTTTCTCTCACACGTCCAAAGCTTAGCCGTTCAATTATTCCAGGTAAGTATTGGCCGCCAACTGTGCGGTGGTCATCGCCCCAGTCTGGGTGGTCGTCAATTTATTGACTTGATCCAGCGACAGCGCTTTGACCTGTGCCGCCGTCATATTGACCACTTGGGTCGTTGTCAACACGGCCAGATCATCCAACTCAATCGCAGCTATTTGTGCGGTCGACAAGCCTGCTACTTGCGATGTCGTCAGATTAGCCATCTGCGATGTAGACAAAGCAACGATTTGCGCGGTTGTCAGGTTCGCAAGCTGTGAGGCTGTGAAGCTGACAAGCTGTGTTGTGGTCATGACGGCCAGGTCACGTGTTTCAACCGATTTGATTTGCGTTGCACTCATCGCAACCAGTTGTGCGGTAGTCAAATTCAGAACCTGCAATGTACTGAGTGCTGCGATCTGAGCCGTGCCCAATGCCGCCAACTGGGTGGTCTTCATTGCCACAACCTGTGTGGTTGTCAAGCTGTTTAAATCACCCGTTTCAATGGCAGCCACCTGAGTCACAGTGAGCGACTGAATCTGCGTTGTATTCAACTGGGCAAATTGAGCCGTACTCAAGACTTGAATCATGGCAGTTGACAGAACCCCAGCCAATTGAGAAGTCGTGAATACCTTGACCTGATTGGTGGTCAGTGACTGAACCTGATCGACAGAGATTTTGGACAACTGTGCAGAAGTCAATGCAACAATTTGCGTTGTCAGCATGGAAGACATGTTGTCCGTGCTCAATACTTTGATCTGTGTCGCACTCATACCAACCATTTGTGAAGTGGTCAAACTGGTCAATTGCGATGTAGTCAGCGAATTAATTTGCTCTGTCGTGAACACTGCAATTTGAGCGGAAGAGAAGCCAGCAAGATCATTGCCATCAAACACCGCCAAATCGTCTGTCTCAATGGAAGCAATCTGCGTATTGCTCAATGACTTGAATTCAAGCGACGTCAATGCACCATACTGAACGGTGGTCAGCGATTTGATCATTGCCGTGCTGAAACTACTCAATTGCGATGTGGTCAAGGCATCAACCTGTGTGGTGGTCAGCGCTTGAACCTGGTCAGTTGTCATGGATGAAATCTGACTTGTCTTGAGCAATGCGATATTGGTTGTCGTGATGACCGCAAGGTCTGCAGTTTCCATCGACTTGATTTGTGTCGCCGTCAAACTTGTCAACTGACTGCTGGTCAGGCTGGTAGCCTGAGCCGTTGTCAATGAAACTATTTGATCTGTCGACAATGCCGCAATTTGTGCAGTTGTCAGGCCAGCAATCGTTGCCGTAGCCAAGGTCACCAGATCATCGGTTTCGATGGCGGCGATTTGCGTCACACTCAAACTAGCCACTGTACTGGTCGACAATTGAGCGAACTGATCCGAACTCATAGACTGAACCATGGACGCAGTCAATGCGCCGGTGAGTTGTGTTGTTGTCATTGCAGCAAATTGGGCAGTCGTCAAAATTGCCACTTGGCTGGTTGTCAATCCGGCCAATTGAATCGACGAAAGTGTCGCGAAGCTGGCGGTAGTGATGGCAACCAGATCCTCCGTCTCCATGGACTTGAGCTGTGTCGCAGTCAATCCTGCCAGTTGTACGGTTGACAATTTAGCGACCTGAGTCGTTGACAGCGCGATCACCTGATCCGTGGACAAATACGCCAATTGTGATGATGTCAATCCTGCCACTTGGGTCGTGCCCAATGCGACTACGTTGCTGGTCTCTATGGCTGCCACTTGTGAACCTGACAGCGATCCCAGCTGTGTACTGGTCATTTTGCCAATCTGCGTTGAAGTCAATGCAGACACCATGGCGGTACTGAATCCACCATACAACTGTGCGGTTGTCAACACAGCCACTTGAGCCGTTGTCAAGGCTTGTATCTGGTCTGTACTCAAACCTTTGATATGGGTTGATGTGATGTAACCAGCCACTTGAGTGGTTCCTAATGCTGCAATGGCCTCTGTGGTTATGGCGGAGAATTGCGCAGAAGTCATCCAACCCAGCTCGGTGGATTCCAATGCTACTACCTGTTCCGTCGTCAATGCGGCAAACTGGTCAGAGGTGAGCGCCTTGAACTGTAAGGAGGTCAGATTGACGATATTCGCATCCAGCATGCTGATGTCTTCAGTCTCGATCGCCTTGATCTGAGTGGCAGACAGAACCGACAGTTGCGTGGTGCCCATGTTGTATACCTGCAGCGTGGTCAAACCAGCCACTTGGGTGGTGGTCAGTGCAGATATTTGGCTGGTTGACAAATAAGCCAGTTGAGCAGTTGTCAGTGCCGCCAAATCCAAGGTGTCAGCTGCAGTTACTTGGGTGGTGCTCAAATTTGTCAATTGCGTAGACGACAGCACCGCAAACTGGTCACTGGTCATGGCCTCAATCTGCTCAGTTCCCATGCCGCGCATTTGCGCGCTGGACAGCACCGTGATGTGTTGGGTGGTGACATTTGAAAGCTGGTCACTGGTCAATGCGGCCACTTGAAGAGCACGCAGATTTTTGAACTGTGTGGTCGTCAAATTGGCAATGTCTTCATTTTCTAATGCTGCAATTTGACTGGTGGTCATTCCACTCACTTGATTGGTGGTGAGCAATGCGATCTGGGTAGAACTCAGTGATTGAATTTGATCGGTTGTGAAAGCGGTGATTTGGCTGCTTTGAATGGCCACCAATTGTGCAGTTCCCAAAGCGGCTAACTGGTTATCTGAGAGAGCTGCCAACTGCGCTTGTGACCAACCCACCAATTGGGTGGTGGTCACCTCGGCCAGTTGCGTTGTCGTCAACGCCTGTGTCAAGTTTGCACCCACTGCAGACATTTGATCCGAAGAGAAGCTATAGAGCTGTGTCGTGGTCAAGGCTGTGATTTGATCTGCCGCGACACCTGCCAGTTGGGAAACTGTCAGTGAAGACAGCTGAGCCGTAAGCATTGCAGCGAATACGTCGGAATCCATACTTCCCAATTGAGTGGAGCTGAGATTGGTTAATTGGGTGGTGGTCATCGCAACCACTTGATCTGTGGTGATGGCAGCTGCTTGTGCCGCGCTGAATTGAGACAGCTGTGAGGTAGTCAGTGACTTGACCTGATTGGTTGTCATCACTGCAATTTGGTCAGCAATCAAGCCGCTGATTTGGTTGGTATCCAATGACACGATTTGCGTCGTTGTCATCAAAATCAAATCATCATTTTCAATCGAAGCAATTTGTGTTGAGCTCAATCCCACCAATTGCTTGGTGGTCAAATTAATCATTTGTGTGGTTGTCAAGCCTGCCACCTGATCGGCCGTCAGCACACTGAGTTGTTTTGTGGTCAAAGATGACAGTGAAGTAGTGGTCAAACTAGCGAGGTCAACCACTTCCACAGACGCCACCTGCAAGGTCGTCAAATTGGACAACTGTCTGGTCGTGAGATTTGAAAACTGGGTCATTGACAGACCCTGGATTTGAGTCGTCGTCAACCCTGACATTTGCGTGGTGCTTAAATTGGTCAATTGACTGGTCGTCAATGCATCAATCTGATTCAAACTCAAGACGGCCAATTGGCTGGATTTAAATCCGGCTACCTGGCTGGTAGTGATCGATGCCATGTCCGTGGTTTCGATATTCGCTATTTGCGTCGTGGTCAAGGAGGCAATTTGATTCGTTTGAAGACTCGCAAATTGATCCGTAGTCATGGCGACGACTTGTGCCGTGGTCAGCGTGGACAACTGACTTGTGGTCAATTTGGCAATCTGGTTCGTGGTGATAGATTGAATCTGCTCTGTCGCCAATGCATTGAGTTGCGCTGTCGATAAATACGCAATCTGTGCTGTGGTGAGATTGGACAATTGAATGGTTGACAAATTTTTCAATTGGGTAGTTGTCAAACCGCTGACCTGTGTGCTGCTCAACACATTCAATTGGGTTGTCGTCACGGACAGCATTTGCGTGGTGGTGATGGAAGCCAACTGTGCAGCCTTGAGTGACTGCACTTGGGTCGTTGTGATAGCCACCAAATCATCTGTTTCCATCGCGGAAATTTGCGTGGTGGTCAATGCTGCCAACTGTGTGGTTTTCAGCGCGCTGACATGGTCTGTTTTGAGCGCAGCTATTTGCAATGTGCTGAGTGAGCTCAATTGCTGCGTAGACATTCCACTGAGTTGGGTCGTAGTGACTGCATCAATCTGAGTCGTGCTCAAGCCTGTCAATTGCGCCGTGGTCAACTTACTCAACTGCGCCGTTGACAACGTGAGCAAGTCCTCGGTTTCTATCGATTTGATTTGTACCGATGTCAATCCAACCAGTTGAACCGTGCTTAACTTCGATACCTGTAAGGTGGTCAATGACACCACTTGATCGGTTGTGAGGGAACCCAATTGCGCACTGCTCAACGCCCTCACTTGCGTGGTGTTGAGCACTGCCAAATCTGCCGTCTCTAATGAAGCCAAACTTTTGGTGCTTAAAGTGTTGATTTGCCTTGTGGTCAATGCCGTGATTTGATCGGAAGTCAAGTCGACAATCTGCGATGTAGTCAGGTTATTGAGCAATGTGGTGCTGAGGTTCTTAACCTGATTCGTTGTCAATGAAACCATCTGATCGCTGCTCAAGGCTGAAATTTGATTGGTTTTCAGACTGTTGACTTGCTTGGTGGTCAGGGCAACCAGGTCCACTGTTTCAAGACCCACAATGGCTGCTGAACTCAGCGCCGTCAATTGGTTCGTACTTAGCGAATTGATTTGCTGTGTGGTCAATGCAGCCAACTGATCAGAACCCAATGAAGCGACCTGCGTGGTGGTCATGACCTTGAGTTGACTGGTGCTGAGTAAGACGAGATCGTTGGTTTCTATGGCAGCAACTTGTTTGCTGGTCAACGCAGCCAGTTGGGTCGTGCCGAATTTACTGAATTGGGTCGTCGACAATGAAGCGATTTGCGACGTGCTTAAGTTGGCAACCTGCGTGGTTGTCATGCTGTTGAGCTGTGTGCTGGTCACGTCAGTCAATTGAGAAGTGGTCAGGCTGGCAATGGCGCTTGATGAAAGATTTTTAAATTGTGCCGAAGACAGCAACACCAAATCTTCACTTTCCATGGCAGCTATCTGCCCGGATGTGAT
Organism: Bordetella parapertussis; assembly: GCA_945900685.1. Lineage (GTDB taxonomy): Bacteria > Pseudomonadota > Gammaproteobacteria > Burkholderiales > Burkholderiaceae_C > Limnohabitans > Limnohabitans parapertussis_C. Next base: position 37,239 of record CAMDJS010000007.1, read on the forward strand.
GGCGGCGACTTGCACCGTGGTGAGCACCTGAACCTGGCTGGTGTTGAGCGCAACTATTTGATCCGTGGACAAACCGGCTACCTGCGCAGAGGTCAGTCCCTTGATTTGATTGGTTTTCAGTACATTGAACTGGTCAGTACTGATGGCTGAAAGTTGGGTGGTCTTGAGCGCACTGACCTGGGTGCTGGAGAGGCTCATTAAGTCATCGGTTTCCATCGCTGCAATCTGAGCGGTGGTGATGGCAGCGACTTGCGCTGTGGTCATCTTGGCGACTTGCGACGTAGTTAAGGCGACTATTTGGTCTGTGGTTAATGCTGCAATTTGGTTCGTACCCATGGCGGCCACTTGGGTACTTTTCAATGCGCTTATTTCATCTGTGGTCAATGCTGCAATTTGCGCAGTGATCAAGGCAAACACCTGATTGACAGAAAAACTGCTGATGGCGGCTGTACTGAGGCTGCTGATAGCCGTGGTGTTGAATGCTGCAATCTGCGAGGTTGACATGGCGGCGATTTGCACGCTGGTCAGCGACGAAATATCTGAAGTAGTTAAAGCAATATCAGCAGTAGCCAAGGCTCTGATGCCGGTCACCGATAGACTTGAAATACCTGAAATTGCTGTTGCCATTGAAATTCTCCAAGATCCTGGACACACCAGGTCGTGGAGCAATATCGGCAAGAAAAGGTAAAACTTTACTGGTTTTACCTTTTCTCAGGGTTACAAGGCTTTCAACAAGCCCGATATCTGTGCAGTTGTCAGCGCCGCCAAGTCCTGGCTTTCCATGGCGGTCACCTGTTCAGTGGTCAACGCAACCAATTGAGCCGTAGTCAAAGACGCTACCTGCGAGGTGCCCAAGGCGACCACTTGCGCGGTTGTCAATGACTCAAACTGGGTAGTGGTTAACTTGCTGATTTGTGCCGAAGTGATGGACGCAAAATCAGAGGTCTCCATCGCTGCCACTTGCGTGGTCGTCAACGATGAAAGTTGGTTGGTCGTCAAACTACTGATCTGGGTCGAGCCCAAGCCCACCACTTGCGTGGTCGTCAATGCAGCAATTTGAGAGGTCGTCACACTCACCAACTGGGTGGTGGTGATGGCCGCCAAATCAGATGTTTCGATGGCTGCGATTTGAGCCGTTGTCATCGCCACCAACTGCGTGGTCGTCATGCTGCTGATCTGTGTTGAGCCCAAGCCCACCACTTGCGCGGTCGTCATGGACTTGACTTGAGATGTTGTCAACGACGCCACCTGTGTCGTGCCCATGGCCGCCACATCAGCTGTCTCCATCGCTGCAATTTGTGCGGTCGTCATCGCCACCAACTGGCTGGTGGTCAAGCTGCTGACTTGCGTGGTGCCCATGCCTGCCACTTGTGCTGTCGTCAAGCCGGTGATGTTG